>JANQMY010000483.1 GCA_028279895.1 Alphaproteobacteria bacterium
TGCAATTCGAAAACGGTATCGTCGCGCAAACGGCCACCGCCGTGTCCGTGTGGCTCGACAACACGGTGACGGTCTTCGGGAGTAAGGGGCAGCTTCATATGCCCGCGCCCTGGCATCCCGCGCAGCACGGCACCGCGTTCGGCGAAGTCGTGTTGATCCCACATGGGAAAGAACCTGAAAGCCTCAAGACGGACGAAAAACGTAACCTCTACGCCATTGAGGCTGAGGTGATTGCGGATGCGATTGCCTCCGGTGAAAGGCAAGCGGCCGAGATGACTTGGGACGACACGCTGGGCAATATGGCCACACTCGACGCGTGGCGTGCGCAGATCAAGCTGACCTACGATGCGGAGCGCCCCAAAGCGGTAACCCGCACGGTGCATGGCGGTCCGTTGCAGATGAAGCGGGACGGTGCAATGCCTTATCGCAGTTTCGGCAGGGTGAACAAACAGATTTCGCGTCTGGTAATGGGCTGCGACAACCAAGTAACCATGCCACACGCCGCGATCATGTTCGACGATTTTGTCGAACGCGGGGGGACCTGTTTCGATACCGCCCATTTTTATGGCCTCGGCATTATGGAGAAACTGCTGGGGCAATGGATGACCAATCGGGACATGCGCGACGATTTGGTGGTGATCGGTAAGGGGGCGCACAGCCCCAATTGTTTCCCGCAAACCGTGACGCCTGAATTGACCGAGTCTCTCGACCGTCTGCAGACAGATTATGTGGATGTCTACTTCCTGCACCGGGATAATTTGGACGTACCGGTCGGCGAATTTGTCGACGCCGTTAATGAGCATGTGGCGGCGGGGCGTATCAAGGCCTATGGCGGGTCCAACTGGACGGCCGAGCGGATCGACGAGGCGAACGCCTATGCGGCGTCCAAAGGCTTGTTGGGGTTTGAGGCCGTCTCTAACAATTTCAGCCTGGCGCGCATGGAAAATCCCGTATGGGAAGGGTGCATTGCCGCCTCGGAGGACAGGTACCGGACCTGGCTGAACGATAGAGATGTGGCGCTGATGTGCTGGTCGTCGCAGGCAAGGGGCTTTTTCACAGATAGGGCGGGACCGGATAAGCGCGACGATCCGGAACTGGTCAACGCTTGGTATTCCGACGCGAATTTTGAACGCCGTAAACGATGCTATGCCCTGGCCGCACAGAAAGGTGTGGAATCGGTTCATATCGCGCTTGCTTATGTTTTGGCGCAGCCCTTTGCGCCCTTTGCCTTGATTGGCCCGCGCACCATCGCCGAAACCAAATCTTCCTTTCACGCACTGACCGTCGACCTGACGGCGCAGGAAGCGGCGTGGCTCGATTTGCGGGCGGAGGCGAAAGCCGACTAAGGTCGGTGTATGAGCGCGCTTTTCGAAGAAATTGACTACCGGCCGACACCCATCGGGCCGATCAGTTTGCGCCGGCGGCGCATTCTCTCGCTGGATCGGGATGTTTACGAGATCCTCTTGGGTGATGAACATCTCATGTCGAGCCTGTTTACCGAATCCGAGGAAGCGCTCGCCCGGATCGGGATTGCCGACCTCGCCGGGGATAAATTGGATGTGGTCGTCGGTGGCCTCGGGCTGGGCTACACGGCACAAGAGGTGCTGCGCCATGATCGCGTGGGGTCGCTGCTGGTGGTCGAATTTCTTGAGGCAGTGATTGATTGGCATGCGGACGGGTTGGTGCCGCTCACCCCCGCCTTGTCGGCGGATGGCCGGTGCCGCATTGTCCAGGGCGATTTTTTTGCCATGGCCGCGTCGGAGGCCGGGTTCGATCCCGGAACGCCGGGGCGCCGGTTTCACGCCATCTTGATCGATATCGATCATGCGCCGGACATGCTGCTCGATGACCGCAGCGAAGGGTTTTACGCCGAAGCGGGCCTGACACGGCTGGCGAACCATCTTCATCCGGGCGGCGTGATGGGTCTGTGGTCCAATGATTTGCCGGATCAGCGGTTTACCGATCGCTTGACCCGCGTGTTCGGTCGTGCGCGGGCGGAAACCGTCACCTTCAATAATCCGTTGCAAGACAATAAGCCGTTCACTCAAACCGTATACCTCGCCAGAAAGGAACCGGAATGATCGACGCCCTTTGGACCGTCCTGCGCAATGTGGGCTTTCGCGGCGGCACCATTATGACGGTCTGGGAAGATTTTCTGGCCGACGCCACGGTGATCGTCGGCGGCCAAGTGGTGGCGGCCGACGGCAAGGTCATACCGAACCAATACCCGGGCAGGCGCCTTCTCGGCGCGCCTGCCCAGGGCCGGTGATCGCGTCTTCGTGGTCCCTCGATTACCCCCGAAACGGGGTGGGTCCATTTACGCCTTCTCGATCCACTCATTGAGCAGCTTGTGGAAATGCCGCGGTTTGGTTTCGCCGTAATCCGCGAAGATCACATAAGGCTGCTTCATGGTTTTCAGGCCTTTTTGCACATAGGGCATGTTCACCACATCCTGGTTGAACACTTTGGCCAGCATGCCCAGTTCCGGCGCCTCGCACCAATCGTCGTCCACGCCCAGCCAGTGAATCGGGGCGGCGGGCGGCCGCTTGTCGCCTTTCGGTGCCGGCGCGAAATACATGCATTCGTGAATGCACATATCCGGATCGTCCCCATACGGACGGAAACGATAGACGATCTGATTGAACGACCCCCATGGGTGGAAATTGGGGAAGACGGTGAAGTAGATCGAGTCGAGCAGTTCCGCGTCGCTGATCTCTTCCACCTTGTCGCCCATCACATCGCGCAAGGCATTGCGGGGGCCTTCCGCCATGGCCGCCCGCACATTGGTGCCTTCGGGCACGTCGTACGGGTCGGGGGACGGCACGCTGTCCGCATCCGGCAATTGCATGCCGCCGATCCAATCGCACAAATTCGGATCCGCATTGCGGATGTCGCCTTCGACCCAATCCCCGCCGGCGGTGAACTTGCTGACCGTGCCCTTGCCGTTGGTCACATGGACATAACCGTCTTCGCCCCGCTCATAGACATGGCCCGACAGCGGGTGGCGGAACTTCTTGTACAGCATGGCATCGGGCAAATGGTCGTATTTCGGCATATTCGCCAGATGCGGGCTGGGCGTGAAGTTTGGCGACATGGCGCGGGAATAATTTCCGAACACGTCATATTTTGTGTTGGCATCGCCGATCGTTTCCAAGATCGTCGGGTGCGTGGCAATCACGTGATAGGCTTCGCTGAAGGCTTCTTGTGCCACTTTCCAGTTGCAGCGATACACCTTCGCCACATGGGCGACCTTGTACCGCTTTTCATAAGGCAACAGGGTGAATTGGTCCGACAAATTCCCCAGATAATCATTCAACGATTGGGTGTTGTTTTCATCCGGGTTGATGAAAATGAAGCCGCCCCAACGGTCCAGCTGCACTTCCGGCAAGGCGTATTCCTTTGGGTCCACGCTTGGGAAATCCCACTGACAGGGGATCTGCATGATGGACCCGTCCAGGTTCCACGCCCAGCCATGGAACGGGCAGCGGAAGGCGTAGGCCTTTTTGCCGCTCTTTTCCTTCAATTGCCGGCCGCGGTGCAGACAGGCATTCCAATAGGCTTTGAATTCGTCCTCAGCCGTCCGTACAATGAGGAACGACAGATTGGCGATGTCGTAGACATGGTGGTCGCCCACGTCGGGAATGTCGTCTTCGTGGCAAGCCATTTGCCAGACGCGCTTCCACACCTTTTCCACTTCCAGGTCGTGGAATTCCTTCGAGAAATAGCGTTCCACCGGCACCTTGGTGGGGCCGGGTTCCATGGGGCTGTCGGCGCGCATGATCGGGCGCACCGGGTGGCTGTCTTGATCCAATAGTTCCAGATAGGTGATCCCGGCGGATCGGTTTGTGCCGGTGATGGTCTCGGTCATTTGAACTCTCCTCCCGTGAGAGACGCCCGCCGCTTGATTTCTCGGCTGGGCCCATGAGCCGAATTTTGCCACGCATGTTGTAATTTGCGATTGACATAGGTCAATCCATCGGTTGGTTGCGGACTTAGCCATCCCGCTCTCCCTCCCAACCACCCGAGCGAGGGTCCCTTGGGGTGCCCCCGGGTCCGCGCGTTGCGCGGCCCGAGGACATGGTTCACGGGACGGGGGAGCGGGATGGTTTAAGCCAATCAACAACGGTCGGGATGAGCGGATAAGGGGCGGCCAATCCAAAAATAGATGGGCGCATGGGGTAGATCCCCGTTTCCGGCGGAGACCCCCCTTGGCTAGGGCGCAAAAACACGAAAGGCCCGCATAAAAACGGGCCTGAAACACCGTAAACGCCTGCGAGGCCATGGACCGCTCCTCAGCTTTCCGAGCCTCCCTCAAATAAAAGTATAGCACACCCTTCAGACTAATGTGGCGAAGATGATTGCCTTCCGCGCGTCGTTCACCGGTTTAACTGGCGGAGGGCGTACGACAAGGATCTTAGTCAGAGCGCTAAAGCTCCAACTCCATCTGGCGGTAGGCTGTTGCGAAACCTTTCTCTTCATAGAAGCGGCGGGCGCCGTCATTGAACTCGTGCACGCTGAGCTTGACCTTGTGCACGCCAGGCTGTTGCCGGGCCCAGCTCAGGCAAGCGTCCAGCAGGGCGGTGGCGATTCCTTGCCGGTGTTGGTCTGCATCCACAACGATCTCATCGATTTCCGCATAATGCTGTTTCTGCTGGACCAGGGTTTCCGGCTTGTCGCGCAGGATGACGGTTGCAAGGCCCAGCAGTGCTTCGTCCCGCTCTGCCACGAACGTGGCGGCACCGGCCCCGTTGATGCGTTCTTCGAGAAAACTCAAAGGCCGGCGGTCACCCGGCGGCACCCGGAAAAGTTCGGGCCGCGCTTGGCGATGCAGCTCGTCAAGTTGTTCATAAAGCCGCCAGAGGGCTTTAAGGTCTTCTAGCCGAGCGGGTCGTATGGCAGTTTGTTTCAACGGGGACTCCTGACCAAGTCAGCCGCCATCCTATCACGGATGCACCGGGAAGGGACTTCCGGCACGCGCCGAACGCGCTAGGATGGCGGACATACTCACACCATAGGGAGGTGCGCGTGGTCACGAAAGTCATCCAATGGTCGAGCGGCAATGTGGGCAAGAACGTCATCCGGGCGGTGGCGGAACGGCCCGACTTGGCGCTGGCCGGGCTCTATGTCTACGGGGCCGATAAGGCCGGGCAGGATGCGGGCACCATCGCCGGCATTGCGCCACTGGGTGTTGCGGCCACTAACACCCTGGCTGATCTGTTGCACACGGAAGCGGATGTGGTGATCCATACGCCGTTGCCGTCGCTCGTCTATGGGGACGACCGGCACGCCGATCTCGACACGTTCTGCAAGCTGCTGGCGGCGGGCAAGAACGTAATCACCACGGTGGGGTACATGTATCCGAAGGTCTATGGGGAAGAGGTGACCCACCGGCTGGAAGAAGCGTGCCGGCGCGGCGACACCACCTTTCATTCCACGGGTCTGAACCCGGGTTGGATGGGCGACGTGCTGCCGCTCACCATGTCGGCCCTGTCGAAACGTATCGAACAGATCTATGTGCGTGAGATCACCAATTTTCAATTTTATCCGTCGCCGGAAATTATGTTCGACATGATGGGCTTCGGGAAAACCGAGGACGATTTCGCCAAAGACATCGAGCGCTACAGATATTGGCTGACCGGCTTGTTCCGCGAAAACGTGCAAATGATTGCCGATGGGCTGGGCCTCGATCTGGATGAGATTTCCGAAACCACCAGCCGCGCGCCGGCGCCGGACGATCTGAAGACCGCCGCGGGCTTGGTCCGTAAGGGAACCATTGCCGGTCAGCACTGGGAATGGGCGGGCATCAAAGGCGGCCAAAAGGTTATTGTGCATGAAACCGTTTGGCGCATGCATGGCAGCGTTGCACCCGATTGGCCCCAAGGCGACCATTCGATCACGATCAGCGGCGAACCGCGCATGCATGTGGAATTCAAAGGAGATTGGATCAATGACGGCTTGATGGCGACGGGGATGCACGCCGTCAACGCCATCCCTTATGTGGTGGCGGCCGATGCGGGCATCAAAACCTTGCTCGACCTGCCGTGGATCGTCGGGCGGGGCACGGCTTCTTTGTCTTAGAGGACTCGATTAACCCGGGATCCAATCACCTTTGCGAGATCCCGTGTCTGCGACGCAACACCAAGCTGTTGCATCGCGCACGGGATGACAGAGAGAGCTATGCCGCGAGGGCGGGGTCGTCCTCATTGATCTGCACCAGCTCCAAATAGCTGTCGTGGAAGTAAACGAAAGACACATCGCCGCCATCGGGAAAGGCTTCTTTGGTGACCGTGCGGGTATGCGCTTTGTCGGGAGATCCCAGGCGGAAATGGGAATAGCCCGCTTCCAGGAAAATGTCTTCCGACCAGCGCGGCGCCACCGTGCCGCCGGGCTTGGGGGTCAGCAGGCTGATGGTAATCCCGGGCGCGGGGCGCACCAACCGCTGCGCGTCGGCTTGACCGTAAAAGTCGAAAGTGCCTTCCCGCTCCATACCGAATTCGGTGCAAAAATCCTGGGCGATGGCACCCACTTGTGCCGGATCGGTCCAAATATAAATGCCGTGATTGCCGGCGCGGGTCGCTTGTGTGGGACCGAACTCGAAAATTTGTCCGTGGGCGGCGCGAAACAGCGTCCACTCTTGATCGCCGGCGAGAAAGGCGTTCTCGTCCGTGTCGGACAGCAGGCTGGAGACCAGCCCCTCCGACTTCCACGTCTTATAGACCTCTTGCGGTGTGCGATGGGTGAGCCGGAAATGGGTGTCGCCCACACGCGGCGCGCCGGCATCGGGCCGCGTGACGGCGGTTACCCGGCGGAGGCGGCGGATGGCAGATCTGCGGCCGGCACGGCATCGCCCCCGGATTTGATGTGAACGTCCTGCTGCGGGAAGGGGATCTCCACATTGTTTTCCTTCAGAGCGTCCCAGACGTTCAAAAACACTTCGCTGCGCACATTGCCCACACCTTTTTGCGGATCGCTGATCCAAAACCGCAAATCGAAATCCACGGAACTGTCGCCGAAGCCCACCAAATTGCAGACCGGTTTCGGATGTTCCAGCACGCGTTCCACTTTGGCAGCGGCGTCTTGGGCCAATTGCTGGATGAACCGCAAATCCTCCGTGCCGTAAGACACGCCGAACGGTGCACGAATGCGCACGGCCCGGTCCTGGTGGCTCCAATTGATCACGCCGTGGGTGATGAAATCTTCGTTCGGTACCAGGTGTTCGGTGCCGTCCCGCGTGCGGATCGACACATAGCGTGCCCCCAATGACGTCACCCAGCCGAATGTGTCGCCCACGGTCACCACATCGCCCGGCTTGATGCTGCGGTCGGCCACCAGCGTGAAGCCGCCGATCAAATTGGCGACGGTGCGTTGTAAGCCAAGACCGATGCCCAGGCCGACGGCGCCTGAGAACACCGCCAGGGCGGCCAGATTGACGCCGATGAGCTGCAGGGCCGCGAAGACCGCCAGGACCGGCAGTAAGATGTTTAAAATCTTGACGATCAGCGTTTGCAGCGACGGGGTGAGTTCTTCGATCTGATAGATCCGGTGCGACAGGAACCGGCTCAGAAGATTGGCGATCCAGAAGAACAAGACGAACGCAATGAAGCCGCGCACCACGTCGAGGGCCGTTATCTGCCGGGTGTCACCGTCCGCCGTGGCGCCCAGGGGAATGGCCAACCCCTCCAAATACAGCACCACATCGTCCAAAATGCCGAACACATCCAGCGCTGCGATGGGCCACACCACATAAAACGCCACACGCGACCAAAACCGTGAACGGATGATCAGTGTGACCAGGCGGATGACGATCCACGCCGTGATCAGGCTGAGCGCGGCATCCACCCAGCCCGTGGGTTGACCCGCCAAGGTCAGGGCCATGGACACCACGTTCAGCAGCACCAGCATGGCAATGGGCACCATCACCACGCTCACGGCATAAACGGCCCGGCGCAGGCCCTCGCCCGAGATGTGGGGCATCACGGATGTGTTGATCAGATTTTTGAGGCGGGGGCTGACGAACGCCGCGACCACAAACACCGCCGCGACCAGTGCCAGTTCAATCGCAACACTCAGTGTCAGAATGTTTTCGCGCGCTAAGGCGACAAGCTGTTGCGCTTGCCCCAGCAATTCTTCATCGGCCAGCAGGTCGGTGAACGCAAAGGGCTGATCGGTTTCTTCGGACACGGGCGAAGATCTCGCAGGTGGCGACGGTGATTCGATCCTAAAAGATTACCCTGAGCGGCAAAGCGGTGCCAAAACCAATCTGAGCTGCGGGCAGGTGTCGGTCGGCCCCGTTGAACAGGTGGTGGCTCAGTCGATGCCCGCCTTTTGGAGGCCCTCGATATAGGTCCCCATTTCACCGTCCGCCGCTCTCGTATGGTGATGTGCTGAATTTGTGCCGAAAAACCCTCGATCAGGGGCGCAGCGTATCGGCAAACTGGCGCAGCACGTCTTTGGTTTCCGGCATCAAGCTGATGAGGTAGTCGTCGGCTTCCATGCCCGTCACAAGCGCCTCGGCGACCTGGTCTGGGGTGTCTGCTTCGCCGATATCGTAGTCGCCGGCGACGCGCGAGCCCTTGCGCCCCCAACCCAGCGCTTTGCGCGGAAACGCCGTATCGGTCATGCGTGGTGCCAGCAGGTGGACCGACACACCGTGGGGTTCGAGATAATTGTGGAGCCCACGGGTCATTCCGATCAGCGCGCTCTTTGAGGTGGCGTTCGGACAATTCATGCCCGTCGGATCGCTGCGCAATCCGGCGCTGGAGCCGGTGACGACAATGTGGCCGTTTTGCTGCTCCATAAAGTCGGCCAGGAAGGGCTGAAAGGTGCGCACCACGCCCACCACATTAATGTCCAGCACCCGTTGCCATTCCGAGAGCGGCACATGTTCGACTTTGCCGCCAAGGGCAACGCCCGCATTGGCCATCACCACGCCGATAGGGCCGAGGCCTTTCGCCGTTTCGGCAAGCTGTTTCAGGTCGCTTTCTTGCGACACGTCACAGCGCTGCGTATCGAAGCCGTTTTCTTGTCCGGCGGCGGCAAGGGCGTCTTCCTGCACGTCGCCGATGAGAACTTTGGCGCCCAGCGCTTTGAACTGCTTTGCCGCGGCAAGGCCGATGCCATTGGCACCGCCGGTAACGACCGCTACGCGGCCGGCAAGATATGAAGAAAGCTTCGTCATCTCTTTAGCTCGTTTTTTCGGGGTGAGGGGAAGAGGGGGCTTCGCGGTCGGCCATCGAGGCGGCCACACGCTGTATGCTCTTAATGAAGCGCGCGCGCTCACTTTTGGGCAGAGCGCTCAGCATGGTAGCGCAATTCGATAAATCTTGACGGCGAATGGCTGCACGCAAGGTTCTGCCATCGTCCGTCAACTCAAGAGACACATCTCGCCCGCTGCTGGGGCTTGGCTTACGGGTCACCAGACCGCGTTTGATCAGCCGGTCAAGGGCGGACTGAACGGTCGTCGGCGCCACGCCGAGATAGTCGGCCAGATCGCGGGCCCGGCACCCCGGGTTGGTGGACAGAAAGCCCAGGGTTTGAAAATCAATCCCGTTATATTTGGTCTGGCCCTCCGCAGGCGGAAAGATTTTTTCATTCACGGTAAATACCCGCAAAAGGGTGTGAATGCTGTCGGCAAGGGCTTCGGCGTCCTTAGTCATAGGCGGTGTTCCCGGCGGCGCGGAGGGCAAATGACGGAAGGCCGTCCGCAGGCCAAGCGTTTCACTTCGCGCAATCTCTATTTATACGAATTTCGTATTAAATGACAGGGGCATCTCAAAAATCAAGCAGGCCATCGGGCATTTGCGGCGGCGCCGGGTGCAAAATTGAGCCCTGTGGCGTTGCGGAGACTTCCCAAATCCGTCGCGTGGGTATATGTGCGGCGAGAATGATGGCCGGCTGGCGAGCGGGCAAACAAGATGAGAAAGGGGCCGGTATGAGGGGCACACCCATCAAAAGTGGCGAATTTGAAGGTTGGCACACCTGGGAAGGCGAGCCGTTCGAACACGACTTGGTGGGGCCGTTTGCCTTTTCGGTGGACGAACAGGGACCTGTTTGTGCTTTTCGGGCCGAGCGGCGGCATATGAATGGCGGCGGCGTCATGCATGGCGGATGCTTGATGACCTTCGCCGATTTTGCCCTGTTCGGCATTGCGCACGAACATCTGGGAGACGACGTCTACGGACTAACCGTGGCCTTCAGTTCCGAGTTTTTGGATGGCCCCAAAGAAGGGGAATATATCGAAGCCCGCGGTGACGTGTTGCGCGCCGGTGGATCGCTGATCTTTGTGCGCGGTATCGTCACCGCAGAAGGCCGCCCCTGCCTCAGCTTCTCCGGCACCATCAAGAAGGCGCGCAAAGATAAGATGGTGTTGAAGAAGTAGATCGTTGGCGGGCGCCAGTCGGTGAAACCACCCTAAGCCGGAATGCGACACAATAGATGTTGTTGAGGCGTCTTTTGGCGATGTGTGGGTCAAAAATGCGGCTGAGGGCCCTCAAAGATCCAGGCCATGATCAGGCTCGAACACTCTTGCCGCACAATAATGTTATGTTATAACGTTTCTGATCATCTATGTTGACGTTTGATTTTGTGCACGATAGGAACCGCCCGGTGACGCCCCCAATTCAAACGATAACCGGTACGTCACAGGAGCCGGTCAAAACAGTGGACCGTGCCCGCGATCTTAGCCTCATTGTCGGCGACGGCGTTGGCGGTGTGATCTGGCAACGTCAGATGCCCGAAGGTTTTCAAAACTGGATCGACGGTCTTTCACCTTTAAGATTGCCGGCAGTGCGCGCAATCCTGCCCCCTCAGGAAACACGCGCGGTGGTCACCGAAGTCTGCCAAGACGCAAATACACCTAACGGCCTGCACCGCGATTGGTTGATCGACGATGTGTGCTTCCTTGCGGACACCTTCGTCGAAGTGATGAATACCCCTTTCCTGCAGCTTCGTTTCGACGTGGTGTCGGATGATGCCTGCCGCAAGTTTCACGTGGACATGGTGCGGGCGCGATTGATTTGTACCTATCGCGGCAAGGGTACCCAATACGGCGTCCAGCCGGATGGCATCGAACCTCGTCACATTTCCAATGTTAGAACCGGCGACCCCATCCTGTTACGCGGCAACCTATGGCCGAGCCGGAAGCCAAACCACCTTAGACACCGGTCGCCCCCCATTGCCGAGACAGGCGATACCCGACTGATCCTCGTGTTGGATGCGATTGAGACGCTCGAAGATCCGCGAAGGGTTCATGTGCTTGAACCGAAGCATCGCATTTCCGAAGTTCGGTCAGATGACAGGAGAAGCATGATAGGAAATTGTGAATGAGGCGCGCCGCTATTTCGCCCAACGCGCTCGATATCTCCGCGGTCGCCTTATCAGGTCTCTGCCTTGTGCATTGTCTTTCCTTGCCGCTTCTTTCCGTCGTTTTGCCTATGGCGGGTGTTTTTGGTGAGGCGGAGTGGTTGCATCAGCTTTTTGTTTTGGCCGCCCTGTTCATTACGACAATTGCAATCGTTCAAACTCGCCCTGTCGAAGGCCAGCGCGCGTTTTCCGTCATCGCAACGATAGCCCTGGTTATTCTTTTGTCGGCAGCTTTCCTCGAAGCTTTACACGATTTCGAAACGATACTGACGGTCGCAGGGGCTAGTCTGTTGGCCATTGCTCACGGGCTTCGCTGGCGGCGCCGCGCTAAAAACTGATGGATTGGGCGTCGCCCCCTCAAAAGACGAAATAGCCGCCGTCGATCAAGAAGGTTTCGGCTGTGTGGTATTGGCTCGCCTCGCTCATGATATAGACGGCGATGCCGGCGAAGTCTTCCGGCTGTCCCCAGCGGCGCATGGGAATGCGCGGCATGACATTGTCGGAGAACTTGTCCCAGGCGAAGGTTTGCTCTGTCAACGCGGTTTCGACCCACCCGGGCAGCAAAGTGTGTGCCGTGACGTTATAGCGGGCATATTCGACCGCCAGCGCCTTGACCATGGCGATGAGTGCCCCTTTTGAGGCCGCGTAATGCTCACCGCGCGCCTGACCGGAGATGGCAGCCAAACTGGCCGTGCCCACAAGCCGCCCGAACGCATCGCCGTCGTCGGCGCGGGCTTTCATGTGGCCGGCCGCTTGTTGCAGCACATAATGGGCACCCCAGAGATTGATGCCGAGGATCCGGTGCCATTCCTCGTCGGGCATGTCGTGATAGGGCGTACCGCGGGCGCCGGCGCCGGCATTGGCAAAACACCCGTCGACGCGGCCAAATTCTTCCAGCGTTTCGGCAAAGCATTTCTCGACCGCGCCGCGGTCGGAGACATCGCATTTCTTGGCAGCCACCTTGGTGCCGTGCTGTTTCAGGGCCGCCAATGCATTGGCGTTCTTTTCGTCATTCGTACCCCAGATGCACACATCCGCGCCAGCCTGCGCCACGCCTTCTGCCATGCCGAGGCCGATACCGCTATTGCCGCCGGTGATCAGCACCACCCGGCCCGAAAGATCGAAGGGTTTGAAGGGCATTGGCGTTCGTCTCCCTATGTCAATGTCTTGCAATGGAGTGGACATACAATATCGTTGCGTCCGAAACCAGACCTAGAGCGGCGTACGCCGCTCTAACGCTGCACCGAGGGACCTATGACGTTCGACAAAACGATTCCCATCCTCAGAATTTTTTCGCCGGAGAAAGCGGAGGAGTTTTATGTCGGCTATCTGGGGTTCGCGGTCGATTGGCAGCACCGCTTCGAGGAAGGGACGCCGATTTACATGCAGGTCTCAAAAGGAGACCTCACCCTGCATCTCACTGAACATCACGGGGATTGCTGTCCGGGCAGCACGGTATTTGTGGCGACGCGCGGTCTTGATGGCTTTTACGAGGAGCTGGCGGCGAAAGACTACCGCCACCTCAACCCGTCGATTGAAGTTGCGCCCTGGGGCGACCGCCTGCTGGAGGTGATCGACCCTTTCGGCAACCGCATTCGGTTTAACGAGGCGCGGGATGTTGTGATCTAGATAGCTTGACCGTCCCACTCCCCCTTCCCAACCACCCGTGAGGGTACCCTTGGGGTGGTTGGGAAGGGGGAGTGGGACGGCTTAGCCAATCAGCAAATCAATTCGCTTTGCCCGTCGGGATTTCGTTGAACGCCACATCTTTGTCCACGCGGACGTCGCCGGGCAAGCCCAACACTCGTTCCGCAATGATGTTGCGCAGGATCTCGTCCGTCCCGCCTTCGACGCGGGTGGCGGGCGAGCGCAACAGCATGGCCTGGAAGCGGGCGGCGGCGTCCGTGTGGTCCGGATCGGTCAGTGCGCCGCTCAAGCCCTGCAAATCCAGCGCCGCTTGGGCGATGTCCTGCATGGTGCTGCCGGCCACCAATTTGCCGATGCTGGCTTCCGGGCCCGGTGTTTCGCCCCGCGATAAAGCGCTGATGGAGCGGGCGGCGGAATATTTCAAGCCGTTGGTTTTGACATGCCAATCGGCGAGCTTCGAGCGCAGTGCTTTGTCTTTGATGGCCGGTCCGTCGACGGTTTCGAAGGCACGCACCAGTTCAAACATTTCGGGGAAGCCGGTCGGCATGCCCGCACCGATCGACAGACGCTCGTTCATCAGTGTGGTGAGGGAAACTTTCCAGCCTTCGCCCACATCGCCCAGACGCTGATGGTCGGGAATGCGCACATCCGTGAAGTAAACCTCGTTAAAGCCGCTTTGGCCGTTCACCTGCTTGATCGGCCGGATTTCGATGCCGGGCGTTTTCATGCTCAGGAAGAACATGGTCAGGCCCTTATGTTTGGGAACACTTGGATCCGTCCGTGTAATGAGGATGCCGTAGTCGCTGTAATGAGCGCCGGACGTCCAGATCTTCTGGCCGTTGATGACCCATTCATCGCCGTCTTTTTCGGCTTTGGTGCGCAGGCCCGCCAGGTCGGAACCACCGGCCGGCTCGGAGAAGAGCTGGCACCATACTTCCTCGCCGCTTGCCAATTTGGGCAGGTAGCGTTTCTTATGATCTTCGCTGGCATAAGCCATCATGGTAGGGCCGCACATGCCCTGACCAATGATGAAGGTGCCGCTCAGGGCCGAATAAACGCCTTCCTCTTGGCTCCAAATCACCCGTTCAATGGGCGTCGCGCCCCGGCCGCCATATTCTTTGGGCCATTGCAGGCAGGCCCATCCGGCCTCTGCCTTCTTTTTTTGCCAGGCTTTGGACACTTCCATAATGTCGTGGTCGCCCACATTGGTATTCCCGAAGCCGCTATTTTCCAGGTGTTCTTTCAAATGGCTCGGCGCATTCGCGTCGATCCAGGCGCGCACTTCCTTGCGAAACGCGGCTTCTTGAGGGGTGTCGTTGAAATCCATGAGGTGCTCCTAGTGAAAAAGGTTACGCCGCGTTGCGCGCTTCCAGGCGGTCGATCAGCCTGTCTTCCCATTGGGATTGGCTGCCGATAATCAGCGCCAACAGGTTCGAGCGCCGATAGTGTAAGTGGCAATCGAATTCCCAGGTGAAGCCCATGCCGCCATGGGTTTGAATATTGTTCTTGGCACAATGCTGATAGGCCTTGGTGGCGGCGACCCGTGCGGTGGCCGCAGCTTCCGCCAGTTCCGGCGCGTCTTCGGAAAGCGCCCACGCCCCGTAGTAACAATTCGAGCGGGCGAGTTCCGCCGACACATACATGTCCGCCAACATGTGTTTTACGGCTTGAAACGACCCGATCGGCCGGCCGAACGCATAGCGTTCCTTGGCGTAGTCGACAGCGGATTCGAGTGCCTTTTGAGCACCGCCCAATTGTTCGAACGCGAACAAGACCGCTGCCCGGTCGAACACGGCTTCGATAATGTCCCAGCCGCGATTGACCTCGCCCAGTGCGGTCCCGTTGGCCCCATCGAACGCGATCTCGGTCAGGTCGCGGGTCGGGTCGATCGTGTCGAGAGTCTTGCGGCTGATATTCGATTGGGCGAGGTCCACCAAGAACAGTGTAACGTCCCGCGGGCCGGCACCCGTGCGCGCCGCCACCACGGCGATATCGGCAATCGATCCGTCCGGCACTGGGGTTTTGGCGCCGTGCAACACATCCGCTTCAGCTTTTAAGGATAGGTTGGCCGGGTCCATGCGGCCGGAATGCTCCAAAATCGCAACCGTCCCGATTAAATCGCCGGCGGCAAGTTTCGGCAGATAGGTCTGTTTTTGCTCTTCGGTGCCGGCTGCCAGCAGCACTTCTGCGGTCAGATAGATCGATGACGAGAACGGAACCGGTGCGACCGCCCGACCGAGTTCTTCGGCGATGACACAAAGCTCCAAGTAACCCGCGCCCGATCCGCCATATTCTTCCGGAATGGCCGTGCCCATCAGACCCAATTCCTTCAGGCCGTTCCAGACATCTTGATTATAGATGGCGTCCCCGTCCAACACCGCGCGGACTTGTTTTGAATCGCACTTGTCGTCGAGGAAGCGGCGCACCTGATCCTTCAGGAGTTTTTGGTCTTCCGAAAACTCGAAATTCATTTGTTCTTGCCCCGTTGTTTTGTCTTGGACAATTGCTTATCGGCAAAACAACCGGAGGTCCAGTCGGGATCTAAGGCATTCGAGCGCTTAAGGTATCAGCCATTCTTTGCGGCAGGATCCGGTGCCGTCCCCCTCTTGGTCCCAGGAAAAGCGGGCCCGGCGGTGGCCGTCATGGGCGAGGAACAGCCAATCCAGACTGGTAATGGTGGTCAGCATCACAGAAAAATGCGGCCGCCCGGCCAGCGTCTCTTCTTCTGTCGGCACCCGGCCTTCCACCGCCTCGGGCAAGCCGGATGTCGGACCGGTGGCCAGGCTGCCCGGCCCTTCCGGCGCCATATAACAGCGGCGGCTGAAATGTTGGGATTGGGCCCAGGCGTCGTCGGCCACCTGGTCGTCCATGTGCAAGCTGCAGGGCCCATAAGCGCGTAGTTGAATGCGGGCACCGGGATCGTAAAAGACAAACAGGCCGTTCGATTTGTCGGTCACATGGGCGCATTTCTGAGTGCGCGTATCCGTGTGGAAGCGCAGCCGCCGCCTGTCGGCCACGAATTCCCGCAACACCACGGTTCGCGCGTCGACGCCGAATTGCCCGCCCTGCGTGGCGAATACGGGTGTGTGAAACGGCGACCGGCGGTTCTTCGCGCCGCGCGCCAACATGTCAAAGGCGCGTTGCAGCGACAGCTTGAGGTCATCCTTAAAGGGCGCGTCGGGTCGTGGAGACATGAAAATCCAGAGCGGGACTTAACAGAAATACAAGAACGCCCTTATCATCTGCGTAATCGATAAGCCTGTCCAGAAAGATTCGCCCATGACCCGCCATGAATTGTGTTTCCTGTCCGCACGCGCGCTGGCCGCGAAAACGCGCAGCGGAGATGTGTCGTGTACGGAGCTTATGGGGCAGACCCTCGACCGCATCGATGCGGTTGATTCCAAAGTGAATGCCATATGCACCTTGATGGCGGAGCAGGCGATGGAAGTCGCCAAAGCAGCCGATAATCTTCCGCCCGCGCAACGGGGTAAACTGCACGGACTTCCGGTTGCTGTGAAAGACTTGGCGGAAACGAAAGGCATCCGCACCACCTGGGGCTCGCCGCTGTTCGAAAACCATGTGCCTGATTTCGACCAGTTGTTTGTCACGCGACTGAAAGAAGCGGGCGCTATTGTCATCGGAAAAACCAATACACCGGAATTCGGGGCCGGTTCGCAAACCTTCAATCCGGTTTTTGGCGCGTCGCACAATCCCTACGACCTGACGAAAACCGTCGGCGGGTCGAGCGGCGGCGCTGCCGGGGCGCTGGCGGCGCGGCTGATTCCTTTGGCGGATGGCAGCGATCTGGGCGGTTCGCTGCGTAACCCGGCGGCATTCTGCAATGTGGTGGGGTTCCGGCCGACGCCCGGCCGCGTGCCGTCTTATCCCGACCGTATGGCGTGGAACCCGCTGCCCACCTTGGGGCCCATGGCGCGCACGGTGGACGACGCGGCCCTGCTGCTTTCGGTTATGGCGGGACCGGACCCCCGCTGCCCCCTTTCGTTGGACGAACCGGGCGCGTCGTTTGATGTGTCGCTTGACCGGGAATGGAACGGCACCCGCATTGCCTGGTCGGCAGATCTGGGGGGGCTTTACGATATCGAACCTGAAGTAGTTTCCGTCTGCGAGAATGCGCTATCGCGATTTGTGACGCTGGGGATTGGCGTGGACCAAACCCATCCGGATTTGAAAGACGGTCCCGACATCTTTCAAACCCTCCGCGCCTGGATGTTCGTGAGTTCGTTCGGTGATGCCTATGCGCTGGCGCGGGACAAACTCAAAGACACGATCATCTGGAATGTGGAAAAGGGACTTGCGCTCAGCGCGACGGATGTGGGCAATGCCGAGATCGCGCGCACCCAGCTTTATGGCCGTATGCTGAATTTTTTCGAGACCTATGATTTCTTAGTGTTGCCCACAACTCAGGTGCCGCCCTTCGACGTGGAAACGCCCTGGCCCACTGAAATCAACGGCAAACCCCAGACGACTTATCTTGACTGGATGATGAGCTGCTCGGTGCTTACGCTCACCGGCTGTCCGGCGGTTTCCGTGCCGGCCGGATTTACCGAAAGCGGCTTACCCATCGGTCTGCAAATCGTCGGGCCGCCGCGGTGCGATCTCGACGTGCTCAAGCTGGCGCATGCCTTCGAACAAGCGACTCAGCATTGGCAGCGGGAGCCCCACATTCCCGAGTGACGGGACGATTGTCGGTTAGCCATACAGCTTCTCGGCCCGTTCGAGACTGTTCGCATAGTGTTTGCGCCCCCACCACAGCAGGCCGATGCCAAGCGGGCCAAAGATGCAGGCCATCAACATGATCGAGTAGCGCACTCCATCCGGGCCGGGAAACACAACATCGTTGATGAAGCCGCCTAGCATGGGGCCGATGCCCATGCCGAAGATGGCGCTTTGCAACGCGTACAAAGCGGCGATTTGTGCGCGCTTGTCGGGCGGGGCGATCACGGGCAGCGCGCCATTGGCGAGGCCGAACGGTGAGTTGACGAAGAAAATGGCGGGCGCATAGAGGAGCCACGCCCATACTGCGGACGGCGCGATTTGGATCAGGATGATGATCGGAATGACCAGCGCCCCGCCCAGCATGCCGGCAACGATGTTCGCGTCCTTCCAGCCGCGCCGCGCGAAGAATTGCGCCATCCACGGGGCCCACAACACACCGGCGGGGCCGGCGAAGATAAAGATGAAGCCGAAAAGCTGTGACGCTTCGCCCGCCGGAATGCCATGAACGCGGGTGAAATAGGTGGGGGTCCAAAAGACGAAGGCCCATCCCACCAGGGCGAAACAAGTGAACCCCAGATGGTGGGCGATGACGGTTTCTTTGTTTTGAACGTAAAAGGCTTTGAGGTGCGCCAATTCGGACAGCTTGAAACTGCCGGTCGGCGCGGCGGTCCTGCGCGCCGGTTCTCGAACCGTCAGCATAAGGAGGGCCACCAGAACGCCCGGGGCGCCCACATAGATGAATGTCATTTGCCACGGGCGCAATGTGCCGAAGGGGCCGAAATCCACCGGCGGGCTGTTGGCCGCAAACTCCACCACCACACCGCCGACCCAAAAGGCCAATCCGGTCCCGACCACGGCGCCGATCTGGAAGACGCTCAACGCCATCGGCATGCGGTCGCGCGGGAAGTAATCGCCGACCAAGGAATGGGTGGCCGGGCCAAGTGTGGCTTCCCCCACGCCGACGCCGATGCGCGCGAGCATCAGTTGGAAAAAGTTCCGCGATAATCCGCAGGCAACGG
>JANQMY010000494.1 GCA_028279895.1 Alphaproteobacteria bacterium
GGCCTCAACATCTCGACGCAGGCCGCACGCGTCGAGGTGCGCCAGATGACCGAGGACTTCCTCCCGCCGCTCAAGGAGACCGCGGACAAGATCTCGAACCTCGCGGCGACTGTCTGACAGGAATTCAAAAACCGTCGGATTTCTCGTGGCGTCGACCTTCGAATCTTCTGGTTGACGATCAAGCTTAAATGGTATAGGAACAAAAATAGAACAATTAGCCAGTCAACGAACAATCAGGGCTCATTAACGTTTCTTGATCTTCTATCGTGAAACAATTATGTTAACCTCATGCTTTGAGGAGCCGCTACATGAGCGCCACGATTCATAGCCTGCACCCGGTTTTGCCGATCGGTCACTTTCTCCGTGTCGGCCACACTGGTCACAGAAAGCTTGAGGATTTGCATGCGTCAGGTCGGCTGGGCGTCGATCGTGTCGTTTTCGACCCTGCTCACATTGCAGACCAAATTGAGCTGTTGGATTCGCTTCGCACATCAGAGAATGAAATCGTGCTCGATACGCGAATGGCCGAACTTTGCACACCTGGGGGCTACCGGACGAGCGCACGCAAACTCCCCTGGGCAAAGTCCGATAATCCATATTCTGTTGAGGATTTCGATCGCGGTCAGATCTCTACTGGAGCATCAAGAATTGCTGATTTTGCCGTTCATCACCGAGTTGGTGTTGTATTGGCGCCGACGCGACTGCTGGAAGGAGCACAGGACCGCTGGTTGGCGGTTGATGCTGAGCTTTGCGAGGCATTGCGCCGCGAACTTGATGCGCGCGACGCAAAATCCATCGCTATCGATTATCTCTTTCTGATTACGTACCAAATGTTGCTTGATGGCGCGGCGCGAGCGATTTTCGCTGCTCATGCGGGCCAGCTTCCGTTTGATTATCTTTGGTTGCGCATCGCGAATTTCGACTCAGACAAATCGGCAGCGGGGCTGCGCAAATACATAAATGCAGCTCGGGATTTCCATGAGATCGGAAAACCCATTGTTTGCGACGGAGTTGGCGGATTATCTGCGCTCGCAGTTCTTGCGTTTGGTGCAGCGGGCGGTATCTGCCACGGCGTCGCAGAGAAAGAGCGCTTTTACCCGTACGATTGGTGGAAACCTAGAAGCTCACCAGGCGGAAGCGGGACGCCAAAGCGTGTCTATTTCCATGAGATAGACACCTACTTGAGCCAAGAGCAGGCAAGAAATTTACTAGCCACCCGCGGATCAAAACCATTGCTTGGGTGCCGCGACACCGGCTGCTGTCCAGGTGCCTGGGAAGACATGATTTTGAATCCGAAAACACATTATCGGAACCAGACTACGCGCCGCGTAGCCGATCTTGGGCGTGTTCCTGATATGCGCCGAGCTGATCACTTCTTGTCGAAACAGCTAGCGCCGGCGGATCGTAATGCAAGGGCAGCGCTTAGGCTCAAGCTAACTGACAAAAAAACGAAGGAAAAGCTATCGGTTAAGAGTGAGAAAACAGACGATATGCGTCGTGTTCTTGAAGAACTTCGCGCCACTGATCACAACCTTTCGCGATCGCAGGCACCGATTAAGCGTATCGGACCATCGAGCGCGCCATCGCAAGAAACAGGCAGGTAGAGCCATGACTAATGTTGTAATAAAAACAATTGAAGATATAAAAGATCGTGGCGGCTTAAAGAGTGTAGATGTTGCCAACATCACCAATGTCTCAAAGGCAACTGTTAGCAGATGGACTAGCGGATCAAATTCTCCGCAGCCGAAAACTCAACTTATCCTTTCTGATTTGCGATATGTAGTCGATAAATTGTCAGAGTTTTATGGGCCTGAAGAAGTACGGGCTTGGTTGAATTCTCGAAACCAACTTCTGGATGGGGAACGTGCTATAGATCTCATACATGATCAAAAAACTGAAGTTGTCTTGGTAGCAATCGAACAGCTTGGTGATCTTTCTTACTTGTAGCGACAAGCCAAGTGTCCAACGCTCACGTCCATGATCCTGATCTACTCGATGCCTTGGAGGCAATCGAGCCTGTTTCGTTTGACGGCGTAGTTTGGAGAGTGTCATGGGCGACACGCGAGCCACTCGCGGGGGGTACGGGCGGCGGACGCTGGCATCCCGCTAACGACTTTCAAATGCTCTATACCAGCATCGATAAAGATGGTGCTATAGCCGAAGTACACTATCATCTGTCTAAGCAACCTGTATTTTCGTCTTCAAATGTGAAAATCAGTAGAATTCGTGTAAAAGCTGATCGTACCTTGAGCATTCCTGATACTGAAACCTTGGCGCAATTGGGTGTTGAAACCGACGCATTCAAGAATGCGAACTATTCGCGGACGAAAGAGATTGGTGCCGCGGCGCGTTTTCTAGATTTCTTCGGGCTGTTAGTACCAAGCGCTCGTTGGGATTGCTCTAATTTGGCGCTCATACTCGATCGCAAGCAAGAAGAAGATGTGCTGATCGTCGAGGAGACAAATGATCTGAATTGGCCTGAATGGCAGCGGAGTCTCCCCTAACTGCAGGTTCATTTCTTGATATCGCTATTGAGTATTACAGAAGATCATGAGACTGGAACAGGGCTGCTTGATCGCGACCAAAATCTCAATCACCGTCAACGTCAGCAACGCCCAGGGCCGCGTCTTCGCCGGCCTCAACATCTCGACGCAGGCCGCACGCGTCGAGGTGCGCCAGATGACCGAGGACTTCCTCCCGCCG
>JANQMY010000506.1 GCA_028279895.1 Alphaproteobacteria bacterium
CTCTATAATTGGCATCGTCCGCACCGCGGTATAAAAGATCAAACGCCAATCAGTCGCCTCGCATTAAACCGGGACAACCTGTTGAGGCTCCACAGCTAGAGCGCGATCAGGTTAAGCATGCCTCCGGTTCGACCGGATCGGTGGAATCCGGTTCACCGTCCGGAAACGCGTAAAATAAAGAGTCTGGAGCCGTTTTGTGTTTCAATTAAAGCCAAAACGGCTCTAGCCTGCAGTTAGCCGCGGACGAAAGCGACCTGGGTGACGTCGATGTTCCGGGAGCGGAAACCGGCTTCGCAATAAGACAAATAGTAATGCCACATGCGGCGGAAGCGTTCATCGAACCCCATGGTTTTGATTTTCGGCCAAGCTTCGAAGAATTGGTCGCGCCAAATCGCCAGGGTCTGGGCGTAATCGACGCCGAAATCGATATTGCCGTCAAAGGTAAGCCCGGACTCTTTGGCGTAGTCCCTCAAATGGGTCGGAGAGGGCAGCATACCGCCCGGAAATATGTAGCGGCGGATGAAATCCGAATTACGGCTGTAAGTGTCGAAGTGCTTTTCGTCGATGGTAATGATTTGAAGAGCGGCTCGCCCGCCCTCTACAAGGTTTTCTGCCACCTTGCCAAAGAAAGTGGCCCAGTATTCTCGGCCAACGGCTTCGAACATTTCGATGGACGCGACACGGTCGAACTTTTGGTCTACATCGCGGTAATCCTGAAACCGAAGCTCAACTTTCTCGTTGAGACCCGCCTCGAAAATGCGTCTGCGCGCAAAGTCCAATTGCTCTTGGCTTATGGTCACGCCGACCACGTTGCAGCCGGTCTCCTTGGCCGCATACTCCGCAAAGCCGCCCCAGCCGCAGCCGATTTCCAAAACCCTGTGATCCGGTGACAGTTCGAGCATTTGTGCAAGCGATTTGTACTTGTTGAGCTGTGCTTGGGACAGGTTGGTGGTATCTGCGTCAAACCGAGCGGACGAATAGGTCATGGTCGGATCGAGCCATTCCCCATAAAAGTCGTTCCCCAAATCATAGTGATAACTGATGTTGCGCTTCGAACCGGCGCGGGAATTGCGATTAAGAGTATGAAGCATGCGCTGAATGAACTTCATCAGCGGACGGCCGGTAAAAAAGGCCTCCACGCGTTCGCTGTTTCGTGCAACGACTTCCAGTAGCGCGGTTAGATTGGGACTGTCCCATTCACCTTCCAAGAACCCTTCCGCAAATCCGATACCGCCTCCTTTGACCAAGCGGTTCGCAAAAGACAGGTCCTTAACGTGTAACGTGCCATGCGTGCCGGGCTCGCTCCCTTCGAAACGGAAGCGCCGGCCATCAGGCAAAACGACCGTGATCGAGCCCCATTCCAGGCGCGTGGCAATTCTTGCGACCAGCCCGAACCATCTTGGAAGGCCCTTTAAGACGTGAATGTTGGACGAGGTCACGACCGTCTCGGACATGTCATTGGCATCTGTTTGATTGCCAGGCCGCATGTCGAAGGCCAAATGCTGCGAGTCCGTCTCAATATGTGCCATCTTCGCTTTTCTCCCCACTGTGTTGAGGTTAAACGATCGGAACTGGAATCCCTTCCGGCTGCATACGCCAGCCTATGATAGGGGACCACGCACCACTTCGTAAGATACTTTTTGCGCCGGCTTAGATGCTGCATGCCCATGATATTTGGCGCCTTTGAGCCACAGGCGAAGCGCTTGCCAATGAATGGCGGCCACTACTGACAGGGTAAGCAGCGGATAGGCAAAAAACGTGCGCAAGAGCTGGCGATCTGAAAATGCGGTCTTCGTGCCCGTGAGGGTCGCCAGCAGCAAGTCGCCCTCGTCGTCGGTTTGCCGAATATGAACGGCAATCTGCGCTCCCGGGTCATTGAGCGAGAAATGATACTTGGCGCGCATACCAATGAACGGAGATACGTAGAACGACTTGTCCGCGTCATGCGGGTCGGTTTTGCCTGTTTTACTGTCGACTTGGACCGGCATAACGTAAGTGTGAGATTCGCCGAATGTGTTGTGTACCTCGTACAGGATGGCGCGCAGCTCACCCGCCTTGTCGAAGCAGTAATAGACGGACAAGGGATTGAACACATAGCCGAGGATGCGTGGCAGACACAGCAGCATGATTTGCCCACAGACAAAATCCAACCTAGCCTGAGCTAACAGGTCCTCTACCCAAGGACGTAACGGGCTGCCGTCGCGTGGTCCATGATCGCGATCAAAAAAGCTGAAAAGGTTCCACCGGTTATAGGAGAACAAGCGGTGAGAGCCGCCTTGGCTGGCTAACGTGTCGATGTCGAAAAACCCGGTGAAAAACCGATAGCTGAAACGGTGTCGAAACGGGTTGAGCCGCGCATGCATCACCTTGCCTTGATAAAGGCAGGCTTGAACAGGCGAGGGGCTAATAGCGGACATATTACTCGGCAGCTTCGCGCAGCAGTTGATCCTGCTCCCATGGTACGACAGCTCCCAGGCTTTTGGCCACCGAAAGACCCGCCTTAAGGCCGTCTTCGTGGAAGCCGCTGCCGCAATAGGCACCGCAAAACCAGGTGCGCCGCACACCCTGGATGAGGGGGAGCTTGGACTGCGCGGCAATTGCAGCGGTATCAAACTGAGGGTGGTCGTACTGGTAAGTCCCGAATGTCAATTCCTCTTTGGGCGGACGTGCCGGATTCAGACTGACGAACAGCGGATGCGACTTGTCGATGTTCTGCAGACGGTTCATCCAATAGGTCACGGAAACGGTATTGGCGGCCTCACTGCTGGTGGAAGGCCTGCCGCCGTCTTGGCACATGTAATTCCAACTGGACCAAATTACGCGCTTGTTTGGCATCAATGCCGGATCGCAATGGAGATATGCCGTGTTCGGAGCGTAGCGTAATGCGGAAAGCAGCTCGATTTCATCTGGTTGAGCATCGTTCAGCATACGCAAGGCTTGATCGCTGTGAGACGCGATAACGACGTGATCGAATTTTTCCCTAGACCCATCCTCGGCCATAACGAAGACACCGTCCACCACGCGCTGGATGCCGGTCACCGCGGTGTTGAGGCGTATTTTGTCGCGGAACGGCGAAGTGATCTTAGCCACATATTGGCGGCTGCCGCCGGATACCGTGCGCCAACGCGGGCGCTCACGATAGACCAGCCGGTGATTCTTGAAAAACGAGATGAAACTCTCTGCCGGAAAGTTGAGCATTTCATCAGGACTGGTGGACCAAATTGCGCCACCCATGGGCAGAAGGTAGAGGTCACGGAACTTCTGAGAGAAATTCCGCGCGTCCAAATAATCGCCTAAAGAGACATCGACAATAAGCCCTGCATCCAAGTCCTCGATACACTGACGGTTGAAGCGCAAAATTTCTGTCAGCATATGAATGAAAGAAGGGCTGAGCAGGTTTTTCTTTTGCGCAAAGATCTCACGAAAATTGCCGCCGGCCCACTCCGTCCGACCGTTCTTTGCACTAACGGCAAAGCTCATATTGCTGGGCTCGGTATCGACGCCCAAATGATCGAACAGCGCGACCAGGTTGGGATAATTGTGTTCATTGTAGACGATGAAGCCCGTATCGACGGGGATTCTCTTACCGTGATAGTCGACGTCTACCGTGTGACTGTGACCGCCGAGGCGGGCGTTCTTTTCGAACACGGTAACGTCGTGGTGCCGGTTCAGGAGGTATGCAGCGGAAAGGCCGGTGATGCCTGTTCCAACGATGGCAATTTTCATAAAGAGAAGGCCCTATTCTGAAGAGGACAAAGAGGAGTAACGGTCAGTGTTTGAGTGCCTACGCTTTTCATCCTTGCTTCAGTCCCCACCCGGCGGAAATGCGCCTAACTGGTGTTCTTTGCGCACCCCGGTTTTCCGTCGCACTATTGATTACTCTGAACTGTTATTACGCAAAAAGAGGGGAAGTGGATCAGGGGGCAGTTGGCGTGAAAAAGGGGCTGAAATCCAGGCAGGCCGGGTCCCGGCAACAAGGGATAGGACCTAATGTGAAAACGCCACCGCACCAGAAAGGCGCAGTGGCGTTTGGAATCTGGCTCCCCGGGCCGGACTCGAACCAGCGACCCAGCGGTTAACAGCCGCTTGCTCTACCAACTGAGCTACCGGGGATCACACCTGAATGGACGGATCAGCGCCTGGGCACCGGTCCATTACGAAGCGGAGCGTATAGCAGACACCGTTCTTCAGATCCACATTAATGTTATAGGCCGATAAAACTTTATTTTTCGTTTTACGACTGTGATCTACCCTGGTTAGTAGAGAGGATCCTAGAGCGCGATCAGGTTAAGCATGCCCTCCGGCTCGACCGAGGGTGGAATCCGGTTGACCGTCCGATCGCGCGACAAATAAAGAATCTGGGACATGATCATGTTTCCGTGAAAAGTGATCATGTCCTATAGCGTTTCCAGGTGAAGTGGAATCCGGTTCACCGCCCAAAGTCTATTGGCGGAAACGCGTAAAACAAAGAGTCTGTAGCCGTTTTGTGTTTCAATTAAAACCAAAACGGCTCTAGTTAGCGCGTTAGTCCTATGTCCAACATAAAATTTGCCGGTCACAGTATCTCGCTACCCAGTTCTTCAACCGCCCGCATCTCCCTGGGCGTTGCCCTGATTCTCGGGGGGACTTTGGGGTTTCTTCCCGTCTTGGGATTTTGGATGTTGCCCCTTGGTGTCCTGGTTCTTTCTATCGACGTGCCGGTGGTTCGGCGTCAGCGGCGTAAGCTGACCGTTCGCTGGGGGCGTTCCCGGTTTAACAGATGGAAGACGACGAACGGTTCATCGGAACGTGGGGCCGACGGATAATCAAGCCCGCGCAAAAAAATGGGCCATCCGAAAGGATGGCCCAAAGTGGGTATTGGTGGGGTGTCTTCAGGGGGAAGACGATGAGAGTGTCCCACACCCGGCTTAAGTCCACGTTAAAGTAGCTGCTAAAAATTGAGACAATTCTGAGGTGGGGCGGGAGCGGTGGTCACCGTTATCTGGGCTTGTCACCCTCAAGCGTAATTCGGTTCATCACACGGCGATGGCCCACATAATCGTTCATCGCATAATGCATAACGCCGCGATTGTCCCAGAACGCGACAGACCCCTTTTGCCAATGGAAACGGCAAGTAAATTCCGGGCGTGTGCTGTGCTGGTAAAGATAGTCAAGCAATGGCTTGCTTTCCGCGTCGGTCATGTTTTCAAAACGCAGTGTGAACATGGGGTTTACGTAAATCGCCTTGCGTCCACTTTCCGGGTGCGTTCTGACAACGGGATGTGCGTTTTCTTCGTGCACGGCGTCGGAATATTTGTATTTCAATGTGGCCTCGCCACGAAATTTTGCGCCGGCACTGCCCGCCGGGTCGTAAGCGACTTTGGCACTGTGGATCGCCCTGATCCCGTCCAGCATGGATTTCATGCCGCCCGACAATGCATCGTAGGCGCCGTACATATCTGCAAACAAAGTGTCACCGCCCACGGGAGGGATTTCTTCTGCATACAGAATAGTACCAAGGCTCGGCCGCGCGAAAAACGAGTTATCGGAATGCCATTCGGTGCCGAAGGACGCCGGCTCATCAGCAGGCTTGTCTATTCGGATGATTTCCGGGCGGTCTTCCGTCCCCTCGACGATCGGGTGAACCTCGGGCTCGCCGAATTTCTTTGCGACGGCAATGTGTTGATCTTCGGACAGTTTCTGTCCGCGAAAAAACACGACGCCATGTGTCAGAAGGGCCTGTCGGATGTAACGCACGGCATCTGCATTCAGATCGCTCGACAGATCTAGGCCGAAGATTTCAGCTCCAATGCCGGCGGCCAGTGGTCGACTTTCCCACACACTCATCTGACCGTCTCATTCGTTGGGTGGGGTTTCCGGCGCTATTTCGCTGGGCTTTGCCTTAGGATCCGTCGCACCCAGCTCTGTAAGGGCTTCGATACATTTGCTGCATTTGGGATCTAGCGTTAGTGCCCCGCGATAGTCGTTGATCGCATTCGCCCGGCGATCCAACGCGCGATTGGCCACGGCGCGGGCGAAGAAGGTTGTGCTGTCGCGGGGGGCAAGACGCACCGCGCGATTAAAATCGCGCTCCGCTTTCGCTTCGCGCCCCAGGGTGCGATAAGCCATGCCCCGTGACATGTAGGCTTCCAAATGGTTCGGGTTCAATCGAATAACTTCGCCGTAATCTCGTGCAGCCTGAGAATGATTGCCGTTCTTCGCCAAAAGGTTGCCGCGCAGCATATAGGCCTCCGCAAAGTTGGGGGCATATCGGATGGCCTGGGTGTAGTCGCCAATGGCCGCTGAGGTGGATCCTAGGCCTTCATAGGCTTCGCCGCGCCCGGCATAGGCGGCGGCATATTTGGGGGCGAAACTTACGGCCTCGCTAAAATGGTCGCGGGCCGACTGGAAATCACCGCCCTCTAGATGCGCTTCGCCGTGATTGAAATGAAGAATGGCGCGTCGTGTGAAATCAAGCGTTTCAGAACCAAGTGCATCGTCGATCGCATCGATCGTCGATTCGTCGAGCTGCTCCGGTGCGTCCTCGTTCGTCTGGGCGACGGCGGTTGCGGTGCAGATGGACAACAGGCAGGCGGTCCAGACCAATCGTTGGCGGAGTTTCTTAACGGCAAAACCATTCATGTGCTTTCACTCGTTTGTTCCGGCTAACCCCTTACGGCAGCGGCGGTTTTTGACTTAATAGGCCAATTCTTCAATAAAACCAAATCCAGAGATAGCAGGATCACCTACACGTTTTTATTTAGCAGAAAACGGTTCAGTAAAAGCCAGGGTTTCAAGGCCTCGCGGGTGGGGTCGCAGATTCTTGTGCTCGTCTATTCTTTGAATACTTAGTCTGTTGGCGACTATCCTTGGTCATCGCCGCTATGCATTTAGACCGATTCTGCCCGCCGTCGTGC
Organism: Alphaproteobacteria bacterium; assembly: GCA_028279895.1. Classification (GTDB taxonomy): domain Bacteria; phylum Pseudomonadota; class Alphaproteobacteria; order JANQMY01; family JANQMY01; genus JANQMY01. Next base: position 6,897 of record JANQMY010000506.1, read on the forward strand.
GTTTTCGGTCAATTTGACCGCCAAATTAGGCCGTATTACTGCACGGTGAGGAAAAGATGGGTGGAGGCCACGGCCGGAATCGAACCGGCGTACACGGATTTGCAGTCCGCTGCGTCACCACTCCGCCACGTGGCCATTTTTTCAAAGCGAAGGCGCGGGATATAGCAAAGGTGAGGAGAAGGTACAATCGTTTCGGCATGTCCCTGGAGGAAGGGCGGCAAATAGAGGTATTGCGGGGGCAGTTGCGCCGCGCGATTGTTTCGACTCAGATCGCCCTCTATAACGCGGCGACAGACAGTGCGTGATGCTGCTTGCGGGCCAGCCCTGGAGGCAGCGATGCTCACGACCGGAGAATGAAGAAACTAAGGGGATGTCATGACCGACAGTTTTCGGGCCGCACGCCGAAATATGGTCCTCAGCCAAATCAACACGGATAACGTCACCGATCGCCGCCTTCAAAAGGCCATGGAGGATGTACCGCGTGAGCTGTTCGTCCCCCATACCAAGCGCGCCGCAGCCTATTCGAGCGACAATATCGATCTGGGCGACGGGCGGGTGCTTTTGGCCCCCCGAACGCTGGGGAAGATGATTCAAGCGTGTGAGATTTCGCCGGAAGACGAAGTACTGGTGGTCGGATCGGGCACGGGGTACACGGCGGCGGTCATCGCCAAAACGGCTGGCGTGGTGATTGCGCTGGAAAGCGATCAGGCCCTGGCCGATACCGCAACAAGCGTTTTGTTGGATTTGGGCATCGACAATGCGGCCGTGGTCACGGGGCCGCTGACTGCCGGCCATGCGAAAGGCGCGCCCTACGACGTGATCTTCTTTGACGGTGCCGTCGAAGAAGTGCCGTCCGCCATTGAGATGCAGTTGAAGGAGGGGGGCCGGCTCATCGCGCTCGAAAAGAAAGGTCCCCTTTGCCAGGCTGTGCTGCAGGTTCGATCAGGCACGTCCACGACGGGCCGGGCCATATTCGATGCCGCGGGAGAGCTGCTGCCGGGATTTGAAAAAGTTCAAGAATTTACCTTTTGACACGACTCTCCGCCTAAAAGGGGATAACGGACCAATTCGTAAGGGAAAACCATCCCGGTTTGATCTCAAAAAGATCTCAGTCCGTAGAGGAGCGCGTTACAACTGCGTTACAAATTTGGTCACTAGGGCGCTTAGAACAGCGGTTGCAGGAATGCCGTCTAGCGCCATATGCGTAAGGGTTACCTAGGGGAGCAAGACGAATGTCGAAAATCGGTGCGACCGCACTCCATCTTGTTATCGGCGCATTACTGCTCGCCCCCATGGGCGAAACACACAGCGCGCGCGCGGAAACGCTGGAGGACGCGTTGGTCGCTGCCTATAACAGCAATCCTGACCTGCGGGCAGAACGGGCCAATCTGCGCTCGGTCGATGAGAATGTGTCTCAGGCGATTTCTGGGTGGCGACCGACCGTATCTCTTGATGGATCTGTAGGTTTGACCAACCGCGTTTCGGCGCCCAGTTTCTCGCCTGACCGGTCACAGGATCTTGAGCCCGTTACAGGCGCTGCGACGGTGACGCAACCCGTCTTTACAGGGTTTCAGACCCTGAATTCGTTTCGGCAAGCACAGGCACAGGTACGCGCAGGCCGCGCGAATCTGATCTCCGTCGAACAGCAAATTCTCTTGGCGGCCGTAACTGCTTACATCGATGTGTGGCGCGATACGGCCGTCGTTAGCCTCAATCAAAACAACGTTGCGGTTTTGCGGAAACAGCTTGAAGCGGCGCAAGACCGTTTTAGCGTAGGTGAAATCACACGGACCGATGTGGCCCAGTCGGAAGCGCGTCTGAGCGGCGCAATTTCCGCGTTGATCACTTCTGAATCCCAGCTTACGAACAGCCGGGCGACTTATGCGCGCATTGTCGGAAACAGCCCCGGCACGCTGGAGCCGCCGCCCGCATTGCCACCATTACCACCCACGCAAGACGAAGCCCTGTCGATCGCGTTAACCACCAACCCCGATCTTGAACGGGCCCGCAACAACGAGCGCGCGGCAGCGTTCTCGGTCGCGGTGACGCGGGGCAGCTTGTTGCCTCAAATCAGCTTTCAAGGGCAGCTCGCCACCGCCGAGGACACGTCGATTACCGGGAGTCAGTCCGGCGAGAAATCCATCAGCGGCCAACTGTCCTGGCCATTCTATCAAGGCGGCCGGGTGCAGTCGCAGATTCGCCAAGCCCGCCAGCTGAAGCGGCAAAACCAAGCTCTCATCATCAGTGCCGATCGGGAGACACGAGAGGGCGTGGCGCAAGCTTGGTCCGGTCTCACCTCGGCGAGGGCGACGATAGAGTCCGACCGCGAACAAGTGCGCGCAAACGAAATTGCCTATGAAGGCGTTCAACGGGAAGCAGAAGTAGGATCGCGGACAACGCTGGATGTGTTGGATGCCGAGCAGGAACTTCTGGATGCCCGCGTGGCGCTGGTCTCGAGCCAGCGTAACGAAATCATTGCCGGTTACCAGCTTCTGGAAGCGGTCGGGCATTTGACGGCGGAGCGATTGGAATTGCCCGTCGAGGCTTACGATCCCTTGCGAAATTACCGTTCCGTTAAATGGCGTCCGTTCGGCACATGGATCCGGAAGGAATAGCCAAATCTACGTTGCGGCATCAAAATTTGGCCGCGAAAAAGTTATTTTTATCGGTAGATTTACTATAAGTTTGTCTTTCCCTGTCATAGGGATAGTGCATGGTTTAGCCAGCCTAACGGGAAGCGTATGTCAGAGCAAAACACCCAACAAGAACCGACCATGGAAGAGATCCTGGCGTCCATTCGCCGGATTATTTCCGAAGATAGCGATGAAAACGCTGAAAATGCGGCACCGCAGGACCAAGCCGAGCCTGTGGAAGAAGTGTCGGCCGAAGACGATGATGTGCTTGAGCTGACCGAGGAGGCGCCGGAGGAAGCGCCGGTTCTCGAGGTCGTTGAAGAACCGGTTGCAGAGGAAGTGGTCGAGGTCGCACCGGAGCCGGAACCTGAGCCAGAGCCTGAACCGGAGCCCGAACCCGAGCCTGAACCGGTTGTTGCAGCAGCACCAGAACCAGAACCGGAAACGTCGGTGCCTATAACGGAAGAGCCCGAAGAAGTTGTTTTTGTGGATGAAGAGCCAAAAGAGGCAGCAATGACTGATTCATTAATGAGCGATTCGGCGCGTGGTGCTCTAAGTGCCTCCTTCGGCGCCCTGACCAGCCGGACGCAAGTCGCCGACGCCCCCGAAAACACAATCGAAGGCATGGTGCGGGAAATGTTGCGCCCGATGCTGAAAGATTGGCTGGACCAGAACCTGCCGCCGCTGGTCGAAAAGCTGGTGAAACAAGAAATCGAGCGGGTCTCTCGCCAATAACCGTCCCGCATTCATCCAGGTCCAATTGTCAACGCCGGACCTTCGGTGTAAATCCCGGAGTTATGTGCAGGCAGTCTCGATCAGAGGCTGCCTGTTTGAATTTGTCTGACGCTGATATCGCGGATTGCGGCAATGCTGGATAAGAACTTTCGTCCTGAAGAAGCCGAAAAGCGGCTCTATGAGCGCTGGGAGCAGGAAGGCGCATTTGCGGCCGGCCGGCGCCCGGATGCAGATCCCTATTGCATCGTTATCCCGCCACCGAACGTGACGGGCAGCCTTCACATGGGGCATGCGCTGAACAACACGCTCCAGGACGTGTTGGTGCGCTTCGAACGGATGCGTGGCCGTGATGTGTTGTGGCAGCCCGGTATGGACCATGCGGGTATCGCGACCCAGATGGTTGTGGAGCGGCAACTGGAGGCAGAAAACAAAACCGACCGGCGCTCCATGGGCCGCGAAGCTTTTGTTAAGCGCGTATGGGAATGGAAGGGTGAATCCGGCGGGATCATTATCAATCAGTTGCGCCGGCTTGGCGCATCTTGCGATTGGTCGCGGGAACGCTTCACCATGGACGAAGGCCTGTCGGCGGCGGTGCTGAAAGTCTTCGTCGCCTTGTACAATGAAGGGCTGATTTACAAGGACAAGCGTCTGGTCAATTGGGACCCCAAGCTGCTGACCGCCATTTCGGACCTGGAAGTTCAGTCCAAGGAAATGCAAGGCCATTTGTGGCATTTTAAATACCCGCTTGAAGACGATCCGACGAAACACATTGTCGTTGCGACCACGCGTCCGGAAACGATGCTTGGTGACACGGCGGTGGCGGTACATCCGGACGATCCGCGTTATCGGGACTTGGTCGGCAAACGGGTATACCTTCCGCTTACGGACCGATTGATCCCCATAATAGCGGATGACTATGCGGACCCGGAGCAGGGGTCGGGTGCCGTAAAGATCACGCCCGCCCACGATTTCAACGACTTCGAAGTCGGTCGCCGGCATAATCTGGAGATGATCAACATTCTCGACGAGCACGCGGCGTTGAACGAGAATGTTCCCATGGCTTATCGCGGTTTGGATCGTTTCGTCGCCCGCAAAAAAGTCGTTGCCGATCTGGAAGCGCAGGGGCTGCTCGAAAAAATCGTCGATCACACCCTGATGGTTCCGTATGGCGACCGCTCGGACGTCGTCATTGAACCATGGCTGACGGACCAATGGTATGTCGATGCGGAAACCTTAGCCAAACCGGCGATCGAAGCGGTCGAGACAGGGAAAACCAAATTCGTTCCGGCCAACTGGGAAAAAACCTACTTCGAATGGATGCGGAATATCCAGCCTTGGTGCATCTCCCGGCAATTGTGGTGGGGCCATCGAATCCCGGCTTGGTATGGCCCGGATGGCAAAGTGTTTGTCGCCGAAACCGAACAGGAAGCCCAGTCCGCAGCCGACAAGCACTATGGCAAACCAACCAGCCTGACACGCGACGAGGACGTGCTGGATACTTGGTTTTCTTCCGGTTTGTGGCCGTTCTCAACACTGGGTTGGCCCGACGACACGCCGGAATTGAAGCGCTACTACAAGACTGATGTGCTGGTTACGGGCTTCGATATCATTTTCTTCTGGGTTGCCCGCATGATGATGATGGGCCTCCACTTTATGGAGAAGATTCCGTTCGACACGGTTTACATCCACGCGCTCGTCCGTGACGAAAAGGGCGCCAAGATGTCGAAGTCGAAAGGCAATATCATCGATCCATTGGCGCTCATGGACAAATACGGGGCTGATGCGTTGCGCTTCACGTTGGCTGCGATGGCGGCGCAAGGGCGTGACATCAAACTGGCAGAATCCCGAGTCGAGGGATACCGGAATTTCGGGACCAAGCTGTGGAATGCGGCCCGGTTCAGCCAGATGAACGAATGCGCTGTCAATCCGGCCTTCGATCCGTCGCGCGTTAAAGAGACCGTCAATCTTTGGATTGTTCATGAATTGGAACAAACTCAAAAGGCGGTCACGGAAGGAATTGAGCAATATAAATTCAACGAGGCGGCTAATGCGGTCTACCGCTTTGTCTGGCATGTGTTCTGCGATTGGTATCTGGAATGCATTAAGCCCATACTGCATGGCCCCGAAGGTCCGTCCAAAGACGAAACACGGGCCTGTTCCGCATGGGTATTGGAGCAAACCCTGAAACTGCTGCATCCCTTTATGCCGTTTATTACCGAAGAGCTGTGGCAGAATACCGACGTCGCTGCTGCCTCCCACCCAGAGATGCTGATCACGGCGCCGTGGCCGGACTTGTCGTTTTCGGTCGGCGAAGAGGCGGCCGGCGAAATGGCCTGGGTGATTGATCTCATTACCGAAATCCGGTCGGTTCGCGCGGAAATGAATGTGCCGGCAGGCGCCAAGGTGCCTTTGGTTATCCGTGAAGCAGATGCGACGGCCTCGGCGCGCATTGATCGTCACGAGGAGTTGATTACGCGTCTTGCCCGCATTTCCACCCTGCATTCATCCGACTCTATCCCCGAAGGCGCGATCCAGATCGTGCTCGAGGGGGCGACCTTAGCTTTGCCGCTGGCCGAAATCATCGATTTGGACAAAGAGAAGTCGCGGTTATCCCGCGAACTCGAGAAGATCTCCAAGGAGATCAAGAAGCTCGAAAGTAAACTGTCTGACGACAAGTTCTTGTCTAAGGCACCGGAAGAAGTGATCGAATCGCAGCGGGAGCGACTGGAGGATGCCCAACAAACCGGGTCCAAGTTGACCGAGGCGCTCAGCCGGCTCGCGAAGTCTGCCTAAATCCGATTGAAATCGTCCCTTCCCGATACCGCGGCGATGCCGGATAATTGGCACAAGGACGGATCACTCATTAGCGAGGAAAGGGGCTGCTATGGACGCCAAGACCTTTGGCAAATCGAAGCTGCCGAGCCGCTATGTGACGCAAGGCCCGGAGCGGGCGCCCCATCGCTCATATTATTACGCCATGGGCCTCACCGAGGAGGAGATCAATCAGCCCTTCGTCGGGGTCGTTTCCTGTTGGAACGAAGCCGCGCCGTGCAATATTGCGCTCATGCGTCAGGCGCGGGCCACCAAGGTCGGTGTGAAGGAGGCTGGCGGCACGCCACGCGAATTCTGCACCATCACCGTCACCGACGGCATTGCCATGGGTCATGAGGGCATGAAATCGTCCCTGGTCTCCCGCGATGTGATTGCCGATTCCTGCGAGTTGACCATGCGCGGCCATTGCTATGACGCTATGGTGGGGATTGCGGGCTGCGATAAGTCCTTACCCGGGCTCATGATGGCCATGGTGCGCTTGAATGTGCCCTCTGTGTTCATGTATGGCGGCTCGATCCTGCCCGGCCAATTCAAAGGACAAGACGTTACCGTCCAGGACGTGTTCGAAGCGGTGGGGCAGCATGCCGCCGGTAATATGTCCGAAGATGAACTCCATGATCTGGAATGCGTTGCTTGCCCGTCGGCAGGGGCCTGTGGCGGTCAATATACGGCCAACACCATGGCGTGCGTGTCCGAAGCCATTGGGCTGGCCTTGCCGGGGTCGGCCGGCGCCCCGGCGCCTTACGAAAGTCGCGATGCCTATGCGGAAGCCAGCGGCAGTGCGGTTATGCAGTTGATTGCAAATCAGTTGAGGCCACGCGATATCGTCACACGGAAGGCGCTCGAAAATGCGGCGACGATCGTGGCGGCCACCGGCGGTTCGACCAACAGCGCGCTACATTTGCCCGCCATTGCCCACGAATGCGGGATCGACTTCGATCTCTTCGACGTGGCGGAAATTTTCAAGAAGACGCCCTATATTGCCGACCTAAAACCCGGCGGCAAATATGTCGCGAAGGACCTTTATGAGGTCGGCGGCGTGCAGATTGCGCTAAAGACGTTGTTCGAAGGTGGCTTCATCCACGGGGATTGTTTGACGGTCACCGGCAAAACCATCGCAGAGAATCTTGACGAGGTGAGCTGGAACGCAGATCAAAAAATTATCCGGTCCGTGACCAACCCGCTATCGCCCACCGGCGGGGTGGTTGGCCTTGAGGGCAACTTGGCGCCGGATGGGGCGATCGTCAAAGTGGCCGGCATGGAAAATGTGAAGTTCACGGGTCCGGCCCGCTGTTTCGATTGTGAGGAAGACTGTTTCGCAGCTGTCGAAAAAGGTCAGTACAAGGAAGGTGAGGTGCTGGTCATTCGCTATGAAGGACCCAAAGGGGGCCCCGGCATGCGGGAAATGCTTGCCACCACTTCCGCGATCTATGGCCAGGGGATGGGCGATAAGGTTGCGTTGATCACCGATGGGCGTTTTTCCGGCGCGACACGCGGCTTCTGTATCGGTCATGTGGGGCCAGAGGCGCAGGAGGGCGGTCCGATCGGTTTGTTGAAGGATGGCGATATCATCTCGATCGATGCGGACGCCGGCACGCTGTCGGTTGATGTTTCTGAGGAGGAATTCGCCGAACGCCTTAAATCCTGGCGACCAAAACAACCTTCCTTTAAGTCTGGGGTGCTATGGAAGTACGCTCAGACGGTGGGACCGGCCCGCAAAGGCGCCATAACCCATCCCGGAGGCGCCGAGGAAGTGACGTGTTACGCAGACATTTAATCCATTGCGCGATTTCATGCGTTTTAGGCACGCTTCTGGCGGTCGCGCCGATCCAAGCGGCCTCTTCCGTCGAGACGCAAGAAGGATTGAATGCCTATTCCGAAGGCCAGTTCGAAAAGGCCTATGGGCATTTTCTAAAGGCCGCGTCCGGGGGGGATGCCAAAGCTCAGTTCTATATTGGCAATATGCTCTTCGGGGGGCAGGGGACCGACCGGGACCTGTCGCTCGCGGCCCGATATTACGAGTTGGCGGCACTTCAAGGGCATACCGAAGCCCAGGTCGCACTCGCGACCATGTACCGCTCTGGCGCCGGCGTACAACGTGATTACTACAAGGTACTCTATTGGCTCGAAGAGGCCGCCATCGACGGACACCCCATTGCGCAGCTCGATCTCGGCCATATCGCGGAAACCGGCGACAATGGTGCTACAGAGCCCAATATCGACTATGCCTTCAGATGGTACGAGATGGCGGCCCGCAACGGCGTCGTCCGTGCCCAGGCGAAACTTGGTCAGCTCTATCTCGGGAACCGCGTAGCTCCCGAAGACCAGGCCTTGGGCTATGCGTGGCTCACCATTGCGGAAAACAATGCGTCCTCGGAAACGCGCGAAGACATTGTCGCGCTGCGCGAGGAATGGCAGGCAAAAATCGAGCCCTCGGTTCTGGACGAAGCCAGCGAAACGGCGGCGACCCTGATTTTGGAGCTGACGGCGACAGAATAGAGGTTGCTAGGCGGCAATATCCAGATCGCACCAAATGGGCACGTGATCGGACGGCTTTTCCCATTCGCGCACGTGTTTGTCGATGGCGCATCCTTTCAGCAGATCTGCCGCGGGGGGCGATAGCAGCAAGTGGTCGATGCGGATGCCATTGTTCTTCCGCCAAGCGCCACCTTGATAATCCCAGAATGTGTATTGGTGGGGCGCTGCATGACAGGCACGAAAAGCGTCGGTCAGGCCCAAATTGACGATGCGGCGAAAGGCGTGACGCGTTTCGAGCCGGAAAAGTGAATCGTCGCTCCAGGCGACGGGGTCGTGAACGTCCTCCGCCTGCGGAATGACATTGTAGTCGCCGGCCAGCACAAACGCTTCCTCTTTGGCCAGCATCTTTTCCGCATGGCGCCGAAGGCGTTCCATCCATTTCAGTTTGTAGGGATACTTGTCTGTGTCGACAGGATTGCCGTTCGGCAAATAGATCGATGCTACCCGAATGCTGCCCGATTTGTGTGAGATTGCGGCCTCCACGTAACGGGCTTGATCGTCGGATTTGTCGCCCGGCAGGCCGATTTTTACATCCTCCAGCGGATACCTGGAGATGATGGCAACGCCGTTATAGGTGGGTTGTCCGTGTACGGCGACATTGTAGCCTGCTTCTTCAAAATCCGCCGTGGGGAACTTTTCGTCGACCAGTTTGATCTCTTGAAGGCAGACCACATCTACCCCGGATTCCTTGAGCCAATCCAGCACATGCGGCAGCCGGACTTTTAGGGAGTTCACATTCCAACTTGCAATCTTCATTTGTTGGGTGCCTCAGTCTGCGATCAACGAAGGCCAAGATCTCTGAGAAGGCCTTCAAAATCTTCTCTTAGCAAATAAAGAAGCCCGGCGGAGGAAAGAAGTACGCCCACGGCCATAATGAAAAGCGTGGGGTCCCCCTGTACGAAAATGCCGAGCGGCGAGAACAGATGAAAGAAGAGGGCGCCTGAGATGACGCATAGCGCGCCAATGGCCCCAACGATGCGGGTCGACGGAATTAAGACCAAGACGCCAAAGATCAGTTCGGCCACACCGACGATGTAGCGGATCCCCGGCTCAAAGAAGGCAAGGCCGATCCAGTCTTCTATTGTTTGAAAAATGAATGTGCTTTCAGGCGCTGATTGAAACTTGAAGTATAGCGATTGAAAGAAGATCAACGCAATGTAAATGGAAAGCGCCCAAGGCGCGTAGCGTTGAACATTCTGCATGCTGGCTGGCCTCCGCCAAAATGTCTCGGAAGACGGTTTAGGCGGAATCTAAGCGAAACAGCGGTCACAAAAAAGTCGCCCGACCGGTTGGGGGCTGCTTTGATGATCGGAGCAGGAGTCGTCCGCTCTAAAGCGAAAACGAGGTGCCGCAGCCGCAGGCAGCTTGTGCCAGCGGATTATTGATCTGGAAGGCCGCGCCGATCAGATCGTCCACAAAATCGATCTCGGATCCTTCCATATACATGAGGGATACCGAATCGATCAGAACCGTCGCCCCGGATTTTTCAATTACCAGATCGTCATCGGCTTTGGTATCGTCCAATGTGAAGCCGTATTGGAAGCCGGAGCAGCCGCCCCCGGAAACCGAGACGCGCAACATCTTGCTGCCTTCTTCTGCGCCGATGATCTCGGCGATTCGTTTCGCCGCGCGGTCGCTGACCGTGACATCGGCGGTTTTCGGGGTGTCCAAAGTGGTGTCCATCGAGTTGGCCCTTATCGCGCTGGATACTCAGTAACTGAGATTGGTATTTAATTACCAGAGTTTGGGTGTCAATTGGTGTATATGCACCTCAGAATCTCGGCATTGTAGAAGAAACTGCCGGAGCGGTTAAGGAATTGCCATTAAAGAGGGCATTTCAAATGAATTATGCGCCATTTGCGTGTTTTTCCGAGCGAAGTAGGGGGCGTTTGTTCGATGAACCGGGGGCAGTAACCCGGACCGGCTTTCAGCGCGACCGCGATCGGATCATACATTCCGTGGCGTTTCGCCGCCTTCAGTACAAAACCCAGGTCTTTGTCTACCACGAAGGGGATCACTACCGGACGCGCCTCACCCATTCATTAGAGGTTGCCCAGATTGCCCGCTCCATTGCGCGGGTGCTCCAGGTGGATGAAGACCTGACCGAAGCGGTCGCTCTTGCGCATGATTTGGGCCATACCCCATTTGGCCACGCCGGCGAGGACGCGCTGGCGGCCTGCATGGCAGAGTATGGTGGTTTCGATCACAACGGCCATGCGCTGCGCCTCGTGACATCGCTGGAGAAGCGATATGCCGAATTCGATGGCCTTAACCTGACTTGGGAATGTCTGGAGGGGCTGGTGAAGCATAACGGTCCCCTGATGGGTGCCGGGCGCCCGGCCGCCGACATTCCCGAAGCCATCTCCCAGTACAACCGACGCCATGATCTGGCGCTGGACACCTATCCATCAGTAGAAGCGCAGATTGCCGCCTTGTCCGACGACATCGCATACAACAATCATGATATCGATGACGGTTTGAGGGCCGGCGCCATTTCCCTTGACCAGTTGCTTGCTTTGCCATTGGTGGGGGACATCTTCCGGTCCGTCATGGATGCCTATCCCGGCATCGAAGACCGGCGGCTTATTCATGAGGCGGTACGCCGGCTCATCGCGGCCATGGTAAACGATCTTTTGGCAGAAACGCGCAAACGGTTAGACAGGCTGGATGTGCAACACGCGGACGATGTGCGCCACGCGTCGCAGCCGGTCGTTGCCTTCAGCGATGAAATGATCGAGAACAACCAGGCGCTGAAGACCTTCCTGTTCGATAATCTCTACCGGCACTATAAGGTCAATCGGATGATGGCGAAGGCGAAGCGCGTTGTCAGGGATCTTTTCGATCTGCTATTGGAAACGCCGTCTTTGATGCCACACGGTCCGGGCGAGCGTTTTGGGGAGCAACCGCCCGCTGAGATCGCCCGTTCGGTTTCCGATTACATCGCCGGCATGACGGACAGATTTGCCTATCACGAGCACCGCCGGCTCTTTGAGCTGACGCCGCCCAACTGACATTTTCGTGGAACACCAATACGGCTTATGAATCCATTTCAGCATTTCGACGCAGAAATTCGGGATCGCCTCGCAGCTCTTCAGCGCGAAGGTCTGCTCGCCGCCGGCCTTGATTTCAAACATGTTAAGGTAGAAGCCCCGAAAGACGAGGCGCATGGCGACCTTTCCAGCAATGCCGCCATGGTGCTCGCCAAGCAGGCGAAGAAACCGCCACGCGAAATTGCCGAACTGTTGGCCAAAGCTTTGGAAGAAGCGCCGGGTGTTCAGTATGCGAATGTTGCCGGGCCGGGCTTCATTAATCTCAAATTGAACGACGCTTTTTGGCACGAGCAATTGTCGCAGATCCTCTCGCAAGGATCGGCCTTCGCGCAAAGCAGTATGGGCGGCGGCGAAAAAGTTAACGTGGAATATGTCTCGGCCAATCCCACAGGCCCCATGCATGTGGGGCATTGCCGCGGGGCAGTGTTCGGCGATGCGTTGGCCAATCTTCTTACAACGGCCGGATACGACGTTACCCGGGAATACTATATCAACGATGCGGGGGCTCAGGTCGATGTGTTGGCGCAGTCTGCCTTTCTGAGATACCGGGAAGCTCTGGGCGAGAACATCGGCGAGATTCCCGAGGGACTTTATCCCGGCGATTATTTGGTGCCGGTCGGGACGCAACTCGCGAAGACCCATGGCGACGCCCTTAAGAGCATGACCGAGAACGACTGGCTGCCGATCGTTCGGGAAGCCTCCGTCCAGGTCATGATGGACATGATCAAGAACGATCTGGCGGCGTTGGGCATCGAGCATGATGTGTTCTTTTCAGAGCGGACCTTGCATGAGGCGCCGGGTGGGAAGAGCGCGATCGGCCACACTGTTGAAACCTTGGAAAAAGACGACTTGATCTATGAAGGCGTGTTGGCGCCGCCAAAAGGTAAACAGCCTGACGATTGGGAACCTCGCGCCCAGACCTTGTTCCGTGCCACCCAATTTGGCGACGACACGGATCGCCCTCTGAAAAAGTCCGACGGTTCGTATACCTATTTCGCGTCCGACATCGCGTATCACCTGAACAAATATGAGCGGGGTTTCACCAATCTCATTGACGTTTGGGGGGCCGATCATGCGGGGTACATCAAGCGCATGTCGGCCGCGGTGAAAGCGATCACCGGCGGGAACGCCGCCCTCGACGTTAAGGTTTGTCAATTGGTGCGCCTGTTCCGCGATGGCGAGCCGGTGCGTATGTCGAAACGGGCGGGTAATTTTGTCACGCTGCGTGATGTGGTCGACGAAGTGGGGCCTGACGTGGTGCGTTTCATGATGCTCTATCGAAAAAACGATGCGACGCTCGACTTCGATTTCGCCAAAGTAACCGAACAATCCAAAGACAATCCGGTATTCTATGTACAGTACGCCCACGCGCGGGTTCATTCCGTCATGCGGACGGCCGGCGAAGTCTTGCCAGGCTTGGACGATTCGCCTAATGATTTTTCGGACGGTGATTTTTCGTTGCTGAAGGACGACTCGGAACTTCGGCTGATTAAGCAGATCTCGGCGTTCCCGCGAGCAATTGAGACTGCCGCCGGTGCCCACGAGCCGCATCGGATCGCGTTTTACTTATATGATTTGGCGTCGGAGTTTCATGCGCTGTGGAACAAAGGCAAGGAAAATGAAAACCTTCGATTCGTGCTCAGCGACAACTTGGATCTGACAAAAGCACGACTCGGCCTTATCTTGGCGGTGGCACAAACCATTGCAATTGGACTGGGGATTTTGGGGGTCAAGCCGGTGAAGGAAATGCGCTAAATGGCAAACCCGGAAAAAGCCACTTACGACGACGTGTCGGACGACAACTATATCGATCCGTTTGACGAAGAAGACGACGACAACGAACGCGGCCCGATCGTCATCGTCATTGCCCTGATCACCCTCGCCGCTCTGCTGGCCGTGCTTTATGTGGGGGTAGAATTCGGCCGGCGCGAGGGCGCCGGAGGTGGACCGCAAATCATTCGTGCCGAAACAACGCCGGCCAAGTCGGTTCCGGAAAACCGTGGGGGCATCGAGATCCCGCATACGGACAAAACCGTGTTTGATGCCATTAGCGGAAAGCAGGCGGAGGAGCCGGAAGAACTTCTGCCGCCGCCGGAAGAGCCCATGGTAAGGCCCGAGACTGCGGCGGTGCCTGAGGGTGCGGCCCCAGCCGGTGAAGAAGCACCGTCCCAAACGCCGGAGGAAGTCGCGCCGACCGATATCGATGTGGCGACCGCCCAGGAGGCGTTGACCGACTTGATTGAGCAGCAGGCGGCGAACAACGCTGAACCGGCGCCGGAGGCGGCGGCGTCTGCACAGACCGCCTTGTCACCGCCGCCAGCCGAGCCCGTCGCTGAGGTGCCATCGGCTTCCACGGCGCCCACCGCAGAAGCTGCGCCGACCGAGGAAACACCTCAAGCCGCCGAACCCGCCCTAGAATTTGAGGCCGTACCGGAGGCCCAGGAAACGTTGACGGCACGCGTTCAACAGCCGTCCGCCGTTATCCAGGATCCACATTTTGTGCAAGTGACGTCGGTGCGCACAAGGGACGATGCAATGGTGGCGTGGCGCGGCCTTGAAGGCAGATTCGGCCCGCTCGTCTCGCAGTTCGAACCCGATATTCAGACCGTCGATCTGGGAGACCGAGGCATATACCACCGTGTGCGCGTTGGACCCTTGGAGGGACGGGGCGAGGCACAAAACTTGTGTTCGCAATTCAAACAACAAGGCCAAGACTGCATCATCGTGAAATAGCGAGAATGGAGGTCGACCGTTCTCGGCGGAGGTGCGGTTGGCCCGATGATTCGGAACCCTCTCGCAGGCTGGTCTATTGTCAAGATTGACAACCCCCGTGGTTTGACGGAAGAGGGGGAACAACGTCAACTGCGTAAGAGAGCTTCACACCCAAGTGGGGCCAAAACACAGGCAAGTGAAGCCCAACAGAGAGCTTCTGTAACGAATGGAACCAAGCTTCGAGGATCCGAAAGGTCCGGATTACCGGGCTGCCGAGCCGAATACCGACCCTGCCAATCTCATTGTGGATGTCGATGGGTTTGAGGGGCCGCTCGACCTTTTGCTGGTCTTGGCGCGCTCTCAGAAGGTGGATCTGAAGAAGATCTCGATCCTTGCCTTGGCAGACCAATATCTGCGTTTCATCGAGGAAGCACGGGCCCGCAAGCTTGAGCTTGTGGCCGACTATTTGGTGATGGCAGCTTGGCTCGCTTATCTGAAATCCAGGCTGCTGCTTCCGGAACCCGAAGAGGAAGAAGGCCCGAGCGGCGAGGAGCTGGCGGCCCGGCTGGCCTTTCAGCTTCAGCGCCTGGAGGCGATGCGGAACGTGGCCGCTCGCCTTATGGGACGGGACCGGCTGGGGCGGGATGTGTTTGGGCGAGGCATGCCCGAAGGCATTCGCATTAATCGGCGCACAGAATATTCGGACACGATCTTCGACCTTCTCAAGGCCTATGCGGACCAACGCATCCGACGTACCGGTGAAACGATGCAGATTGTCCGCGCGCCGGTGCTGGCCGTTGAAGAAGCACGCGCACGCCTGGAGAGTATGCTTGGCAAGATTACCGATTGGAGCCGGTTGGATGGACTGCTGCTGGCGGAAATCGGTTTTGAAAATGGCCGTACGACACTGGCAAGCTCGCTGACAGCAGGACTTGAGCTCGTCAAAGACGGCCATCTTGAAATGCGCCAACTAAACCCGTTTGGACCCATCTATATTCGAAAGCGTACCGAGACTCCGCCGCTCGCGAACGATCAGGCCTAGGAAACATCCGACGATGACCATGGACCCGCAATCCGAATCCGTTGAACACACAGAAGCCGAAGACGAAGGAACCCCGTCAAACGTGACTCAATTGTTTCCCGATCAGGCCCAGCATTTGCGGATGCTTGAGGCTCTTCTCTTCGCTGCCTCGGAACCGCTTGACGAAGACACAATTGCCTCGCGTTTACCCGAAGACATCGACATACCGTCCCTCCTTGAGCAGTTGCAAAAACTGTATGAGAACCGAGGCGTGAATTTGATCTCGGTCGACGGGTATTGGACCTTCAGGACGGCTGCCGATCTTGCGTTCATGATGCAGAAGGATGCAGTGGAGCAGCGGCGGTTATCGCGGGCCGCGATCGAGACTCTCGCGATCATTGCGTACCATCAGCCGGTTACCCGAGCCGAGATCGAAGAAATCAGGGGCGTCTCGGTGTCCAAAGGGACGTTGGATGTATTGATGGAAGTTGGTTGGGTGCGTCCGCGCGGCCGGCGCCGGGTGCCGGGGCGGCCCGTCACCTATGGCACGACCCACGACTTCATGAGCCATTTCGGTCTCGCCGCGATCGATGATCTGCCGGGGCTTGAAGAACTCAAAGCGGCCGGTCTTCTGGACGCCAACTTGCCGCCGGACTTTGAAGTGCCTATGCCGAAGGAAGACGGTGAAGACGACGACGAAGACGAATTTGACGAAGAGTTTTCCGAGGCAAACGCCACAGTGGATGCCATTGAAGAATTCGCCAATTCGCTGAACGAAGAGGGCATTGTCAGGTC
>JANQMY010000523.1 GCA_028279895.1 Alphaproteobacteria bacterium
TATTCCCATAACAGCTCGCACTGGACCCGTCCGATCCATAGGTGGTGTTGCCATAGGTGCTGTAACTGGAGCCGTCGGAACCGTAAGTCGTGTTGCCGTACGTACTATAGTTTGAGCCGTCCGAGCCGTAAGTGGTATTGCCATACGTGCTGTAATTGGAACCGTCCGAGCCGTAGGTCGTATTTCCGTAGGTGCTGTAGCTGGTGCCGTCGGAGCAATAGGTTTGGGTGCCATAGGTGGAACAGGATTGCGCCTGCGCCCCCGCCGCCAGCATCAGGCTTGCCCCCACAGTGGCCACGCCGATCGTAACTCGCTTCATTGAATTCATCCCCGACAAAGGTTGAAACGGACGCAACGCATACTGCTCCGAACCATAGCACCCTTTATGGGCGAGTAAAACGCCGCCGCACACCGATCGGCTATCCCATTTTGAGGAGCGCGCCGCGGCTGATATGTTGGCGTGTTGTGACGGCCATGCTGGCCCGCTCCCCCGTCCCATCCACCTGATAAGGGTACCCTGGGGGTGGATGGCCAAAATCGTCATTGGGGGAGCGGGCGGCCGGGTGGACTCGCAAAACTGGATCTACCCCATGCGCCCATCTCCGAGATGGACGTGAACGGTTAACAAAGGGGCATAAAGACCCCCCATTCGAGGTGAACGATGGAATTCGAGCTGTCGGAAGAGCACCGCATGCTCAAGGATTTGGTGGCCAAGTTCGTGGACAACGAACTGATGCCGCTGGAAGCAAATGTGCTGGCCCGCGATGCCCGCGGGGAACCGGCGGCCCTGACCGCCGAAGAACTCGCCCCCCTGCACGCAAAGTGCAAAGAGCTGGGGCTTTGGGGCTTGGACGTGCCCGAAGAAGTGGGCGGCGCCAATTTGCCCAATGTGGCGCTGGCCGCGATCAACGAAGAATTGGGACGGACGGCCGTGCCGTTCAACTTCCCCCCGGATTCGCCCAATCTGCATATGCTTCTGGCCACGGCCAACGAGGAACAACGCAAGCAGTATTTGGAGCCCTATGCCGCGGGCGAAACCATTTCTTCCATCGTGATTTCGGAACCCGGCGCCGGTGCCGACCCTGCCGGCATGATGACCCGCGCTGTCAAAGACGGTTCCGACTGGGTGATCAACGGACGAAAGATCTGGATCAGCCGCGCGAAAGAGGCCGATTTCTCCATTGCCATGGCGGTGACCGATCCGAAACTCGGCGCCAGAGGCGGCATCACGGCCTTCCTGATCGACAGGGACACACCCGGCTTCGAGGTGGCGCGGGAAATCCCCATGTTGGGCGGGCAGCGCACCTATGAGGTCGTGTTTGAAGATTGCCGCGTACCGGACAGCAAAGTGCTGGGCGAAGTCGGTCAGGGCTTTGCGCCCATGCAGCTTCGACTGACCGTACGGCGTCTCCAAATGGGCGCCTGGAGCATCGGCATGTCGCGCCGGGCGCTCGACATGATGTGCGAGCACGCCCAAGACCGGGTCACCTTCGGCGAACCGCTCGCCAATCGACAGGCCATCCAATGGTGGATCGCCGATGCCGCCACCAAAATTCACGCCTGCCGCCTGATGGTGATAGATGCCGCGGCAAAGCAAGACGCGGGCAAGCCGGTCCGCACCGAGGCATCGATGATCAAAGTCTACGGCACGGAAATGGCGTCTGAAGTGCTGGATAACGCAATGCAGGCTTTCGGCGCCATGGGGATGACCAAGGAACTGCCCCTACAGCTCATGGCCCAGCAAATCCGCACACAGAGGGTGTATGAAGGGCCGACGGAAGTTCACAAAATGGTGGTCGCACGGCGCGTCCTGCGCGGCGAACGATAACGGACAGGAAGACACAATCATGAAACAGAAAATCGGCGATGCCGCAATTACGATGGACGGCCATGTGGCCACGGTGGAAATCCAACGGCCGCCGCATAATTTTTTCGACCACGTGCTCATACAGAACCTGGCGGATGCGTTCGACATGCTGGACGAGGAAAAAGACTGCCGGGCCATCGTGCTGGCGGCAGAGGGCAAGAACTTCTGCGCGGGCGCGAACTTTCAGTCATCCGACGACGATGCGGATATGAAGACCGCGGACGGCCAGTCCAGCAACAGCGGCAGCCTATATCAAGAAGCGGTTCGTCTGTACGGCAACAAAAAACCGGTGGTCGGCGCCATTCAAGGGGCGGCCATCGGCGGCGGCT
Source organism: Alphaproteobacteria bacterium (assembly GCA_028279895.1). Classification (GTDB taxonomy): domain Bacteria; phylum Pseudomonadota; class Alphaproteobacteria; order JANQMY01; family JANQMY01; genus JANQMY01. The sequence goes on from JANQMY010000523.1 coordinate 2,197, forward strand.
TCGGCCTGGCGCTGGTGCCCGACTTTCGGGTGGTTTGCCCAGAGACGCGATTTGCGGCCAACTTCGTCAAGCTGGGCTTTCATCCGGGCTTCGGCCTTACCTATCGTTTGCCCAAGCTGATCGGCGAGCAAAAGGCCAACTTGCTGTTCTATACGGGGCGCCGCATC
>JANQMY010000544.1 GCA_028279895.1 Alphaproteobacteria bacterium
TTGGCAGGCCAGCTCGACTTCAATCCTGAAAAGGCGCGGCCGCAGGTCTTAGAGCTCATCAAATCGGCATTGGATCAGGGGCGTCAAAATGCGCGGACCCGCCTCGAAGCCGGCGACGTAGATGGCATGACCACCGCGCGCGATCTGTCGGTGCTTGAGGACGTAATCATCCGTATACTGTATGATTACACGGTGGGGCATGTCTATCCGCTGCACAATCCGACGGAATCGGAGCGGCTGAGCATTATCGCCGTGGGCGGTTATGGCCGCGGCGCGCTGGCGCCGGGCTCGGACATCGATTTGCTGTTCGTCCGTCCGTACAAGGAAACGCCTTGGAGCGAGAACGTCCTTGAATACATGCTCTACTTCCTGTGGGACTTAGGCCAGAAGGTGGGCCATGCCACCCGCTCGGTCGACGAATGCATCAGCATGTCTAAGCGTGACATGACCATTCGCACCTCGATCTTGGAAGCCCGCTATGTGTGGGGCGACAAAGATCTTTTCGAGGAGCTATTGCAACGCTACCGCAGCCAGATTGTGGCTGCCGGCACCGGGCAAGATTTCGTCGAAGCGAAACTTGCCGAACGGGACGAGCGGCACCGGCGCAGTGGCGAAAGCCGGTATTTGGTCGAACCGAACCTGAAAGACGGTAAGGGTGGCTTGCGCGACCTGCACACGCTGTTTTGGATCGGCAAATATCTGTTCCAAGTAGAACATAGTTCTGAATTGGTGGAGCGGGGCGTCTACACGCCCACCGAATATGAGCGCTTTTCGAAGGCGGAAGCCTATTTCTGGACGGTACGCTGCCATTTGCATTTCTTGACGGGCCGGGCGGAAGAACGCTTGTCCTTCGACGTGCAGCCCGAACTCGCCAAGCGGCTGGGCTATACCTCCCACGGCGGCTTGCGCGACGTCGAACGGTTCATGAAGCACTATTTCCTCATGGCCAAGCGCGTGGGCGACCTCACCCGCATTTTCTGTGCCGGGTTGGAAGTGGGCAATCTGAAGAAACGGCCGAGCTGGAGCAAAATCCTGCCGAATTTCGGCCGCCGCCAGAAGGTCGGCGATTTTGTGCTCGAACGCGGACGGGTTTCCATTATGGACACCAAGGTGTTCGACAAAGACCCCGTCAATCTGTTGCGCCTTTTCCAGTTGGCGGACAGTCATGATGTGCTCATCCATCCGGATGCGCTCCGCCAAGTGACCCGGTCGCTTCGCCTGGTCGACGATGCACTGCGGGCAGACCCCGAAGCCAACCGAATCTTTTTGCAAGTGTTGTGCAGCCGCAACGATCCCGAACGCGCCTTACGCCAAATGAACGAAGCCGGCGTGCTGGGCCGCTTCATCCCGGACTTTGGGCGCATCGTCGCCATGATGCAGTTCAATATGTACCACCACTATACGGTGGACGAGCATTTGATCCGCGCCATCGGCATTCTGGCCAGTATCGAACGGCGCGAGCTTGGCAGCGAACATCCGTTGGCGGATGAATTGGTGACGAAGATCCGAAGCCGCGAAACCCTGTACATGGCCGTGCTGCTGCACGACATGGCCAAGGGGCGCGAACAGGACCATTCCGAAGAAGGCGAACAGATCGCCCGCGACCTATGCCCCCGCTTGGGCATGTCGGCGGCCGAGACCGAAACGGTCGCCTGGCTGGTGCGCCAACACCTTCTCATGAGCGACTGTGCCCAGCGCCGTGATATCTCCGATCCCAAGACCGTGCGCGACTTTGCCGATGTGGTGCAAAGCCCCGAACGGTTGCGGCTGCTGCTGATCCTCACCGTGGCCGACATCAAGGCCGTGGGTCCGGGCGTCTGGAACGGCTGGAAAGGCCAATTGTTGCGGGAACTTTATTTCGAAACCGAGTCGGTTTTGCAGGGCGGCCATTCCACGGTGAGCCGCAAAGAACGGGTCGCCGCCGCCAAGAACAAGCTGGCGGAACGCCTCGGGTCTTGGCCGCCTGGAGAACGCGATACGGCGCTCAACCGCCATTACGACCCCTATTGGTTGAGCCTCGATACCGACGTGCACGAAAAGCACGCCACTTGGATCCGAGACGTGGAAGCCTCGGGCGAGCTTCTCATGGTGAAAACCGAACCGGATGCTTTTCAGTCCGCGACGGAGGTGACGGTTTACACGGCCGACCATCCCGGGCTCTTCTCCCGCTTGGCGGGCGCCTTTGCGGTCGCGGGCGCCAATATTGCATCGGCGAGTGTCTTTACGACCAATCAGGGCATGGCCTTGGACGTGTTCACGGTCCAGGATCAAAACGGCAAAGCTTTTGACGATGCCGGTCGGCTCAGCCGGCTTGAAAAAACGATCGGCAGGACCCTTCGCGGGGAAGTCCGGCCCGATGAGTTGATGGCCCAGAAAAAGGCTGCCCGCCGCCAACAGGCGTTTACGGTGGAAGCCGAGGTGATGATCAACAACACGGCGTCGGATACCTACACGGTCATCGAAGTAAGCGGCCGCGACCGTCCGGGGCTGCTGCATGATTTGACCCGCGCCCTGTTCTCGCTGAGCCTCACCATCGGTGCGGCGCGGATCGCCACCTATGGCGAACGGGCTGTGGACGTGTTCTACGTCAAGGACGGCTATGGCCTCAAAATCCTGCATGAACAACGTATCGCCCATATCGAATCGACCCTGCTGGACACGCTGACGCCGCAGAAACAACCCCTCAAATCTGCCACAAAGGGCCGTAAAAAGGCGGCTGAATGAATCTGCTCAAATCCTTTGCCACGGTTGGCGGCTGGACGGGCGCAAGCCGCATTCTGGGATTCGTCCGGGACATCTTGATTGCCCGCTATCTGGGCGTGGGCACGGTGGCCGATGCCTGGTTTGCGGCCTTTGCTTTTCCCAACCTGTTTCGGCGCTTGTTCGGCGAAGGGGCGTTCAATGCGGCCTTCGTGCCCCTGTTTTCCCGCCAGCTCGAGGAAAATGGCGAGGCGGCGGCCAAGAGATTTGCCGAAGAGGTTCTGGGCGTTTTGCTGCTGGTGCTGGTCGTGCTCACCATCCTGGCACAGATGGCCATGCCGCTGCTTACTTATGTGATTGCCCCCGGCTTTGCCGACGACCCGGAAAAGTTCGACACGACGACCCTCTTTGCACGGATCGCTTTTCCCTACCTGATGTTCATGTCGCTCGCGGCCATGCTCAGCGGGGTGCTTAATTCGCTCCGGCGATACGCAATTGCCGCGGCGGCGCCGGTGCTTCTCAATGTGACGCTGATCGTGTTCATCATCTATGTGACGCCCCATGTGGAAACGCCGGGCCATGCCTTGGTGTGGGGCGTGGCGCTGGCGGGTGCCTTGCAGTTCTTGCTGCTGTTGTGGGGATGCGCGCGGCAAGGAATGGCCTTGCGGTTGCCCCGGCCGCACATCACGCCCGGTGTGCGCCGCCTGGTACAGCTCGGCATCCCGGGGGCGATTGCCGGAGGCATCACCCAGATCAATCTGTTTATCGGGCATGCGATTGCGTCCTTCGAGGAAAGCGCCCGTGCCGTGCTCGGTTTTGCCGATCGCATTTATCAGCTGCCTTTGGGCATGATCGGGATCGCGATGGGGGTGGTGCTGCTGCCGGAAATCACCCGGCGCCTGCGCGGCGGCGATGAAGCGGGGGCGTTGGACAGCCAGAACCGGTCGTTGGAGTTTTCCATGGGGCTCACGGTGCCCGCGGCGGTGGCGCTGGCGGTGATCCCGCTGCCCATTGTGAGTGTGCTTTTTCAAGGCGGCGCCTTTACGGCCGACGCCGCGATCAAAGTGGCCTTGGCGGTGCAAATCTTTGCCTTCGGCCTGCCCGCCTTCGTGTTGATCAAGATTTTTTCGCCGAGCTTCTTCGCCCGGGAAGACACCAAAACACCGCTCTATTTTTCCATGGTGAATGCCGGCCTCAATGTGGTGGCGAGCCTGATCCTGTTCTTTCCGCTGGGCCTTGGCTATCTGGGGATCGCCATCGCCACGTCGCTTGCGGGCTGGGCCAATGCGGTGCTGCTGGGGGTTCGGCTGTATCAGCTTGGCCATTTTCGCGCCGACGACCGGCTGTTGGCCAAGATGCCCCGTATTTTGCTGGCGTCCGGCCTGATGGGCACTGTGCTGTGGGGCGCCTCGATCTGGCTTGCCCCCGGTTTTGACGGCGATTTTGCGATGCGGTGGGCGAGCCTGATCGGGTTGGTGGCAAGCGGCCTGGCCGCCTATGGTGCCGCGGCGATGGCGGTGGGGGCATTAACCGTTTCCGAACTTCGAGGCGCGCTCTCGCGCAGCGATTAAGGCCTGCCTTACGCCGGATTTCTCCTTGCATTCGTTTGACCTGCGAGAGATAACGCCCGCTTGATTTTGACGCACTCAGACGTTTTGGAGTGAAACATGGCCTCTGCCGACGGCACCCATCCGCCCCTGGTTTTTTCCGGAATGCAGCCTACGGGCAATCTGCATTTGGGAAACTATCTCGGTGCCATTCGGAACTGGATCAGGCTCCAGAACCAATATCCTTGCCTTTATTGCATCGTCGACATGCACGCCATCACGGTGTTCCAGGACCCGAAGGAGCTGCGGGACAGTATTCGGTCGGTGGCCGCGGCCTATATCGCGGCCGGCATCGATCCGGCGGAACATATTGTCTTCAACCAGTCCCAAGTCTCGGCCCATGCGGAGTTGGCCTGGGTGTTCAATTGCGTGGCACGGATCGGCTGGCTGAACCGCATGACCCAGTTCAAAGAGAAGGCCGGTAAGAACCGGGAAAATGCAAGCGCCGGATTGTTCGTGTACCCCAATTTAATGGCCGCGGACATTCTGGCATACAAGGCAACCCACGTGCCGGTGGGCGAAGATCAAAAGCAGCACCTGGAATTGGCACGCGATATCGCCCAGAAATTCAATACCGACTATGGAGTGCCCGACTTCTTTCCGCTGCCAGAACCGTTCATTACCGGGCCGGCCACGCGGGTCATGTCGTTGAGGGACGGCACGCAAAAAATGTCCAAGTCGGACCCGTCCGATTATTCGCGCATCAACCTCACCGACGATGCGGATGCCATCGCATTGAAAGTCCGGAAAGCGCGCACCGACCCCGAACCGCTACCGTCGGAACCGGCCGGATTGGAAGGTCGTGCGGAAGCGGAGAATCTGGTGTCGATCTTCGCGGCGTTGGCCGACAAATCCGCCGACGACGTGCTTACGGAATATGGCGGTGCCCAGTTCTCGGAATTTAAGAAAGCGCTGTCCGAGTTGGCCGTTTCGACACTTGTTCCGCTGACGGATGAAATGAACCGCTTGCTGAAAGACCCGGCCGAGATCGACCGCACCCTTGCCCATGGGGCGGAGCGTGCGCGGGCGATCGCGGCGCCCATCCTGCGCGAGGTGTACGACGTTGTCGGATTTGTGCGTTAGGCCGGTGCGGGTCTTCCGCTTGCTGATTTCGGCCGTCAGTGGCAGCATGCGCTTATGAACACCAGCTCCTCCCGCTCGAGGAAATTCCTCGTTATCGCGGACAACTCGCCCGAATGCCGCGTGGCGCTGCGGTTCGCCGCCCGGCGGGCCTCCCATACCGGCGGTCACGTCACGATATTGCGGGTTATCGTCCCCGGAGACTTTCAGCACTGGATGGCGGTGGAAGCGCGCATGCGGGAAGAGGCCTTCGAGGAAGCCGAAAATCTGGTTCACGAGCTGGCCGGCGAGGTGAACGCGGCCACCGGTTGTATTCCCGAGGTCATCATCCGGGAAGGTAAGACCCGGGAAGAGATCGTTAAATTGATCGACGACGACCGGGACATTGCGGTTCTGGTATTGGGGTCGGCCACCAATAAGGAAGGGCCGGGTCCGCTGGTCAGCTTGCTGGCGAAAGATGCCACCGGCGCCTTTCCGATTCCGGTGACCATCGTGCCCGGCACGCTGACGGATGAAGCGATCGACGTGTTGGCCTGAGGCCCTACAGATCGATGAGTGTGAAGATTTCCTTGGGTTCGCGCACCCCGCGCAGGGCGTGAAAGCCCAGCGACAAGAGATCCGTGGTGCAGTCCAAATTGGCGAAGGCCGATGTCACCAAGACGGGCTTCTCAAGGCGTTTGCTCAACTGCTCGACGCGCACGGCTTCATTCACCGCGGGTCCGATAACCGTAAAGTCCAGCCGGTCTTGGGCCCCCACATTGCCGTAGGTGACTTTCCCTTTGTGAAGGGCGATGCCCGCCCGCAATTCGGCGACTCCGTCCGGCAAATGCTCGGACCCAACCGCGGATAACCGTTTCGTGGCGTCCCGGGCAGCGCTTACCGCGCGGCAGCCCATGGAATCCGCATCCGATTCATCCTGTTTCAGCGGAAAGATGGCCAGCAGGCCGTCGCCCACGAGCTTCAACACATCTCCGCCGCGCTCCTGAACCGGCGTGGCCACCGATTCGTAATAGGCGCTCAGCACTTTGACCACGTCGCGTGGCTCCGACGAGTCCGCCAGCCGGGTAAACCCACGCAGATCCGAAAAGAAAACGATGGCGTCGATTTCTTCGCCCTCGCCCCGGTGGATCGATCCGCCGATGACCCGGCGGGCGGCATCCGCGCCCAAATAAGTTTCCAGCAGATGCTGCATCACATGCTGCGAGTTTTCGAGCTCGAGCCGCAGGCAAATGAGCGGCATGAGATCGTAGAGAAATGTGAGCTGGTCGGTCGTGAACCCTCCGGGGGCGTCGGTTGACCAGGACCAGAAATGGCGCGAGCCGTCCGTGAATTGAAGCGGCATGGCCACATAGTCCGTGGCGCCGGCGGCTTGGATTTCATAAAGCACCGGATACGGCAGTTTTTCGCCCGGTACGTCCAAGCGCTGGCGAAAGCCCGAGGCGCCGGTCTGGTTCAACGCATAGACCGGGCTCTCCAGATATGCCCGCGAATTGATCTCATCGAAAAATCGATCAATTTCTTGGCACGCTTCACCCCGTTGCCAGACGAAGGTGCGTGCCATGATCTGTGGATGCAGGTCGCGCAGGGTGGCATAGACCCGGAAGACCGGAAAACCCGCAGAAACCAGCCGCTCGCACAAGGTGCTGATGAGTTCGGTCGGCCGCATAGCCAAGCCCGCATGGTCGGCCAACCAGGACGCCAGTTCATGGCGGGACCACACATGGCCTTGGGAATCGGGGCTTCCCAGCGCCGAATCAGCCGCGTCGCTGCCGTCAGGCGCCGCCGTGAGCTTGATCTTATCCGATCGCTGATCCATCTATATTCCCGCCAGCCGTCTTTCGTTGAACTGAGCACATATGGAGCATAGGGCCATGTTTATCCAGACCGAGGAAACCCCAAACCCCGCAACCCTCAAATTCTTGCCCGGCCGGGACGTTTTGGGGACCGGTGCCATCGATTTTCCCGATGCCGAAGCGGCGGCGCGGTCTCCTCTAGCGACCCAGCTCTTTAACATCGAACACGTCTCCGGCGTGTTCTTCGGGGCGGACTTTATCACCGTCACGAAGGGTGCGGGCGAATGGCAACATTTGAAGCCCGCCATCCTGGGGGCGATTATGGACCATTTTGTCTCCGGACAGGAACTTTTGAGTGAGGATACGGCTGAGTCCGACGGGCACGCGGCGCATGACGGCCCGGACAACGAAATCGTTACACAAATCAAGGAGTTGCTGGACACGCGGGTCCGGCCGGCGGTCGCTCAAGATGGCGGCGACATTACGTTTAAAGGCTATGAAGAAGGCACCGTATTCCTCAGTATGCGCGGCGCCTGCGCCGGATGCCCCTCCTCGACCATGACGTTGAAGCACGGCATCGAAAACATGTTGCGCCATTACATTCCCGAGGTGACAGCGGTCGAGGCGGTGTAGTAAACCCAGCAGCGCGAACCCAACGGTAAACGACGCTCGGGGAGGTGGTGTGGGCAAAGCAGTCAACGACGAAGGCCTCGACATTATTTTTCGTCAGGCCAGAAGCCAAAATGCCTGGCAGGACACGCCGGTCAGCGACACCATGTTGCGGGCGGTCTACGATTTGATGAAATGGGGACCGACCTCGGCCAATTGTTCGCCCGCGCGCATTCTGTTCCTGACCTCACCCGACGCAAAGGAGCGCCTGGTGCCGCACGTGCTGGGCACCAATGCGGAAAAGACCCGCACAGCAGCCGCCTGCGCCATCATTGGCTATGACCTTGAATTCTATGAAAGAATTCCGGAACTGTTCCCTCATAATCCAGAAGCGAAGGACTGGTTTTCCGGCGATCCCGTGGTCGCGGAAACCACGGCCTTCCGAAACGGGTCGTTACAGGGCGCCTATTTGATGATCGCGGCCCGGGCCCTGGGTCTGGATTGCGGGCCCATGTCGGGTTTCGACAATGCCGGTGTCGACCGGGAGTTTTTCCCGGACGGCAAGGTCAAATCCAATTTCCTTTGCGCGATCGGGCATGGCGATCCGAAAGGCCTCTTCGAGCGGTCGCCGCGCATGGCGTTCGATGACGCCTGCCAAATCCTGTAGAATGGCTCCGCAAGCGTTTGCGGTTCCATTTCACTGTCCGCCGCTCTAGATGAAAGTTTTCGCTTTTGATACGGCGCTGGGCGCCTGTTCCGTGGCGTGTCTTGTGGACGGCCGCCCCGCTGCCATGCGCTTTGAGCTGATGGTGCGTGGACATGCCGAGGTGCTGATGGACCGTTTGGCGGCGGTCGAGGAAGAAGCGGGCCTTCGGATACGCCAGGCGGACCGACTCGCGGTGACGATAGGTCCCGGCACCTTCACCGGCGTGCGGGTCGGGCTCTCCGCGGCTAAGGCTCTGGCGCTTGCGGCGGCCAAGCCCTTGTTCGGTGTTTCCACGTTAAATGCTCTGGCCGCGCAGGCCGACTTTGCCGGCACCGATACCGATACGGTGGCCGTGGCCGTCGATGCCCGGCGGGGGCAGATCTATTTTCAGGTTTTCGATGAAGCTTTGGTGCCCCTGTTGGCGCCCCGGGCGATGCCGCCGGCCAATGCCGCCCGTGACCTCGCGGGCTTGCAGCCTCGGCGGCGTCGGATATTGGTTCTCGGCAGCGGGGCCGAGCTTCTTGGCGGTGCCGGAGTACCGGAGGGGCTGGTGATCGATCCGACCGCGCGCCAGCCCAATGCGGTTGATGTGGCACGGATTGCCGCGAGATCGCCGGAGTCGGAGGGGCGCATGCCTGTCCGGCCGCTGTACCTTCGGCCGCCCGACGCCAAGCCGCAGACGCCGTCGCGCTTTGCGCAGGAACTCCGGAAAGACAATGGTTGAAATCGCCGCCGTTCCGGCTCTTCGCGCATTCCTGCCGCAGGTAACGGCGCTTCATGCGGCTGCTTTTTCACAAGGATGGCCGCAAAGCGCGTTTGACGCGCTTTGCGAGCAGCCGGGGGTTGAATTGTGGCTAGCCACCAAACGCGAGGCGGGAAGGTGCGATGAAGAGGCCGCTCTTGTGGGGTTTCTGCTGGCGCGGACGGTGGCCGATGAATGCGAAGTACTGACCATTGCG
>JANQMY010000344.1 GCA_028279895.1 Alphaproteobacteria bacterium
TTTGCGAATTGTTGCAACCGTTCAACAAAGACAATGTGGAACTTGGCGACAGCACGGAAATTACCGCGGATCTAGAGATCGACTCGGTTGCCGTCCTCGACATGATCATGGAAATCGAAGACACCTACGACATCTCCATTTCGATGAACCAGATTGCTGAAATTCGAACCATCGGCGAACTTGTGTCTGCGATCCACGAACTTTTGGAAAAGAAATAGCCAGATGGATTTATTCGACAAGTTTGACAACCTGCCGGACCGTTACGAGTCCATCGTCAGCCTAGGGCGCAATCCGTTTGGCGTGGAGATGGAAGACATCTCATCCCCCACACAGGTGGTCATCGACGGCAAGAAGACGATCCTCGCCGGCTCGCACAATTATCTGGGCCTGACATTCGACGAGGAAAGCATAAAAGCCGGACAGGACGCACTGGCTCAGTATGGCACCGGCACCACCGGATCGCGCATTGCCAACGGCACATTCAAGGGACATAAGGAGCTTGAGAAAAAGCTCAGTGAAATGATGAATTTGCCGACAATCATTATCTACCCAACCGGATACCAGGCCAATCTGGGTACGATTGCGGGGCTTGCCGGCGCGGGCGACACCATTCTCATCGACGCCGACTGCCACGCCTGCATCTATGACGGCTGCGCGCTAAGCAGTGCCACGGTCGTCCGTTTTCGCCATAACTCTCCGGAAGATCTCGACAAACGGCTTTCCCGCCTCGGCGACGAAGACTCGAACAAACTGATCATCACGGAAGGGCTGTTTAGCATGTATGGCGACACGGCCCCGTTGAAGGAAATCGCCGACGTTAAACGGAAACACAAAGCCTATCTGTATGTCGACGAAGCCCATTCCGTCGGCGTATATGGTGACCATGGACGCGGCCTCGCCGAGCAGGACGGCGTCACGGACGATGTGGATTTCGTGGTGGGCACGTTCAGCAAGAGCCTTGGTTCGATCGGAGGGTTTTGCGCGTCTAATCATCCGAAGGCTGAGTATTTGCGCTATGCCAGCCGCCCTTATATGTTCACGGCCTCCATTTCACCGGCAACCATCGCCACCGTTCTGACCGCCGCAGATCACATCGAGAAAAAGCCGGAACTGCGAGAGAAACTCTGGCGTAATGCGAAGCACCTGCATGACGGACTGTCGGAGCTGGGATTCAAGCTTTGTTCCACAGTCAGCCCGATTATCAGCGCCGAGATGCCGGACCAAGAGACCGCGGTACGCTGCTGGAACTTGCTGCTCGATCAAGGGGTTTACGTGAACCTTGCGATCCCGCCGGGGACGCCGAAAGGCGAGTGCCTTCTCCGGGCCAGCATGTCCGCCGCCCATTCGCCCGAAGAAGTTGATCAAATCATCGAGGCCTATGCGGCCGTGAAGCGAGACGTCAACAAGTATCGCCCCTAGCGCCTTTGCGCGCCGCCACGCTCACCGAAAACCGCCACGCCAATAGAGACGCCAGGCCAAACCGGGTGCCGCCAGCAAAGGGTGGCGGCGCTGCCAATCGGTGGCCTCCACCCGCTCGCCCGAATGCTTCTCAATCTTGTACAGAATGTAGTCGAGCCCGTTGGCAAAGGTGAATGCGGCCTTCCCCAGCCGAAACACCTGAAGGAATCGCCCGACGACCCGCCGTTCGAGCCACCGTGTTTTCGCAAACGCGCGCGCCGCCCTGCTGGGCGTATGGCGCCATGTCAGAGGACCCGCCGCAACCACGCCGTCATCTTCTTTGGCGAGTAAGCCGAGTACCTGCCCAAACCGCTCCGCAAACGGCGCATAGAGCGACGCTTGTCGACCAGATCTTTCGGCACGAAATTCGGTTCGGTAACTCCGGCGCAGCCCCTCCTGCCAAAAAGCTTCCGCTGAGAATTCGCCCAGCATCAGAGGCAGCGTCGCATGGTAAAATGTGCGCAACGCCGAAACAAAACAGGTTTCGAACCTTGTGCGGGCGTCATCATCCCGCACATAAACCAACCGGCACGGCTGGCTCATCCGCCCCCAGAGCGTTGCGTGATGGCTGCGCCGACTTGTTTGACCTGCCAACTGACGATTGCTCACAACGGCATATTTTGCACGCACCGTGCGGCCCTCGAAAGCCGTTTCAAGGTAGTAGACATTGGGCGGTACCATCCAATTGCCCATCCGGGCGAGGGGGCTTGTATAGATCTCGGTGAAGCTGTCAACAATGAGGTAGAAGTCGATCAGGTGATCGGCGATGACCTCTTCCCGCAAACAAGCCCCATAAAACACGATCCCTGCAACACCTTTGGGGTGCCGCGCCAGCACCGCGTCGGCCACCGCCATTACCGCGGGGGCAACGGGCTGCGCCAGCTCCACCGAAAGATAGGCCCGCAGTTTCGATTCACCGTTCCCGATCATCCGCCGGACTGTAGAATGCAGCCAGCCCCTTCGGAAGCCCCTTGTTTTCGCACGGCCCGCCAAGATATGAGTGAAGGCCGGGCAACGGCCCCAACTTGCCCGTGGTACCAAAAACAATAATTAGGAAGCTCTTTTGACCCTCGCGCCCCCTGCCCCCGCCGATACCCAATCGGTTCAAATCGTACCGGTCACCGACAAAGCCCAGCGCAAGACCTTCATCCGTGTGCCCTGGACCGTTTATGCCAATGACCCCAATTGGGTACCGCCTTTGTTGTTTGAGCGGGCAGGCCATCTGGACCCGAAGCAGAACCCCTATTTCGACCACGCGGAAGTTCAGCTCTGGATCGCGTACAAAGACGGTGTTCCTGTCGGCCGGATCAGCGCCCAAGTCGATCAGGCGTCATTGGAACGCCACAAAGACGATGCGGGCCATTTTGGCTTCTTGGAAGGGACGGACGATCCCGAAATCTTCGGCGCATTGATGCAGACGGCAGAAGAATGGCTTAAGGCGCGCGGCATGAAGAAGATCGTCGGGCCGCTGAGCTTTTCCATCAATGACGAGGTAGGGCTGCTGGTGGAAGGTTTTGATCGCCCCCCTTCTCTTATGATGGGACATGCATTCCCTTATTACGGGACGCAACTCGAGCGCCTGGGCTACACCAAGGCGGTCGATACCATTGCTTATGATTTCGACGTGAATGTGGACGGTCTGAACGACCGGTCACGCGCCATCGTTAACCGCCTGTCCTCCAATCCCAAAGTTACTGTCCGCTCACTGAACAGTAAAGACTTCGACAACGAACTGCGTACAATCATCAACATTTTCAACGATGCCTGGTGGGACAATTGGGGTTTCGTGCCCTTCAGTGAAGCGGAAATCAAGAAGCTCGCATCCGACTTCAAACTACTCCTGGAGCCGGAACATGTAAGCATCATTGAGGTCGATGGCGAAGCGGCGGCCTTCGGTTTGACCATCCCGAACATCAACGAAGCAATTCGCGATCTCAACGGCCGGCTGCTTCCTTTCGGCTGGGCCAAACTGGGTTATCGCATTCTGACGAAGAAAATTAGGACCGCACGCCTGCCTTTCATGGGCGTTCGGCGCAAATATCAAAAGTCGTGGATGGGGGCAGCCATGTCGCTGATCATTATCGACATGGTGCATTCGAGGAATGTGGGAAAAAAAGACCAAGCCGAACTCTCTTGGGTTCTCGAAGAAAACTACGGTGTACGGAAGATCATCGAAAGCACAGGGTGCAAGCCCTATAAAACATATCGGGTCTTTCAAAAGTCGCTGCAGTAGACCGGCCCATGCAGGCCGCCCCTGAAAACGTAACGACGCTTGTGCTGGCCGGTAATCGGCGGGCCGACGACCCTGTTGCTTTGCATGAGGGGGTTGCGCACAAATGCCTCGCGGAAATCGACGGCCAAACCATCCTAGACAGAGTGCTCTGCGCATTGGAAGCGTCTCGATATGGGGGCCGGATCGCCCTCTGTCATGCACCGGAGAGCGGATTGGCAACACTTTCCTCGGTGGACGCCCTTAGGCGTGCTGGTCAATTGACGCTGGTTTCAGCGGACCGCAGTCCCGCCCAATCCGTGCTCTCAGCCGTGAAACGCTTGGACGACCCGTTTCCACTTTTTATCGCCACAGCGGACAGTGCCCTTTTTGCCCCCCAAATCGTGGACGAGTTTTGCGAGCGGGCGCTGGACCGCACGGAAGATATCCTCGTAGGCTTGGCGGCACGCCCGGTTGTGCAATCCGTGTTCCCCGGCACCCGCCGCACTTTTTTGCGCTTCGCCGACGGGGCGTATTGCGGATGTAACCTGTTCATGGTTCGCACAGTACAAGGTCTCGAAGCCATTCGGTTTTGGCGGCGTGCGGAACAATTCCGCAAAAAACCCTGGCGGCTTGCTGGTGTATTCGGCCCGACTCTCATGGTGTCGCTGCTTGGCCGTTGCTGGTCTCTCGAGAAGGCGCTCAGTAAGATTGGTCATCAGCTCGACGTAACCGCGGCGCCGGTTGTGCTTTCCCGCGCGGAAGCAGCGATCGACGTCGACAAGGTCGAGGATTTAACTCTCGTCCGTGACTACTGGGCCGCACGCACCACCGGCCACACACGCTAGAGCGCGATCAGGTTAAGCATGCCCTCCGGCTCGACCGGAGGGTGGACTCCGGTTAACCGTCCGATCGCCTGCCTTCGCCGAACGACCCGTCGCCCGAAGGGCTATGGCCCGCAGGGCGAAGCTTAGGCTTCGCGCAGGCAGGCGCAACCAATAGCGAATCATAGGCATGATTATATCTCCGTGAAAAATGATCATGCCCTAGCCGACTCTGTCAGCTCTCGAGGGTATGAACATTCACGCCTGGAAGCTGCTTCATCTCTTCCAGGTCTTGCTCAAATTCTTGCATAAAGTCGCGTGCAGGAGCCGCTAGATATGCCACATGGCGATAAGCCCACCCTACATTCACGGGCGGCAGGTCGCTGATTAGCACGGCCGCGACGGCGCCATTGGCTGCAAAATTATGGGCTTGAACGGCCGGAACAATGGCATGCCCCATGCCCAATTCTACAAAAACGCTGGCCGTGTCGAAATCATCGAACACGATTTCCGGCGTGAGGATCACGCCGTGTTCGGAAGCCGCTTGCTGGATCGCATCGCGGTGCGATGTTCCGGCCGACAGCCCCAAATAGCGAATTTCCTGAAGATCTGCGAGGCACAAAGATTTGCGTTTGGCAAATGGATCGTCCGGTGCCGTCAACAAAAACAACTGTTGTTGCACGACCGTCCTTTCATCGATTCCCCGAACCGTTTCGCCTGTTGTGACGAATGCCAAGTCCGCCTGTTCAAGCCGCAAGATGTCGAAACACCGGCGTGTGCTGGAGGCCGGAAGAAACCGTAAGTTCACGGACGGATGGCGGTCTCGAAACCTGACAATGGTGTTCCGGAGAAAGTGCCGCACAGTGGTACCGCCGGTCGTGATGGTCAGCGTACCGACTTCGCCATCGCGTATCTCCCGAACCCGTTTGAGCCCCACCTCGATCGCATCGAGACCTTCAAGGGACAGGTCGCGAAACACCTCCCCTGCCGGTGTCGGGCTAATACCGCGTCCGCTGCGCTCCAATAAGGGCACACCGAGTTCTTTTTCGAGCCGGCTGATATGCTGGCTGACCGCTGACTGAGTTTTACCCAGTTGGCGGGCCAAAGCGCTAAGGCTTCCGGCCTCGCAGGCGGCAACGAATATCTTCAGATCCTCAAGGGTCATGATTTATATATAAGAAAAAACTTATAGCAATACAACTTTCCTAAGCATTGACTGATGGGTGTTGCTCCCCTACCTTCCGGGCATCGTCATTCATTTCACAGGGCAGCGTTAACGCCATGACCGATCGTCCTATTACCCCCAAAGACCTGATCGCCAAGAAGCGAAAGAAAGAGCGGTTCGCCACCATTACTGCGTATGACTACACATCAGCGCAGATCGTGGATGCGGCGGGCATACCGTTTATCCTTGTGGGCGACACGCTTGGTATGGTGGTTATGGGCCACGACACGACGCTTCCCGTCACTCTCGATGCCATGATCCACCACACAGCGGCGGTGACGCGCGGCGCCAAACGGGCCTTGGTGGTGGGTGACATGCCCTTCATGACCTATCAAGTCTCACCGGAAGAGGCTTTGAGAAATGCCGGTCGGCTGATGCAGGAATCCGGCTGTGGTGCCGTGAAGCTGGAAGGTGGCAAGGAAATGGCCCCCACCATCGCAAAACTGGTCAATGCGGGCATCCCGGTTTGCGGTCATATCGGCTATTGCCCGCAATCCACAAACGCCACCGGCGGCCCGAGGGTTCAAGGCAAGAACATCGACGCCGCCAAAGCCATGATTGAAGACGCACTGGCCCTAGAAGAAGCAGGCGCCTTTGCGATGGTCTTAGAGTTGGTCCCCCGCTCGCTGGCTGCGATCATCACGGAACGTGTGTCGATCCCAACGATCGGTATCGGCTCGGGTCCGGACTGCGATGCGGAGATACAGGTTTTCCACGATCTATTCGGTCTTTATTCGGACTTCGTGCCCAAGCATACACGCCGCTATCTCAATTTGGCGGAACAGCTTCACCAGGCCGCCTCCGACTATGTGCGCGATGTGGCGGAGAAACAGTTTCCGGGCCCGTTGCAGAGTTCTGACTTAAAGCCGGACGTAAAACGGGACCTCAATCTTGAGCTGGCGGCCGAAGAGGCGTCGCGCGATGCCCACAACCATGAAATGTCGCCGGTATACCCAAAACTCGTCAATGGCGGCACCGACTAGCAGTCTCAGCTGACGGGGCACTGCCTTTTCGTGCCCATAGCCTGCCTCATGGTTCGTTAACCATAGAGGAATTCGGGCTGCGGGTGCCCGCAAAACGGTTCAGCAATATTTTACTCGGCAATTCCATACTCGTCTGACCGAAATTAAGACGGCGGCGCAAAGCCGCCCATTTTGCGAGACGGTCACAGCTTATGGCGAGCGCGTCGCTAAACCTCCGAGAGCTCAATATTCTGGTTGCCGATTCGAGCAAGAACTTCCAAACGCTCGTCGCACGCATCCTAAGGAATTTTGGAGCAGAGAGGATTATCGAGTCCAGATCGGGCCCCGATGCTTTGGACATCGTCAAGAGACAGAAAATTGACGTGCTGTTGTGCGACGTAAACCTGCCGGAACTGGACGGATTCGATCTAACCAAGCAAATCCGCCAGAATGACTCACTGGATAACCGAACTCTGCCCATATTCGTCCTGACCAGCCATACCCAGGCAAACAATGTTTTCCGCGCGCGAGACTCGGGCGCCAACATGGTGGTGGCCAAACCGGTATCCCCAACAATACTTTTCGACCGGCTGCATTGGGTCGCCAAATCGCCCCGACCGTTCATCGAAACGGAAGGTTATTTCGGACCGGACCGCCGATTCAAAATCGAAGGACTCCCCGACGGGGTCGGCCGCCGTCAGGATGACTTGGACGAGCCCGCTCCAGACGCATCCGGCCCCGCAATGTCGCAAGATCAAATCGACAGTTTGATGGAATAGTGAGGGACACCGCCATGGCAAAACACGCAAAACATCCGTCCGGCGCCTCCGAAGGCATCAAAGTCGTTGCCGTCAAAAGCCGACTTTCGGAAATGGCTCTGAAGCCAGGCGGCGTATCGCGGGATTCAGCCGTTGACGGAGCAGCCTCGGCCATTGACGGTTTGCGCGGGGCGTATCCCGAATGGCTCGAGAAAGACGTTGGCAAGCTTCAGCGCTTGATTGAGCAGGCCCATGAAGAGGGCGGCGAATCGCCCGACCGGTTGAATGAGATCTATCGCCAAGCGGCACAGATACGCGATCTCGGCACCAACTTCGATTATCCGATGATCACTGCCGCGGCCGACAGTCTGTGCGAACTCATGTATCGGCTCATCGAAAATAAAACCTACGACACGAGAAGCATCGACTGCCATGTGACGGCCCTTCGCTATCTCAAAGACCCGGCAACTCAAAACAAAAATAACAATAAAACCATGCCATTACTGCGCGGTCTTAAGGTACTCGTCGAGCGTTACGAGCGCCCATCTGAGCCAACATCGCAGTCGGAAAACGAGGATGCAAAGACGTCCTAAAGCCTTTCTCGTTTAATCGGATTCACTCGACATGCTTTATGTCTTTGTTTTTCGCGTGTCTTTTGCGCAAAACCGGCATCCACTTTTGCGCGACACGCTTTAGCGACCCGCTGCCACGTCTTCATTTTTGGCTTTAAGAAAAGACACCAATAGCCTGGTGAAACGACCTTCGGCCTTCTGCGCTTCCTCGAAGACTTCCTCATGAGACAAAGGGTTGGTTGAAATCCCCGCGGCGAGATTGCTGATCAGGGATACGCCCACAACGCGCATGCCGCAATGAACCGCGACCAGACATTCCGGTACGGTGGACATACCCACTGCATGCGCGCCCATGGCGGCAAACATTTTGACTTCGGCCGGGGTTTCAAAGTTGGGGCCCGCGACTTGAACATAGATGCCGGAAAAGACGTCGATGTTCTGTTGTTGAGCGACCGCCATCATGCTCTGGCGTAGCGACCGGTCATAAGCATTTGACATATCGAAGAAACGAGGACCGACAGACTCGTCGTTTTCGCCGATCAAGGGATTGGCCCCCGAAAAATTGATGTGGTCTTCGATGACCATCAAGGACCCTGCCGGCTTATCTTTCAGCAAGCCCCCTGCCGCATTGGTCAACACCAGCGTTTCGACACCCAACAATTTGAGAGTCCGAATCGGAATGGCCAGAGTTTGAGCCGAATAGCCCTCATACAAATGCATGCGCCCTTGCATACACAGAATTGGCACCCCGTCGACCGCCCCTACGATAAGGCGGCCCGCATGGCCGGCGACCGTCGACCGGGGAAAACCGGGAATGTCGCTGTAGGGAATTGTAGCAGCGGCATCAATGCTGTCGGCAAAGGCGCCCAGGCCACTTCCCAAAATAATGGCCGTGGTCGGCATGGGCCCTGCGTGCGCTTTGCGAACATACGCTGCGCATGCTTGTGCTGTGTCGTTGACGGTCACGCGGGATTTCCTACGACAGGGTGGGCTGCTTGAGGGTCACATGCGAGAAGATGCTGCGCAGATCTTCGTCGGGATTTTGATCCTCGATTTGAAGATTGGCCTCGCAGTCTTCCAAGTGCCGGTTGATCAACCGTAGGGCCTCAGCCTTGTCTCCCGCTTCGATGGCATTGGCCAGATGAGCATGATCGTCGCTACAGCAAATGCTGCCGGCATTGTTGCCATAGAGCGCGATGATAAGTGAAGTTTGGGTCACCAGGTCTTCGAGGAAGCGGTGCAAAACCTCATTGCCGCAAATCGCGGACAGCACCAAGTGATACTCGCCTGTGAGGCGGATCCAACGCCCCCTCTGCTCTTTCCGTGCCGCATCGTTCTCCATTTCGATATGACGGCGGATGCGCTCGCAATCCCGGCGGCTCGCCTTCTCTGCGCAGGCCGCCACGACCGCCTGCTCGATCACGCGTCGGGCTTCAAACACATGTTGAGCGTGTTCGACGGTCGGCCGCGCGATAAACGCCCCCCGATGAGGGCGCAACTCAACCACATTGTCATGGGTCAGCTTGTTGAGAGCCCAACGCACCACCGGGCGGCTGACATTGAAGATTTCTCCCAGCAGCTCCTCGCCCAGTTTGGTGCCGGGGGCGAGACGCTGCTCTAGAATCGCGTCCATAATCTCCTGACAAACCCACTCACCAGCTTCCTGATTGCTGGATTTCCGGGTTTCGCCACGCGCGGGACGACGCCCTACGTCCAGCGCTACACTCGCTTTGGCTCCCATGGTGACATTGCCCCCGCTCGTTCACGGCCCGTCTACAGCATCGGGCGATTTATCCAAATCGTCCGATGCTACGGACTCTTTGATGCTCGCGCCGGCAACGCGAAAAACCGGATTCCACTTTTTCGCCCGGCGCTCTTATGCGGCGGATACCAATCTGGCAGAGCCGACGCTTGTGTTTCATTCAATTCTGTCACTGATCGCCGCCGTCCAAAAAGCACCAAAACCCCCAAAATCGGGCGCCCAGGCAAGACAGCTGTCCAATTCGTGACAATCCGCGCTATTCTTGTTAACAAAATCAGGCGTTCTTGGACAAGACTTCCAAGCGCCAAACGCCTAAGATTGCGGGATATCCGAACAAAACCGCCTAGCATTTGCGGCAAAGTCACATCTTGCCGGTGGAACCCAGGCAATCTGACGGCACAGTTCTATTATCGAGTGAATATCTGAGAAGATCACCCCTAATGCGCGCAATCATCGCAGTTTTGGATTCCTTCGGCGTCGGTGCAACAGACGATGCCCCCAAATTTGGGGATGAGGGCGCGAACACGTTCCTCCACATCGCCGCCCGCTGCGCAAAAGGAAATGCCGATCGGGCCGGTCTTCGCCAGGGCGCTTTAAATATCCCTCATTTGCTCGAATTGGGCCTTGGACATGCCGCGGCAAACGCCTCACCCGAAAAAGTACCGCTTACTCTGCCTCAGAAGGTGACGGGCCTTCACGGTTACGCCGCCGAAAGAAGCTATGGCAAAGACACCCCCAGCGGTCATTGGGAGATGATGGGGCTGCCGGTAGAATTTGACTGGGGCTATTTCCCGAAAGAAACGCCCTGTTTTCCGGACGCCCTGACCGAGCAACTCATCGCCGAGGGTGAACTGCCGGGCGTGTTGGGCAACCGCCACGCTTCGGGCACGCAGATCATCGAAG
>JANQMY010000346.1 GCA_028279895.1 Alphaproteobacteria bacterium
TCGTCAAGCGTTGTTCCCCATGCACCACCATCAGATAATTGATGCCGCTGTCCCGCATGGGCCCCGCCCCCCAGGCGATCACCGTGGCCAGGGTCGGCACGGTTTTCAGCTCTTTTTCGTAGACAAAGGCCAGTTCCTCGCGGTTCAGCGGGTCCCGTCCCATACCCACACCAAGGGCGTAAAGCATGGTTTCCCGGTCGCCGTAGGAAAATTCTTGTCCTTCAGATTTCAATGACATGATGTGGTCGTAATCGATGGCCATCTTCGCTCTGTGTCCTTCCTGAACTGTTCTCGTTGGTCTTGTGGCACTGAAAAGGGTTTTTTCGCCGCCCGCAAGGCCTTCCTGTCATTTCAGGGGGGTGCGGCTTACCGGTCGGGTCACTATTGTGTTTTCTTTTCGTTAACCGAATCAAGGGAAACAAGAAACTCTGGCTCGCCCTTAGGACGTCGCATGAATGTTAGGGATCGGGAACATATACCAGCCAGACGTGGGGTAGTTGGGACGTGAACAAAGGTTTCGGTGAACTCGAAGCGTTGATCGTCGACGACAACGAGCATATGCGGACGCTCTTGTCAGCGGTGCTGAAGGCGTTCGGCATTGTGCGTATCCGGCAGGCGGCCAATGCAGCCGAGGCCTCGGCGCATATGAAAAAATCCATTCCGGACTTCGCGATCATCGACTATTTGATGCCGCCCGACGACGGCATAGACTTCGTTAGACAGATCCGTAGCGGTAACGAGCAAATCTGTTACCTGCCGGTGGTCTTAGTAACCAGCTATGCGGAACGTGAATGTGTCGAGCGGGCGCGTGACGCCGGCGCTACGGAATTCTTGGTCAAGCCGATTACCCCGAAAGGTGTTTTGCGCCGCATTGAGGAGATGGTGCTTCGCCCTCGGCCTTTTATCCGGTGTGATGACTATTTCGGGCCCGACCGCCGCCGGCGCGACGACCCGAATTTCACCGGCCCTTATCGGCGGGCCGATGACACAGCACCGTCACAAGACGAAGGCGACGTCTTCGAGATTTAACGCTGCTGCGACGCGGATTTGACAAAGCCCGTCTTGAGGGAACAAATGTGCCCTTGGTTTTTGGCGAACTTTGGGGAGCGGCGAGTTATGGCAGACGACCCGGTGCTGGCATCCTACCGGGAGAGCATCGACAATATCGATGCAGCGCTCGTATTGCTTCTGGCAGAGCGGTTTAAAGTCACCCAAAGGGTTGGGCGGCACAAAGCCGAACTCGGCTTGCCGCCGGCCGATAAGTCGCGTGAGAAAGCGCAAATCGCGCGCTTGCGGCAATTGGCGGAAGTGGCCAATCTGGATCCCGACTTCAGTGAGAAGTTTCTACACTTCATTATTACGGAAGTGATCAAGAACCATGAGAAAGTACGCAGCGCGTAACCCCTAAGGAGGCCATCGTGAGCATCGCTTTGTTGGATCATGTCAACATCACCACCGACAAGCTTGAGGAAACCAAAGACTTCTTCGTGAATGTCTTGGGGCTGACGGTTGGCGACCGGCCGAATTTCGAGTTCCCGGGCTATTGGCTCTATGCGGGCGGACAGGATCTTGTGCATTTGGTAGAGCGCGATGCGGCCCACGAGTCCGAACCGCAAAGTCCCCTCGACCATTTTGCATTTCGTACGGACGATCTGGAGGCGATGGCGGCGCGCTTGGACAATGCCGAGGTCAAGTATCTGCGGTTCGAAGCGCCGGATGGATCACGACGTCAACTATTTCTGCGTGACCCTAACAATGTGACCATCGAAATCAGTAGCCGGTCTTAGAGCGGCGGACGGTTGAGAATAGCCTGGGACCAACCGCTTGAATGACGTCGCGTGTGTGGGTGTACCCGGCTTCTATGGCCTCGTCGAACTTGTGCCAATCCCGAATGCCCACATCTTCCAGATTTGGCGAGAAATAGATGTCCACCATACGGCGTGACAGCTTCGTTTGCGCCTCACTGTTGACGGTGCCGGCACGCATCAAAATGTTGATGATGCCCGGATCATCGCGCCGGCTTTCGTCCAAGGTGCGCCACCCTAAGCCGCTTTGTTCGTCGATCTCCCGCGCCGTAATGGACTGATTGCCTTCCACATCGATGCCGATCACCGGACCCCGGCCGAACTCCTTCATGATGTCGGCGGGAAAATTGTTCATCACGGCGCCGTCTACTAAGACCTCGCCATTATAAGAAACCGGCGGCAGAAGACCTGGGATCGCCACGCTCGCGCGCAAGGCCTGCCAAATCGGTCCCCGGCGGTGCACCGTGACATGGCCGGTGGTGAGGTTCGACGAAACGCAAAAATAGGGGCGCCATAGGTCTTCGATTTTCGTGTCGCCAAAGTGTTCGCGCAAAAGGGCCGTGACTTTCCGCCCACGGACGAGTGAAATACGAGGAATTGTGTAGTCGCTGATCGGGTTGGCGTCCACGAACGCAGCGCGCATGCGTTCCACCAATTCATCTTCCGTCCAATCCATCGCAATACCGGCGGCGATGATGCCGCCCATGCTGGTGCCGCCCAAAATATCGATGCCGGCACCGGCTTCCCTTATGGCCCGCAATGCCCCCAAATGGGCGAACCCTCGGGCGCCGCCGCCGGCGAGTACCAGTCCCACCGCCGTGCTGTTGAAGTGGCGGGTCAACCGGGCGATGTCTTTGTTGTTACCAGCGCGCACATGGTGGTGAAAAACATCGGGGTAGAGGGAAAGCCATGCACTCACCGCATCCGCATCTGTGGTGTCTTGGTGAAAAAACACAATCTCGAGCCGCTTTCGGCGCTGGCCTTTGAAAAGCCGCTCAAGGGGGCTGCCGCTGGGGTGTTGGCTGGCCGGTACCACAAGCAATATCCGGTCGGATTGGCGTAGGCACAGGCGTGTCCATGCCCCATCATTGGACTCCGATTGATAAATCAGGTGTTCGTGGTCCGATTCCATCTGATGGAACCATTCCGTCGGCCGGTCCCGTGCATCGGCGGTGATCACCGGAATGCGTTCGCCGTTTTCCGCGAATGACCGGTTTAGGCGGTAACATAAATCCGTACACGGTATGGAGTTATTGAGGGGCACGACTGCAAATGTGCGCGGCCGGAAAACGGTGCGTTTGGCGGAGGTGGTGGTGGCAAGGCGCCGTGCCAAGATCTCCGCGAGATTGTGAACAAGAACCGGAAACTCACGAGAGAGCTCGTCGAATGCTTCTTTCGGCAATCGCAAAAGTTCCGTGTCGCGAATGGCCGTCAGCGTGGCAGAGCGCTTTTCGCCGGTGAGCAGCGACATTTCGCCGACCGCGTCGCCCGTCGACAATTGGGTGACCAACTCGGTCCGGCCGTCGGTGCCGCGGACAAAAACGCCAAGCGCGCCCGACACGACAATGTAAAGGGAATGTCCCACTTCGCCTTGCCGGATCAACGGCCATCCGCCGGGCAGGCTAAACCATTCCAAATGCGCATGGACCTTGGCTAAAGACTTTTGGTCCAGCCCGTAAAAGATCCGCAGGCTGGGCAGTAGACTGTTGACGTAAAAGTCCGACGCATTTTCATCAACCGCCGAACGCCGGGGTTCGGCGACGCGGTCCCAGAATTTCAGCCACCTTTGCCGCATGCCCAATCTTTCGCCGTGGGTCAGACCAAGGACTTTGAGTGAGGGGGTGTTCAACGTAAACGACCTTTGCCCTGTTGCTTACCAGGACGTCCAGCCGCCATCCACACACAAATTCGCCCCGGTGACATAGGTGGACGCATCGGACGCCAGGAAGAGCACTGGCCCGGCGATTTCCTCTGCGCGGCCGATGCGGCCCATCGGCGTCTTGGCAGCCAGCCGGTCGATGAAGTCCGGCCTGTCCTGTTGGATTTGGAGGGTCGGAAACGGCCCCGGACTGATGGCATTCACGCGAATACGGTCTTCGGCCAGGTGGCAGGCCAAATATCGGGTGAGTTGCAGCAGACCGGCCTTAGCCGGTCCGTAATAGGGTGGGCTGTTCAGACCGCTGGATCCGTAGAGTCCGGGGTCGGGGCTGGTGTGCCCATACATGGACGAGATATTGATGACGGCCGCATGGCCGGTGGCGTCGGCCGCCAGTTTTAGGGCGGGTAGGGCGGCGCGGGTGGCATTGAAGGCAGCGGTGACGCCGCTGGAAAACGCTGTGGCGAAGTCTTCGTCTCCCGCGCTCTCAAGCGAGCCGGGGCGACCGGTATAGGCGTTGTTGATCAGAATATCGAGACGTTCAACGCCGCTGAGGTAAGAGGTAAGCGCATCCGTATCCCGGATATCGAAACACGCCACCTCGGCATCAAACCCTTCGGCACGAAGTTGGCGTTGTTGTTCCGCCAGCCGATCATGATTGCGGCCATTCAGGATTAGGCCGGCACCGGCGGTGGCCAGAGCGGCCGCCATAGCAGCCCCCAAATGCCCTGCGGCACCAGTAATGAAGGCCCGGCGCCCGCTTAGATCATGAAGCTTGTTGTATTGGCGTGTGGTCACCTGACAAACCCCAGGAATTCACCCAGCCACAGGCGTACCGCCGCCACCCGCGTTTAGGTGCGGATGGAAGGCCAAAGCGCCGGATTGAGCAGTGTTTCCGGCACGGTCGGCAGTAGATTTGTCACAAGGTCGACCTGTTCCGGGGACAGTGGCGGCGTTCGGAAGAAGTCCATATTGCTTTCCAACTGACCTTCCGTTTCCGCACCGACCACAACACCGGCGATCCAGTCTTGCGCCTTAACGAAGGCCAGGCACAGATCGAGCACGTTCTCGCGATTGCACTCCTTTACGGCCTGCAAAAGCCGTTCACGGACAAATCCGGGATCGAGACCGTCAATGATGGGCCAAAGCTCGAGATCCTCGGCCAGCAGCAAGCCTTGAAGGAAGGCGCTACGGGCGTGGACTTTCACATCCGGACGCAGACGTAGTTTGGCCGGTACTTCAGAATTTCGCCAACGCCAATCCAGCACGTTGAACGGTAATTGAAGTTGCCGCACTTCCGGGTGGCTCAACGCTTGAAGCGCTTCTTCGGGCGACTGAACGGAGACCCCAATTTCTCCGATCTTACCCAGGCTTCTCAGTTTGTTGACTTCGCGCCAAATGGTCCCGTTGCAGGCGGTGAGATGTTTTGCGCGGTGAAGGGTAAGCGTCGGAATTCTGTCCCGGGCCAATGCCAGGCAGGACAGTCGTATGCTGCTGTTGACAGCACGGCGGACTGTTGAAATAGGCGTTGAATCCGTCATCCCCTCCAACGGATCCAGCTTGGTGATGATATGCCCTTCATACGGTCCGGTGAGCGCATCGCCGACTCGCTCTTCGCTGGTGCCGTAGGAACGGGCCGTATCAAAGGTGGTGACCCCCAAATCGATGGCGCGGTGAATGAGTTTTACCGCTTCATCGTGAGAGGGCATGCCCACCTGATTGGTGACTCCATAAGGCAGGCCCAATTGGACGGTGCCCAACACAAATTCGCTGTCTTTTCGATCCCCAGTCATGGCCTGCACCATACGGGGTGCGATTTAACGTTAACTTAAAAACGCAAGTTGATTTCCAACGCCTGTGATCGCCCTGCCGGTTAAGTGTCCGGCAAGGTATTGGCGCAGTTTGACGATGGCCCAAGTGTTAAGGTTCGCCGACCCGAAGGCTCGCGGTCACGGAGAACTTGGGCGTGGCCACGGCGGCGAGGGCGAATTCAAACCCTTCCCTGCAGGCGAGCGCTTTTTCGGTTTCGCCTTTGGCCTTCAATTCGCGTTCCCAGCAGTCCAGATTCTTAATCGCCAGATCGGCAGCGCGGGCGCTTTCCACCCCGTCTTCTATCGCCTGGTCCAGACGGGTATGGGCGTTGTGCAGGACCGCTTCGTGGCGAAGGCTCAATTGGCGATCGGCCCCCGGCGTACCGGCAGCGTTAACCGTGGACCGCCAAAGGCCGTTCGGTCCCGCCGATTCCACGACGCCCGCGGCAACCAAGACAAACAGCAGGCCGACCTGCAAAATTCTGACTGAAAGTGTGTGCTCCATAGCGCTGTCGATTTGACGGCCGAATGGTTGACAAACCGTAAATCCCTTAATGAAATTTGACGGATAGTTACCAGCCAGGATCGCCGCAAAATGCCAGCCTCTCACCAGATTGTGAAGAAATTACAGAGGCTTAGCAAAAACGCATATCTGTGCTGACATATTATCATTGGCCTTCTTGTTGGACAGGTGTTAACGCTTCTCTGAAAAGTTCAACAGAGGCACGAACAGGAGCAAATTCATGAGAGAGGCCGTGGTCGTTTCCACCGCCCGCACCGGATTGGCGAAGTCTTTCCGGGGCGGATTTAACAACACCCATGGGGCGGCTATGGCTGGGCATGCCGTGAAACATGCCATCGACAAAGCGGGGATTGACCCCGCAGAGGTGGAAGACGTTTTGATGGGCTGCGGTTTGCCCGAGGCAGCCACCGGTCAAAATGTCGGCCGGTTGTCGGCAATCTGGGCGGGCTGTCCGGTCACCACCTCGGGAACCACCATCAACCGCTATTGTTCTTCCGGACTGCAGACCGTGGCCATGGCGGCGGGGCGGATCCTCAATGAAGGCGTGCCTGTCGCGATTGCGGGGGGTGTGGAATCGATTTCTCTCACTCAGGCCAATATCAATCTCAACCACATCACCGAAGAAAAACTCATGGAAAGCTATCCCGCCCTGTGGATGCCCATGATCGAAACGGCGGACATTGTGGCCGCGCGCTACAATGTTTCGCGCGACCGTCAGGACGAGTATGCGCTGGAAAGCCAGCGCCGCACGGCGGCCGCTCAGCAGGCAGGCAAGTTCGACGAAGAGATCGTTCCCATGGAAACGATTATGGCTGTGACCGACAAAGAGTCGGGCGAGGTCACGATGCAGCCCTATACGGTGACGAAAGACGAATGCAATCGTCCGGACACGACCCTTGAAGGGTTGGCCGGACTGAAGCCCGTACGCGGCGAAGAGCATTTCATTACTGCTGGTAATGCCAGCCAGCTTTCCGATGGCGCATCGGCGTGTGTGCTCATGGAAGCCGGCGAGGCTGCTAAGCGGAACATCGAGCCCCTTGGCGTCTTCAAGGGATTTGCGGTTGCCGGTTGCGAACCGGACGAGATGGGAATCGGGCCGGTGTTCGCGGTGCCGCGTTTGCTCGAACGCAATGGCCTTAGCGTCGACGACATCGATCTGTGGGAGTTGAACGAGGCCTTTGCAAGTCAGTTGCTCTATTGCACCGATAAGCTGGGCATCGATCACGAAAAGCTCAACGTCAATGGCGGGTCGATTTCGGTCGGTCATCCCTACGGCATGACGGGCTCGCGCCTGGTGGGTCACGCATTGCTCGAAGGCAAACGCCGCGGCGCCAAGAACGTGGTGGTCACCATGTGCATTGGCGGCGGCATGGGCGCTGCCGGCTTGTTCGAAGTCGCTTAACAAGTTCACCTATCGCAACAACGGGCGGCCAACGGTTTCAGTGCCGCCCATCTCATATCCAAAAAGGAGAAACGAATGAGAGAAGCGGTTATCGTGTCCACGGCCCGGACGGGTCTGGCAAAGTCCCACCGGGGTGGTTTCAACAACACGCCCGGCGTGGATATGGCGGCTCACACCATCAAACATGCCATCGAACGCGCCAAGATCGATCCGGAAGAAGTGGAAGACGTGATTTTCGGGTCAGCCGGTCCGGACACGGGCAGCGGCCCCAATGTGGCGCGCAATGCGGCGCTGGTGGCGGGCTGCCCGGTGACCACGTCCGGCACCACCGTCAACCGTTTTTGCTCGTCCGGCCTGCAGACCATCGCGATGGCCGCGCAGCGCGTGATCGTCGATGAAGTGCCGGTCGCGATCGGCGGCGGCGTGGAATCGATTTCGCTGATGGGGCGCGGTGCGCCTCAAGGCGATGTGGTGCGCTCCGAAAAACTGGAAAGCATGTATCCGGACATTTGGATCCCCATGATCGATACGGCGGATATTGTGGCGCAACGCTACAACGTTTCTCGCGAGCGTCAGGACGAATACTCCTTGGAAAGCCAACGGCGGACGGCGGCTGCTCAGCAGGCGGAGAAATTCAAAGACGAAATCGTGCCGATGGACACGGTGATGGCGGTCAAAAATAAAGAGACCGGCGAAATCACCATGGAGAATTACACGGTGACCAAGGACGAATGCAATCGTCCGAACACCACCATGGAAGGTCTAGCCGGTCTGGAACCTGTGCGCGGCGACGGCAACTTCATCACGGCTGGGAATGCAAGCCAACTGTCCGATGGTGCGTCTGCGGCGGTCGTCATGGAAGCCAAGGAAGCCGAGAAGCGTGGCCTCAATCCGCTGGGCACGTTTAAAGGCTTCGCTGTCGCGGGGTGCAAGCCTGACGAAATGGGCATCGGCCCGGTCTTCGCCGTGCCGCGGTTGTTGGAACGCCACAACCTGAAAGTCGATGACATTGATTTGTGGGAGCTGAATGAAGCGTTCGCCAGCCAGGTCATCTATTCGGCCGATACGCTGGGCATCGACTATGACAAGCTGAACGTGAATGGCGGCCCCATCTCGGTCGGGCACCCGTTCGGCATGACGGGCGCGCGATTGGTTGGCCATGCGCTTCCCTTCGATCAGCGC
>JANQMY010000348.1 GCA_028279895.1 Alphaproteobacteria bacterium
GGGGTCGCCGGCATGGAGTTGGCGCCGAACACGCAGTACCAGCACAACGCAGGCAAAGAACGCGGCCCATTCGGCAATCAGGGTTGCCGCGGCGACGCCGTTGGCGGCCCAGCCCAAGCCCATGACAAACCAGATGTCGAGCACGATGTTGAGGCTGTTCAACAAAAGCTGAACGATCAGCACCAGGCGCGTTTTTTCCTGACCGATGAACCAGCCCAAAATGGCCATGGTGGCGAACATGGCCGGTGCGCCCCAGATGCGGATGGAGAAGTAACCCCAAGCCAGGGCCTGCACGTCGTCACTGCCGCCAATCAAGTACAAGGTGGCCATACCGATGGGCCATTGCAGCACCACAAAGGCGCCCCCCAACGCCGCGCCCGCCAGAATGGCGCGGAACAAAGTTGCTTCCACTTCGGCCTTATTGCCGGCGCCGGCGGCCTGAGCCGTCAGGCCGGTGGTGGCCATGCGCAGGAAGCCGAACCCCCAATAGATGAAATTGAAGATGGTGGCGCCGATGGCCACGGCGCCCAGGTAAACCGGGTTGCCCAAATTGCCCACGACCGCCGTGTCCACCAGCCCCAGCAGCGGGATCGCCGCATTGGCCAATATGATGGGCCAGGCAATGCGTACGATGTCCTGGTAGCGGACTTGCGTGGAGGCGGCGGGGCCTTCTTTGCCGGTAAGCTCGGTCATGGTCGATGGCGGTCCAGCATGTCCGAACCGTTGAGCGGACTAGGCATCGTCCGGTGGCGGCAGCAAGAAATGCCCGTGTGCCGTGGCGATCGGCCGGTTGATATCATCCTGCCATGCGTGTACCCGCACATTGGCGACCCGCCGCCCATGTTTGGCGATGATAGAGCGGGCATAGGTGTCGCGCGGCTGTCCCGAACGCAGATAATCGATCGATATATCGATGGTTTTGGGAAGCCGGTTCTGCGTATCTTCCCAGATGATTTGCGACAGGGCCGACGTTTCAAGAAAGGCCCCGATAACGCCGCCATGCAACGCCGGCAGGGTAGGGTTGCCGATAAGCTTTTCGTCGAATGGCAGAACGGTCGTCAGTTCATTACCGCGCCGTTCGACCCGAATGCCCAAAAAATCGACATACGGAATATTGCCGAGACGCTTATGAAGCGCTTTTTCCGACGGCGGCTCGTTCTTAGACTGATCGCTCATGCGGTTACCCCGCTTTGGAAAGCGCTTGGCGCGCGATTGGCACCCAACATGAACGCGCCGACCGACGCGGCAATAGGATCGTCGGGGTTGTCATGGTAGGCCGTGCCGCGCACAAACGCGATGCTCTTGGTGAGCTTGTAGCAAAAGGCATGACAATAAATGTCAAGCTTGGGGGTGGCCGGGGCATGATAGTCGATCCGCAGGTCGAGCGTGGCGATCGACATGAATTCGGTGAGCGCGCACATCACCGCCAAGCCCGAGGCATGATCCAACAGTGTGGTGACCACGCCGCCATGGACCACGCCGGTTTCGAGGTTGCCGATCAAATGCGGTGCATACGGGATCTTCATTCGCGCACCGTCTTCCGCCGCACCGATCAACTCGATCCCCATGGCTTTGGCATAGGGGACTCGCGTCATCACTTCGTTCTTGTGTTGCATGATTTGATCGCGGATCGGGTGATTGGGCATCGAAAAAGGCTCGCTGCTGGCGAAATGAATGGTCAAGTTGACGCAGGGTTATCAGCGGGTACATTGGCCCCGCGCGACTCCGCTGAAAGGAAAGTAACACAGATTTATGGCTGATCCGTCATCTCAAACCGATACTCTGCCGGCCCAGAAGCCGGGCAAGCGGGAGCAAACCAAGGCAAACAATCGCCGCGCCATTATCGAGGCCGGCCGCCATGTGTTCGCCGAGCTTGGCTATGGCGAAACCACGGTGCGGGACATCATTCGCAAAACCGGCCTCGCGTCGGGGACGTTCTATAACTACTTCAAGTCGAAGGAAGAAGTATTCCAGGCGATCATGGACGAGAATGCGTTGCGCGTTCGCCCGCGCCTTCGGTCGGAACGCATTCGCGCCAAGAGCTTCGAGGAATGGCTCCGCGGCATGTTCTTTGTGTTCTTCGATTACGTGGTCAACGATCAGCATAACTACGCGATCATGCGGCGCAATTCCGGCGCGCTGCGGGTGCGTATGGATACGCCGGAAATCCTGGCCGGCTTTGATGAGCTGCGGGTGGACCTGGAGAAGGCCGTTGCGTCCGGCATCGCCCCGCAGGTGGACGTGGCCTATTTGTCCGCGGCGATTATCGGCATTGCCTTCGAGATGAGCGACCGGCTGGTGATGCGCGATCCGCCGGATGTCGAGGAGGCGACCGATTTTGCGACCACGCTGGTGTTGAACGGTTTGGGGGCGATCGCAGAAAAGAGCCGGCCGTGACGCGGCGCGGCCGCCCGCAGGCGATCCCGCCGGGGCCCGGGCAGGAATCCGTTTGGGATTATCCCCGGCCGGCGATTTGCGAGCCGACACCCAAGCGCATTCAAGTGGTGTTTGGCGGTGAGACTGTCGCGGATACGACAGAAGCGTACCGGGTTTTGGAGACCAGCCATCCGCCCGGCTATTATATTCCGCCGACGGATATTCGTCTCGATTTGATGCGCGAAGAACTGCGCCGCAGCTTTTGCGAATGGAAGGGCCAGGCGCGGTATTGGAGTGTCGTGGTTGGCGATCGGGTGGCGCAAAACGCGGCATGGAGCTATGCGGACCCGTCACCCGCCTTTCGGCCGATGAAGGATTACGTGTCGTTCTATCCGGCCATGATGGACGCCTGCTATGTGGACGGCGAAAAGATAACGCCGCAACCCGGCAGCTTTTATGGCGGCTGGATCACCAGTGATGTGCTCGGCCCCTTCAAAGGCGAACCGGGGACGGAGTTCTGGTAGGATGAAGCTCTTCCAGATCGATGCGTTTGCGGATCAAGTGTTTCGCGGTAACCCGGCCGGTGTCGTTCCGTTGGATGCGTGGTTGTCGAAGGAGCTTATGCTGGCCATCGCGGGGGAAAACAACATTTCCGAAACCGCCTTCTTCGTTCCCGCTGAGGATAACGCACCCGGCCACTACGATCTGCGCTGGTTCACGCCGACCGTAGAAGTCGATCTGTGTGGCCATGCCACTTTGGCCAGCTCCGGCGCAAGGCGGGTGAA
>JANQMY010000617.1 GCA_028279895.1 Alphaproteobacteria bacterium
AGGCGGCCGGCACAGCGATGTCCATCGCCAGGCGCAGATAGATCTGGGCGACCGGTTGATCGAAAAGTCGAAAGAGATCCAAGCCTTGGGCGCGTTCACGGCGGCCGACCGGTCCGTGGCCATGGACTTGCTGGGTTTCAAAAAGCAGTTGGTCTTCGCGACCCACAGCGTGGCGTTTCCGTTCCACCCAAGTTCCAAAAAGCCACTGCATCTGCGCTATGGCGCCACGCGTGCTCATAACCGCCACATGGTTGATTTTTGTGCGGACGATCCACGGCTCATGGGCGTGGGCATTGTGCCCATCGACGATCCTGACCATGCAATGGCGGAATTGGACTGGGCGATCGATCAGGGCCTGAAAGCGATTTGGGTACCCCACAGGGCGCCGCTGGAGCGGGCGCCGGGTCATGTGGAGCTGGAAGGGTTCTGGGCGCGGCTGGCCGAAGCGGGCGTGCCGTTCCTGCTGCATGTGGGGGGCGCGCCGTTACAGGTGCGCGATCCGTGGAGCAATAACGGGCGCGGCGCGACGAAGGATTGGTTGGGGGGCGGCGAAAATGTCCGTACCAAGGACGCCACCGTTCTGCACCAAGCGCCGGAAATGTTCCTGAGCATGATGGTCATCGATGGGGTGTTCGAGCGTCATCCAAAACTGAAGGGCGCGGCAGTCGAATTGGGCGCCGGCTGGGTGCCGGAGATGCTCCGGCGCTTGGACGCCATTACGAAGGTTTACAGCCGTAACGACACCTCGGTTCGCTTCGAGCGCACGCCGACGGAGCAGCTGACACAGCAAATGGGCTTCACACCGATGCCCCATGAAAACGTGGCGAATATGATCTCTCAATCCAATGCGGACTTATACCTGTTTTCGAGCGACTATCCGCATATCGAAGGAACGCGCGATCCCATCGGCCGGTTCGAGAAAACCATGGGCCATCTGGAAGAGGCGGTGAAAACTAAGTTCTACACGGAGAATTTCCTGAAGCTTTTCCCCCAGGCGCGGGTGTAATGCAAACGGATCAATAGCACTCGTCATCGGAAGATTTCCGGCTTGGCAGTGGCCCAGGATCGCTTGCACCAGGATAACCTGGCCTGAGGCAAAACAACCTCGGCAGCATGGTTTAATTTCACTTCATACCGCTCTAAGGTCGCGCCGTGGCCGCGAAAAAAAAGAGAGGAACAAACACGTGCGGTTGGCTTGGGCAGTCGGGTCGCTTCTTGTCGCTGTGGTGGGCGGCTTCCTGTATGTGATTCAGCCGTTTCCCGGCATGCAGGCGCGCGATGCCATCGGCGAACGCCAGACGATCGATCGGGATGGCCGGCGAATTGTCTATTACACCCATGGAACAGGCCCGAGAATAGCGCTGGCGGCCAGCGCGGGCCGGGAAGCAAGCGATTTCAACGAGCTGACATCGGCTTTGGTGGAGGCGGGGTTTCGCACGGTGGCGATCGAAGCACCGGGCATTGGCGGCACGGAAATGCCGAGAGAGGTGTTCGGCCTTTACGATCTGGCGGCCGACATTAATGCGGTGCTGGTCGCGGACCGCGCAGCCGTCGGAGGCGCCAGGACCGTGTTGGTGGGCCATGCCTTCGGCAACCGGGTGATGCGCGCCGTGGCGTACAAACATCCGGCGGGGATCAAGGGGGTGGTTCTCATTGCGGCCGGCGGCCAGAAACCGGTTCCTGAAGACGCGGCCAAAGCGCTTCGCCGCTGCTTCGATCCGTTGCGCACAGGGGCCCAGCGCGTGGAAGACGTGCGTTATGCCTTTTTTGCGTTGGATAACGGCGTGCCGGACTTTTGGCTGCGCGGATGGCATGGCAATACGGCGATTTTGCAGGGCAAAGCGTCCCCGGCCACGCCGGACACCGAGTGGCAGTCCGCCGGATCGGCGCCCCTACTCATCCTTCAGGGGGCGCAGGACCGTATCGCGCCGAAGGAGGATGCGGCGGATGTTCTTGCCGAGACATTGGGCGACCGGGTCGAAGTGGTCGTGATCGATCCGGCCGGACACGCTATACTGCCGGAACAGCCGGAGGCCGTTGCCGATGCGGTGATTGCATTTGCCACATCGGTGTCCGGCAACGACGAATAGATCCGTGAGCGGCTTATGGGGAGGCAGCCAAAATGGCGCCAGATCTTCCGCACCGAGGTCCCGTTCCCGTCACGCTCGACGACGGGACATCTTTACTGCTTCGTCCGGTGAGCGAAGACGACGCGGCCGATTTTGAAGACGGATTTGACCGTTTATCCAAACAGTCGCGTTATTTCCGGTTTTTCTCCCACATGAAGAAGATGCCGAGCTGGATGGTCGAAAAGCTGACCCATGTGGATCATCGCAATCATGAGGCTTGGGTGGCGATCGATGTTTCCAGCGATCACCCCATCGGTGTCGGGGTGGCGCGCTACATCCGGTCTCCCGATGATCCGCATGCGGCGGAAATTGCCATTACGGTGGTCGATAGCTACCAACATCGGGGCGTCGCGACCCATCTGGTGCAGGAACTGGCGCAGTCGGCGCGGGAAAACGGGATCGAAAGCTTCAGCGCCAGCGTTTTGGGAGACAATGATGCGGTCCAGGGATTGGCCCGGCATTTCGGAGGGCATGCCACCTCGGTGGCGTCGGGTGTCGTGGAGTTGAGTTTCGACCTTAAGAAAATGGAATAACACCAATAACGAAGTGGGGACGGGATGAGCGTGGGACGAGCGGCAGGATTGACCGGGGTGGCAATAGTGCTGGTGTTGACAGCGTCAACATTGGGGTCTCTCGGACAGTCCTACAAAGACGGTTTGCGGTGTACCTCACCGGAGGAGCCGGCGGATCGCGTGATCCACTTTTGTTCGAAAGTCATCGACGGTGGAGAGGCCTCTCGCGAGCAATTGGCTCTCGCTCACTATCACCGCGGCAGAGCCTTAGCGGCGGAGGGGGAACATTCGGAAGCAATCAGCGATTTCAACCAAGCGATGACGTTTGGATATGGCGACAGCTTGATTCTTTGTGACCGCGGCAATTCATATGGGGCGCTCGGTCAATACGATAAAGCGGCGGCGGATTGTCAGCGCGCGGCGGAAGAAAACCCGAACGAAAGTGCGGCTTGGGCATCGGCGTGCAAATGGTATCGTCGCGATGCACAGCCGACCGAAGCCGAAGCGGCTTGTGCAAAGGCGAAAGCTCTCGACCCTAATTGCGAGGTGTGCACGTCAGCAGGCGTCACGATTATGGAGTAAAGGCGCCGCTCTAAAGTCCCAAAATTGCTTTGGCCATGATATTGCGCTGAATCTCGTTCGATCCGGCATAGATAGAGGCCGCGCGGTCGTTCAGATATTGCGGCATGGCGGTCAACGCATCTTCCGGTCCTATTGCGGGCACATTGGCGCCTGGATCGCGCGCGGCGGGTTGGAAGACGCCGGCATAATAGGCGGCCGCTTCGATCCCCACCTCGGTCACTTGCTGGCGCAATTCCGTGCCGCGCACTTTCAGAATAGACGACATGGCACCCACCGGTTCGCCGCGGCCCGCGGCCCCGAAGACTTTCGTTTCCAGCGCCTCCAGCATCCGCAGGTCTAGATCGGTTTGCGCGAGCTTCTGGGCAAAAGCGGAATCTTGGAGGAGGGGGGCACCACCGCCGTCGGATTCCGCTGCGGCCAGTTTCCTAACCTGCTCTAGCCGCACCTGGAGGCTCGGCGAAAAGGCATTGCCGCGTTCATATTGCAGAAGGTATTTGGCCACCGTCCAGCCGTCATTTTCATCGCCAAGAAGGCTGGACACCGGCACCCTCACATCATCGAAGAAGACTTGGTTGAGTTCGTGGTCGCCGGAGATGGAAATGATGGGTTGGATGGTAATGCCGGGCAGATCGAGGTCGAACAGAAGAAAACTGATCCCCTGCTGCGGCTTGCCGCTATTGTCGGTCCGTACCAGGCAGAAGATTTTATTCGACCACTGAGCATGAGTGGTCCAAATCTTGGTGCCGTTGATCACATAATGATCGCCATCGCGCACGGCTTGACACTGGAGCGAGGCAAGGTCCGACCCCGCGCCGGGCTCGGAATAGCCTTGCGCCCACCAGTCTTCGCCCGTGCGGATGCGCGGCAAGATCTGTTCTTTTTGTTCATGGGTGCCGAAGGCGATGACCACCGGGCCCACCATCCGTGTGGCATTGGGGGTAACGGCCGGCGCCGACGCCAGAAGAAGCTCGCGTTGAAAGATGTGATGTTGCGCCAGGCTCCACCCCGTGCCGCCATGTTCCGTCGGCCAGGTCGGCACGGCCCACCCCTGTTCGTTCAGGATGGCAAGCCACTCTTGCGCCACGGGCCGGTCGGCATAGATGCCGGCGCAGAGTTTGCCCGCGCGCTTGAGTTCCGGGGTAAGGCGTTCGTCCAAGAAGGTCCGAACCTCGTCGTTAAAAGCACTCAAATCGGCGGCGGCTTCTAATTGGGCGGTCATACGGGAAATACTTTCTGTCGGTGCGTATTAAACGATGCACAAGTGTATCAGACACTTGGGTGAAGGGGACAGCGGACATTTGGCCGGTCGTCTGCGACGGTTTGTTGTTGTGGATCCGTCAAGCTTTACGACGATCCGTCCACGGAAATGCTCCGGCAAAGATGGGGGATGTTTCCCACGGTTAGCCGGCCAGCGCGTTCGCATAGGTGCCCATATCGAAATAGTCGCGCCACACCGCGATTTTGCCGTCGCGCATCTCAAACACACCGACACAAGGCAGGTTGACGGGTTTGCCGTCGGCGACGGTCCGGTCCATGCGTTCGGCGACCACCGTGTCGCCCTGGACAATAAGGGTCACGATTTCCCAGTCTGTCTTGCTCCAATTGGCAAGGAAGGCCTTTATGAACCCGCGCAGGGCATCCGTTCCCTGAACCGGGTCGATGGGTATGTTGTGATAGATGCCGTCTTCGGTGAAATAGCCGACCAGCTCGTCTGCATCCAGGCGAGACCAGGCGGCAATAAAGTCACGTATAATCTGTTCGTTGGTGGACATGGGGCGCTCCTTTTTTGGCTGTCTTAGCACAAAGCGGAAGCGCCGTGCGGAGCTTATGGGGCGCGGGTGATTTCCAGGCTCACCCGGCCGATGCGAAAGCCGTAATAGATGACATTGGCCTTATTCAGAATGGACCCGTCATCCCTTTTGATCAGAACGTCCTTGAAGCGCACGCGGGTGGTTTTGCCGTTGGCCCGGGGCAAATCGACCAAATACTCCAGACGGAACGCGTTGCCATCGACAAAGCCGTCCGCGGTGCCGACTACGTCTTCCCGGGTGCCCATGTACCGGCCCTCACCGACCGGCGTGAAACGCCAGGTCTTCTGATCGGTTTCGCCGTCGTCATAGAAGAAGTCTTCAACGAGCACGAAGGTGTCGCCTTCCTTAAAGCCGTTCAGTTTTGCGGTGAAACCCCGGTTCACACCGGTGATGGTACGGAACGCCCCCTTTCCGGTGGTCGCGCCGGCAAGGTCCCGCTCAAGGTCGAAGGCAGGGGCGCCGGTTGCCGCGTCGGGGATCGGCGGGGCGCTTGCGCAGGCAGCCAAACAAACCGAGAGAAAGGCGACAAATGCAAAGGGGCGAAAGCGTGTCATGATGACTTCCAAGCTGAGAAAAATCAGGCTTTGGCCGGTTGCAGGGAAACGGTTCCTGCCGCCGTGTCCAGGCGGTAGCGGGCCATCACCCCGGCGGCGAACAGATTTAGGATGACCGGTACCAGGCCGTACAAAGCGGCGAGCGAGAACAAGCCGAAACTGTTATTGACGCCTTGTGCGTCGAAGCCGACCCAGCCCAACACCAGGAATGAAGTGCCGGCCGCCAAGGCCGAAGAGAGTTTGGCGATCGATCCCCATACGGAGAAAAGGATGCCGGCACGGGACGGCCCGACGCCTGCCCGGTCGTGCTCCACAATATCCGCCAGCATCGATGCGGGCAGGGTGAGGTTCGCGCCTGCGCAGATGCCGGTTGCGATCACAATCGCCGTGTAGAGCGCGGTGTCGCCGATACCGAGGAACGGGCTCCACACAAACAGGGCCGACGCGCCGACCATCCCGCCGATCCAGGCGTTGCGCTTGCCGATCCGGCGCGAAATCCACGGCCAAAACGGAAGCGATGCTATGGTCGAACCGAAAAACAGCACAAGCCACAGGCCCGCCATATCGGGCTCGCCAATCTTGTGCTTGGCAAACAGGAGGAATAGACCGGCAGGCAAGCCGGTGGCGATATTGTTGAGCAGAAAGGCGCCGTAAAGCGTGCGCAGCGGACGGTTCGCCCAGAGGTCGCCGATAACCGGGAGAATATTGAAACGTTCCTGCCGCAATGAGCGGTGATGGGCAGGGTCCGGCACAAACGACATCGCGGCCATCAGCAAAACGGGCAGGGCGATGACGCCCATCATGCCGATCAGGGCGCTGGTCTGGCGCACATCGTCGGTGCCGTATCCCAAATAGGCCGGCAGTACCAACGCAATCACCACGCCCAGCAGTCCGGCCCCCGTTCGGAAGGCTTGGATACGGGTGCGTTCGTGCACATCGTCGGTCAGTTCCGCGCCCCATGCATTCATCGGCACCACCAACATGGTGCCGAAGGTGTAAACGCCGATAAGGCTGATGAGCAGGTGCCAGAAGCCCGCATTGTCCGGGGGCAGAAACAGCATATAAGCCGAAACAAGAAGCAGCGGGGTGCCGGCCACCATCCAGGTGCGGCGGCGTCCGAACGGCGAGGGCACGCGGTCGCTCAACAGGCCGATGACCGGATCGGTAAACATGTCCCACAGCCGCGCGACCAGCAGAACCGTTCCGATGGTGGTAAGGCTGATCCCGATTTCTTGGGCATAAAGGGTCGGAACGAAGACCTGAAGCGGTAACGCCAACGTAGCCAGCGCTGCTGCGGGCGCCGCATAGCTGCCCAGCCGCCAGGTGGGGACGCGCCCGGTATAGTGGCCGATCTCGGAAGGTTTGCCAGGGGCTGTCATGGATGTGCGGTGGCCTCGACGACTTGGGAAATCTGACCTTTCTTACGCGGCGAGGCCGGTTTTGGATCGCTGCTTGACATAACTAAAAAACTAGTTATATAGAATTTATGAGCAAGCTAACCGATACCACTGCCGCCAAGGCTTTTGCGGCGCTCGGCAATCCGACCCGGCTATCCGTTCTGCGCCATTTGGTGCAAGCGGCGCCCGTGGGAGCGACTGTTGGGGAAATTCAACGTGTCACCCAGGTGCCGGCATCGACGCTTGCGCATCATCTGGCCGCGCTGGTGGGGGTGGGGATTGTTGAGCAGGAAAAGCAGGGGCGGGAGATCGTCAACCGGGTCAACTTCGATCGGATTGGCCAATTGTCCAGCCATCTTATGGAAAACTGTTGTGCGGGCCTGGCCGGCGAAAATCAAGACGCCGCAGCGTAGCCGGCTTTTTTTGAGCCGAAATAACTAGAAACCTAGTGATTTAGAGTGAAAGACAGGAGCAAATCATGACCATCCCCAAAAGACTGCACGTGCACATGACTGTCGGCGATTTGGCCGAGGCGATCGGCTATTACAAGGCGCTGTTCGGCACCCCACCGACGCGCGAGAAGCCCAGCTATGCCCAATGGCGCCTCGACGATCCGAGCGTCAATTTCGCCATCTCCACATCATGCGCCGACACGCCCGGTCTGAGCCATTTGGGCATTCAGGTGGGCAGCGATACGGACCTCGACGGGGTGAATGCCCGTCTCCAGGCGGATCAACACGCCACCACGGAAGAGGCGAATGCCACCTGCTGTTACGCCCGGTCGGACAAACACTGGAGCGTCGATCCCACCGGCACTGCGTGGGAGCTGTTCCACACCCATGAAGATCTTGAGGTGTTCGGCCAGGGCGACATGCCTACCAAAACAAAGGCCCAGCCAACGGCGGGCGGCTGTTGCTAAAAGCGTTTCCGGCTTCTCAAATTGCGCCCATCCATTATGCTGCCCCCAAGCAGGGTTACCGTGGGGGCAGCCAATGGAAAGCGTGTGGGGCTATCTTGACCAAGCGCTCGACTTCATGCGTCGGGGGTATGCCAACGTCAATGCCGTTCAGGGTCTGTTAATCGCCCTCGGCGCAGCATATCTCCTGAACGATTACCGCCGTATTTTGGCCATTTCTTTCGGTGCATCTTTGGTGCACTTGGCGTTCGACGTCATGCTGCCGGTCTTGGCCAATGGTGCCGCCTTCCGACTGCCCCCCATATTTGAGCAGTGGTATTGGGAGTATGCGCTGTCATTGCTGGTGGGATATTTGGTGGTGATTTCGATTTTTTACCTGATCAAGCGCACGGTGTTCCGGGGCTAGAGCAGAAACAGGAGGACAGGGTGCACAACTCACTCGATAAATTGAAGATCGTTGGTTTCTTGCTGATCGCCGGCTTAAGCACGAGCGGCTGTGTGGCCGGCGCCATCGCCGCGGCCGGTGCGGGCTATGTGATTGCGGATGAGCAAAGCGAGGGAGACGGAAATTTCGACCCGCTGGAGAATGTCCGCGGTAAAGGCGACGGCAAGAACTGACCCTGCTTCGCACGGTATACAAAATGGCGGCCTGGGTGCCGCCGTTTTTTTTGTGCGCGAAGTCGTGACCGTCTTCGTGTAGCCTTTGTGCGACAGAGGGGCGAGGGCGATGGATCGACGATTGTTTTGGGGATTGTTCGGATTGTGGGCGGTAGCCTATTTAGGGTCGATCGTCGTGGTGCAAGTGACTGAGCCCACAGGCGATGGGTTTACCCGCGGCCTTAATCGCATCACGGCCTTTTTGGGATGGCAGATATTCGCCGCCGTGCTGGCCGTGATCGTGTGGATTGCCGGCAACAGCCTGCCGAAAGGATCTCAGCTTCGGTTGGTATCGCGCATTCCGGCCATTCTTGCGGCCGTGCTGATGATGGTGGTTGCCGGTGTCATCCTGTTCGTCGGTGCACGCACGACCCCGCCCGAGGGGGCGGTTCATTGGCCACCGCAAATCGAGATGGCGAGAGCCGATATGGGGACTGCAGAAAAGCCGCCGGGCGTGTTTACTGCGCCGCCACCGACATAGGACCGGCTTTCTTGAGGTAGGCGTTCTGATCGTGTTCGATCGCGTCTGCCGGCAAAAATTCTGCAAACTTGCCGAGATCGTTTCGGATGTGGTCCACGTAAAACTGTGGCACCACATCCGTCTCCCGTTCGAAATAGGCTCGCAACGGAGCGTCCGTTTCAAGCCGTTCCAGCATGGCGCGGTGATATTTGATGCGGCCCCATCCTTCCGACGAGACGGCCCGCACCACATTCATCCATTTCGGAATCCATCCGGACGTGGCGGTGGCGCGCCGGGCGATCGCCCGGCCACTGAACGAGTGGGTGGCCAAATCCACGAGGCGGCTATAAAACTCCGGCCACTGATAATTCAGGGGCTTCACATTCATCGCCTGATTGTTGTTGAGGAAGTGAAACGGAAAACCCAGCACGCGGCTGGCTTTCTGGAGTTCAAGATTCAAGGGGGCGGCTTCGCCGAATGCGGAGAAAAGTGAGTAGGCGGGAAACGCACCCGGCGTGCGGTCGAGGAATTCTTTGGTCAGTTCGAAGGGCTCCGCGCCCTCGTCGGAATCCAGCCCCAATACGAAATTGGCCTGCACATAGGGGATGTGGCGCAAGATCATGTTCACGTGATCCGACACTTGCAGCATCTTATCCCGCGCTTTCTTGGCACCGGTTTTCGATTTCGCCCCCATATCATACCAGGACTCGATGCCCGGCAGGGCGGCTTCAAAACCCGCATTGGCCAAACGCTTGTCCTTTTCCTCCGACATCAAGCACAGGCT
>JANQMY010000001.1 GCA_028279895.1 Alphaproteobacteria bacterium
TGTTTAGTAGCTCGACCATCCCACTCCCCCTTCCCAACCACCCGATAAGGTACCCTAGGGGGGGTTGGGAAGGGGGAGTGGGATGGTGCAGCCTTCAAACAACGTCCGCACAAACCGGCGGCTTTTTGTCCTTCCAGGGCTGCGCTTGTTCCAGTTGCGCGGCCAAGCGGAACAGGGTTGCTTCCGCTGCATACCTGCCCACGAACTGAACGCCCACCGGCAAACCGTCCGGCGTCCAGTGCAGCGGCACGGACATGGCCGGTTGCCCCGTGGCATTGGCCATCTGACAGAAAGGCGAATACTCGAACAGGCGAGACACATAGGTGCCCACGTCTTCGCTGTTCATATCGATATGGCCGATAGGCACGGGCGGTTTTGCAAGGACCGGCAAGATCAGCACGTCATAGGTTTCGAAAAATTTCACGACCTGACGGCTGACGCCGTGGATGTTGCGTATGGCCGTTGCATAATCCGCGGCCGGTGTGCGCCGGCCCGCTTCCGCCATAAGCCAGGTAGAATACTCCACGTTTTCCGGTGTTGCATCGCGCCCTAAAAACGCCTTGGCTGCATCCAGCGCAGACGCGGTGCTGGCTTGGATGATGGTCCCGGCGGACGTGCGCATGAGTTCGTTGTCGTAATCCGGCACCGCTTCCGCTACATCGTGACCGAGACTTTCGCAGAGCTTGGCCGCATTTTGCACGGCCGTCACACATTCCGCGTCTACAGGGCCTCCGGCTGGTGACACGGTCGAAAATCCGATTCGCAGCTTGCCGGGGTCTTGCCCCACTTCTTTAGCAAAAGGTGTCTCCGGTTTTTCCAGATAATAGGGGTCGCCGGGCGCGGGACCCGCCACCACATCCAACAATGCGGCGCTGTCACGAATGGTGATGGTCACCGCATGCTGCATGCTCATGCCGGCCCAGCCTTCACCCATGTCCGGCCCCAGAGAGATCCGGCCGCGAGTCGGCTTCAACCCGAACACTCCGCCACACGCTGCGGGAATACGGATCGATCCACCCCCATCAGATGCGTGGGCGGCTGGCACCATACGCGCGCCCACCGCGGATGATGCGCCGCCGCTGGAACCGCCGCTTGAATGATCGGTGTTCCAAGGGCTGCGGCACGGGCCCAAACGGCGTGGTTCCGTGGTGACCGTCAGGCCGAATTCCGGCGTGTTGGTTTTCCCGAACACCACCAATCCCGACCCGCGCAGACGACCCACCAATGTGGTGTTGTGATCCGGGATCATGCCGTCATAGAGGCTCGATCCGTTTGTGGTGGGAAATCCGGCATAATCCGCATAGAGATCTTTCAGCAGATAGGGCACGCCTTTGAACGGCCCGTCCGGTGGCCCCGCTTCGATGGTCGCGCGCGCTTCGTCATACATGGTGGCCGTTACGGCATTGAGTTTGGGGTTGACGGCTTCGACCCGCTCGATGGCGGCGTCCAGCAGTTCTTCCGGCTTGACGTCTTTCTGAGCGACCAGCTCGGCGAGGCCTACGGCATCATAACTCCCGAACTCTTTGAAAGCGGCCATGTTCCATCCCTCATGTGATCATTGACGCAGCGTCTGACTGGCGAAACCCCTGCAATCTGGACATTTTCGGCAAAAATAGCGACAACCCAGGAACGGAATTCCAACCTAGAAGCCAATCTAAAACCAAGACGGGGCGAAACACCATGATCAAAACAAGATTCACCGAAATGTTCGGCATCGAACATCCTGTTGTGCAAGGCGGCATGCAATGGGTGGGTCGTGCGGAGCTGGTCTCGGCCGTGGCCAATGCCGGTGCGCTGGGCTTCATCACCGCACTGACACAACCGACACCGGAAGAGCTCACTAAGGAGATCGCCCGCTGCAAGGAAATGACCGACAAACCGTTCGGAGTAAATCTGACCATCCTGCCCGCCCTGAAGCCCCCGCCTTATGCGGAATATCGTCAAGCGATTATCGAAGGCGGCATCAAGATCGTTGAAACAGCCGGCAACAACCCGCAAGAACACATCGCGGTGTTCAAAGAACATGGCGTCAAAGTCATCCAT
Organism: Alphaproteobacteria bacterium; assembly: GCA_028279895.1. GTDB lineage: Bacteria > Pseudomonadota > Alphaproteobacteria > JANQMY01 > JANQMY01 > JANQMY01. The sequence goes on from JANQMY010000001.1 coordinate 2,044, forward strand.
AAATGCACGGCGGTACGCCATGCCTTGATGGCGGAAAAAATCGGCGCAGACGCCATTTCCATCGACGGGTTCGAATGCGCACGCCACCCCGGCGAAGACGACATTCCGGGC
>JANQMY010000003.1 GCA_028279895.1 Alphaproteobacteria bacterium
TGCCGGCCGGAGCGCAAACTTTTTCCGATACGCCGCTCGCCCAGGGGCAGAGCGTGCCGGCGGACGATGCGTCTTTGCGCGACCGGTTGGAGCGGCTTGAGCGGGACTTCCTCGATCTGCAGCGGGAATTCTATGAGAATGGCGGTTCCCGCATGACCTTCGAAGACGACGGCTCCGTCAACGAATCCCTGGCGGGGCGCATGGCCGTGCGGATGGAAGAATTCGAAGCCAGCTTGCGCCGGCTGACCGGGCAATTGGAACAAATCAGTTTCTCCGTCCGCCAAACGACGGAGCGTATGGACCGGCTGGCCGGCGATGTAGAATACCGGCTGCAAGCCTTGGAGGGCGGTGGCGGCGCAGCGGCGTCGGCGGCTCCATCAAGCGCATCGGTGCCCCCTGCTTCGGCCCCGCCAAAACCCAAAAGTGTGGATGTTGCCAGTGGGCCTACACCCCCCGGCACTTTGGGCACGATGCCCACATCCGCATTGCCGCAATCCGAAGAGGAACAATACAAGGCCGCCTACGACCTGCTGTATCGCGGCGACTATGCTGGTGGCGAGTTGGCCCTCAAGGCTTTTTTGGCCGCCTATCCGGATAGTCAGTATGCGGGCAATGCACAATACTGGCTTGGCGAATCCTACTATGCCCGGCGCCAATACCGCGAAGCGGCACAGGCCTTTCTGACCGGCGTTCAGAAGTACAAGAAAAGCGAAAAGGCTCCCGACGCCATGCTGAAATTGGGGTTGAGCCTTATCAACTTGGGAGAGACGAAAGACGGGTGCAGCGCGCTCAAATCGATCAAATCGGAATTTCCCAACGTCCGTCGGTCGGTCCTCGACACCGCCAAGCGGGAGCGGAAAAAAGCCGGCTGCTGATGGCGGGACAGCCAGGGGAGGTGCCTGCGCTTTCCCCAGTCTCGGCGCAGGAGTTCGAGCGTTTCTTCCGGGTCGACGAACGGGCCGATCTCTTGCGTCAGAAGATCGCGTTGGCGGTCTCCGGCGGGGCGGACAGCGCTGCCCTTCTTTATCTGGTTCAACAGCAGCCCATTGATCTCAGCCACGTTACCGTGTTGACGGTCGATCACGCTTTGCGGGAAGGTTCTGCGGCGGAAGCGGCCTCGGTCAAACGACTTACGGAAAAATACGGTTTGGCTCACCACACCTTGGTGTGGCGGGGCGCCAAACCGACCAGCGATATCCAAGCAGCGGCCCGGATGGTCCGGTACGATCTCATGACGTCTTGGTGCCGCGCCCATGGCGGGGCCAATTTGTGGATTGCCCATACGCTCGACGATCAGGCCGAAACCTTTCTGCTGCGCTTGGCGCGCGGCAGCGGAGTCGATGGTCTGAGCGCCATGGCGCCGGTGACCGCGCTCTATGGTGTCCGCCTGGTGCGCCCCTTGCTGTCGTTTCCCAAAGAGCGGCTCAAAAAGACCCTGATGGATGCCGGCATTGCGTGGATCGAAGACCCCAGCAACGAAAACGAAGACTTCGCGCGGGTCCGTATGCGGAAGATTATGCCGCTGCTGGCACAAGAAGGTTTGACGGTATCGCGTTTGGCGGCCACTGCCGCCCGGATGGCGGATGCCAAAGCCGCTCTGGATGAAGACCTGGCCGAGCTGAAGGAACGAGCGGTGCGACCGCACGACGCCGGTTTTGTGGTCGTGGACCGGCAGACGCTCATCGACGCCCCGCGGGAAATCGGCATGCGATTACTGGCCGAACTCAGCCGCTGTGTAGGGGGCAACACCTATCGGCCGCGTTTCGACCGGTTGGAGCGGATCTACACCGCAATCTGCCAGGATCGGCTCGGCGCCGGCAATACGCTCGCCGGGTGTCGCTTCGCGCCCGCATCCAAGGTGCTGATCGATATCGGCGCGGGCCCCGCCTTGGTGGTGTTTCGCGAGCTTGCAGCGGCCGAACGCCGGTCCTGTCCGCTCACGACGGAAGGCCAAGCCCAATTCGATGGGCGCTTCGAGGTCGCCTTGCGCAAGGGAATTCAAGGAAAAACCTATCAAGTAAGGGTGCTCGGTCAGGAGGGCTGGCAACAGGTCAAATCTCTGATAGAAACAGCATTGCCATTTGAGATCTGCCTCAGTCTTCCAGCGTTGTGGCAGGGCGATGTGGTGGTCGCTGTCCCCCATCTGAGCTACCGCCGCGACGATAAACCTGATGCCCTGGAATTCTCGGCCGTTTTTGGCGGTTTTGCGCGCTTTGGACAGGTTTAGGCAAAGATTTGACCACTGGTAAACTCAAATGATTTTACTATGTTTAGTCCGTACGAGTTTGGAATCATTATCAACTAAGGCGTGATCGCCTAAAATACGATCATGCCTCCGATTCACCGTTAGTCGCGCGGCTCCCCTGATCGCGTGTTTGGAAAGGCGTCCTCTGTGAACAATTTCCGCAATTTTGCTCTTTGGGTCATCATTGCGCTGCTGTTGGTGGCGTTGTTTCAGTTGTTCCAGGGCGAACAGAACAGGCCCCCTGCCGAGAAACCGATCGCCTATTCGGAGTTTTTGGCGGATGTGGAAGACGGCAAGGTGGATACCGTTAACATTCAGGGGAAACGGCTGGCCTTTACCTTGCGCGACCAAGACCAGCGCTTCCAAACCTATGCGCCCGACGATCCGGATCTGGTGCGCCGTCTGAACGAAAAAGGTGTGGCCATTAGCGCCACCCCGGACGATGAGCGCGTGCCCTCCGTGCTGGGCGTGTTGCTGCAATGGTTCCCCATGCTGCTGTTGATCGCGGTGTGGATCTTCTTCATGCGCCAGATGCAGGCCGGTGGCGGCAAGGCCATGGGCTTCGGCAAGTCAAAAGCCAAACTGCTGACGGAGCGCCACGGCCGTGTCACCTTCGACGATGTGGCCGGCATCGATGAAGCGAAGGAAGAGCTGCAGGAAATCGTCGAATTCTTGCGTGACCCTCAAAAGTTCCAGCGCCTGGGCGGCCGCATTCCTAAGGGCGCTTTGCTGGTGGGACCTCCGGGTACCGGTAAGACGCTGTTGGCCCGGGCGATCGCCGGCGAAGCCAATGTGCCGTTCTTCACCATCTCCGGTTCCGATTTCGTGGAAATGTTCGTGGGTGTCGGTGCCAGCCGGGTGCGCGACATGTTCGAGCAAGCCAAGAAGAACGCGCCGTGCATCATCTTCATCGACGAGATTGATGCGGTGGGCCGTCACCGGGGCGCGGGCCTGGGCGGCGGCAATGACGAGCGTGAACAAACCCTCAACCAGTTGCTGGTGGAAATGGACGGCTTTGAAGCCAATGAAGGCGTGATTCTGATCGCTGCCACCAACCGGCCGGACGTGCTGGACCCGGCGCTGTTGCGCCCCGGCCGTTTCGACCGCCAGGTGGTTGTCCCCAATCCGGACATTATCGGCCGCGAAAAAATCCTCAAAGTGCACATCAAAAAGATTTCCGTCGCACAAGGGGTGGATGTGCGCACCATCGCCCGCGGCACGCCCGGTTTCTCGGGGGCCGACCTTGCCAATTTGGTCAACGAGGCCGCCTTGCTCGCGGCTCGGCGCAATAAGCGGCTGGTGACCATGGCCGAGTTCGAGGAAGCCAAGGACAAAGTTCTCATGGGCTCGGAACGCCGCTCGATGGTGATGTCCGAGGACGAAAAGAAACTCACCGCCTATCACGAAGGTGGTCATGCGCTGGTGGCGATGAATGTGCCCTCGGCCCATCCAGTGCACAAAGCGACCATTATTCCGCGCGGCCGGGCGCTGGGTATGGTGATGCAATTGCCCGAAGCCGACCAGCTTTCTAAATCGCGGGAGCAAATGACGTCGGAATTGGCGATCATGATGGGCGGCCGCGTGGCCGAGGAACTGATTTTCGGCTATGACAAGGTCACGTCGGGCGCGTCGTCGGACATTAAGCAAGCCACCGGTCTTGCCCGCGCCATGGTCACCCAATGGGGTCTTAGCGATGAGCTTGGCCCGCTGGCTTATGGCGACAATCAGGAAGAGGTCTTCTTGGGCCATTCCGTGTCGCGCCAGCAAAACATGTCCGAAGAAACGGCGCGTAAGATCGACATGGAGATCAAGCGCTTGGTGCAGTCCGGCTACGATGCCGCCCGGAACATTTTGACCGAGCACATCGACGATTTGCATTCGCTGGCGAAGGGGTTGCTAGAATATGAAACCCTGTCGGGCGATGAAATTCGCGGCCTGCTGCGTGGCGAAAAACCTGACCGCGATGTCTTCGAGGAGCCTGAAGCCACACCGCCACCGCCCACCTCTGCCGTGCCCAGTGCCGGCAAGCCGAAAACCGGCGGGCTGGGCGGCAGTCCGGAGCCGCAGCCCGGCTAAGCGACCGGTGGGCGGAGCGGGGACGCCATGACGGTGGAGGCGAGCGAACTGCCGCGGTCGCAGATCTTCGGTATACTGAATATTACTGAAGATTCATTTTCGGACGGCGGGCAATATCTGGATACGGATAAAGCGGTGGCTCATGGCTGGGCTCTGCGCGCGGCCGGGGCCGACGTGCTGGACATCGGTCCCGCGTCGAGCCATCCCAAAGCTAAGCCCGTCAGTGCCGCCGAAGAAATCGACCGCCTTCGTCCGGTGCTGCCTGCCTTTGCGGAGGCCGCCATTCCCGTTTCCATCGACACGTTTCAAACGGAAACCCAGCGGTTTGCCCTGGCGCAAGGGGTGGCCTATCTCAATGACATTCAAGGCTTTGCCGATCCCGATTTTTATCCCGAGCTGGCCGCATCACCCGCAAAACTTGTTGTCATGCATGCGGTACAACAACGTGGGCCCGCTACCTTGGTGGACACCAATCCGGCGGAAATCTGGGCGCGGATCGAGAGTTTCTTCGATGACCGGATCGCCGCCCTGGAAAAAGCCGGTGTTAACCGTGACCGCCTTATTTTAGACCCAGGCATGGGGTTTTTCTTAGGCACGGATATGGAGGTGTCCTTTGCGGTGTTGCGCCAATTAGGGCGTTTGCGGGCGCGCTATGGCCTGCCGATCCTCGTGTCGGTGTCGCGGAAGTCCTTTTTGCGGAAGATCACGGGGCGCCCACTGGAGGAAATGGCATCCGCCAGCCTGGCCACGGAGCTGTTCGTGGCCGCGCAGGGCGCCGATTTCATCCGTACACACGATCCGGCCGCATTGCGGGATGGCCTGCAAGTGTGGTCTGCTTTAAGACAATTCCCCCTGGTGCGCGATCCGGCGGCCGGCTGACGGGAACAAGAACATGAGACGGGTATGAGCCGCAAATATTTTGGTACGGACGGAATTCGGGGGCTGGCCAATGCAAGCCCGATGACGGCGGAAACCGCGTTGCGCGTGGGGCACGCGGCGGGCCGCTATTTCAAACGCGGCGACCATCGCCATCGGGTGGTGATCGGCAAGGACACGCGGCTTTCAGGCTATATGATCGAATATGCGCTCACTGGCGGTTTCACCTCGGCCGGCATGGACGTGTTTCTGTTCGGCCCGCTGCCGACGCCCGCCGTTGCCATGCTCACCCGGTCGCTCCGGGCCGATTTGGGAGTGATGATCTCGGCTTCACACAATGCCTTTCACGACAACGGCATCAAACTGTTCGGACCCGACGGCTACAAACTGTCCGATTCCGTCGAACTCGAGATCGAAGCGTTGATGGATGGCCGGTTGGATGACGGTTTGGCGGCGTCGAAAGAGATCGGCCGCGCCAAGCGGATCGACGATGCCCAAGCCCGCTATATCGAGTTTGCCAAACGCACTTTCCCGAAGCATTTGCGGCTCGACGGGCTGCGCATCGTGGTGGATTGCGCCAATGGGGCGGCCTATAAAGTGGCACCGGCCGTGTTGTGGGAATTGGGGGCCGAAGTGATCCCGGTGGGCGTCGATCCCAACGGCCTCAATGTCAATCTCGACTGCGGGTCGACATCCACACAAGCCATGTGCGCCAAGGTGCGCGAGACCCGCGCCGATTTGGGCATCGCGCTCGACGGCGATGCCGACCGCGTGTTGATCGCCGACGAGCAGGGCCGGCTTGTGGACGGCGACCAACTGATCGGCTTGGTGACGAAATCCTGGGCGGCGGACGGCATTCTCTCCGCGGACGGTGTCGTCGGCACCGTGATGTCCAATTTGGGCTTGGAGCGCTTCATCAACGATCTAAAGCTCAAATTCGAACGCACCCAGGTGGGCGACCGCTATGTGGTCGAGCGCATGCGGGCGGCGGGCTATAATGTGGGCGGTGAACAATCGGGCCACATTATCCTGAGCGACTTTACCACCACCGGCGACGGCTTGATTGCCGCGCTGCAGGTGCTGGCGGTGATCGCCGGCGGCGGTAAACCGGCAAGCGAGGTGCTGAACCTGTTCGAACCGGTTCCCCAGCTTTTGCAGAATGTGCGGTACAAGAACGGCCAACCCCTCGAAGAAGACAGCGTCAAGAAAGTGATCGACGACGGCAAGGCGCGTTTGGGCGCGAGCGGCCGGTTGGTGATACGCAAATCGGGCACCGAGCCGCTGATCCGCGTCATGGCGGAAGGCGACGACGAAACCATGGTCAAGGCCGTTGTCGGCGATATCGTCTCGGTTCTCGAACAGGCCTGCGCTTGACCGTCGAACCGTTCCACGACCGGCCAAAAGGCCGTGTGCTGACCATTGCTGGGTCGGATTCAGGCGGCGGTGCCGGCATTCAAGCCGACATCAAAACCGTCACGGCGTTGGGCGGCTATGCCGCGTCGGCGATCACCGCCATTACCGTGCAAAACACGTTGGGCGTGACCGACGTCATGCCCGTGCCGCCGGCGGTCATTGCGGCGCAGATCGAGGCGGTGCTCACCGATATCGGCGCCGATGCCATCAAGACCGGCATGCTGCCGTCGGTGGAGGTGATCGAAACGGTCGCAAAGGCAATTGACAAGGACGGCGCAGATGCCGCTTTAGTGATCGATCCGGTGATGACCGCGAAAGGCGGCGCCATCCTCACACCCGGCGATGCTGTGCAGGCCCTGAAAAGCATGATTATCCCGGAAGCCAGTGTGGTGACGCCGAATATTCCGGAAGCGGAAGAATTGCTGAACCTGAAGATCACGTCGCTCGATCAGATGAAAAAGGCCGGCGAAGCCATGCTCAGCTTTGGCTGTGATGCGGTGGTGCTGAAGGGCGGACATATGCCCGGCGACACGCTGCACGATGTGCTGGTGACCAAGGAAACGATCGAGGTATTTACGTCACCACGCATCGACACCCCCCACACCCATGGCACCGGTTGCACCCTGGCGTCCGCCATCGCAACCGGTCTGGCCTTCGGGGTCGACCTGCGGGATACGGTGGTGCGCGCCCGGGACTATGTGCATGAAGCCATCCGTCAGGCGCCCGGCTTCGGCCAAGGGCAGGGGCCGCTCAATCACGGTCTTATCGAAATCCGCTGATTCTGGTCCAATTGTGCCGTAACGGCCTCTTGTTGAGGATCGTCTATCCCATATATAGTATGACTAAGTATGAAATTAGATGGGATACCCTCAGATGGCCATCGTCAAAAAGACCTATTCGATCACGGACCGAAATGATGCGTGGGTTAAAGCCCAGGTCGAAAGCGGCCGATACGCCACGGACAGCGAGTATCTGCGGGATCTTATCCGCAAGGATGAGGAACGTCAGAGTGACGTGGAAGCCATTCGTGCCGCGTTGATCGAAGGGGAGGAAAGCGGCCTCAGCGATATGACGCCAGATCAGATCATGGACAAAGTGATCGCTCGGAAACGCAAGAATGGCGAACTATAGGCTTTCGAGTTCCGCGGCCGGCGATATCGAACGCATATTCGAATTTGGGATCGATCAGTTCGGTCTCGAAGAAGCGCTCGACTTCCGTGACAGGTTGGTAATTCGGTTGTCGCACATCGCTGAAGCGCCATATCAATATCCCGCCGTTGACGACATCAAGCCGGGGTATCGCCGCAGTGTTTTTGGCAGTCACGCCATCTACTATCAAGTTCTTGAGAACACAATTGTCATTGCACGGATTCTGGAGCGGCGGACGGCGACATGGAACCATTCTGCCGAGGTCGTTTTGCGTCAGGACCAAGCTGTTCGGCGCAGGCCATACCGGGCGTACGGTCAAGCCGGACGGCGCCGATCATGGCGCAACCCGGCCCGGCCCTTTGGGTTTGCGCCCGGCGGCCGCCCGCTGCGTCGAACGGCTCGACCGATGCCCCACATCGCCCTTCGCCGTTCTCCTGGCGGATCGGACCGACGGACCGCAAACAGAATTGATTCCATGTCGCCGTCCACCGCTCCAGGTCACCAAGACCCGGCCGGATCATTGTGAGTGGCGGCGTCTATGATTTCCCGCACCTGCATGGGACCAGTATAGAAAGCCGCCGGAATCACACGAGTCACGTTCGATCACGACAAGGCGAGCGAAATCGGCGGGCCGGCATGCCCCAACGGGCGTTTACTTCGGCAGCAATGCGCGCAGGGTCTCAATGGTGTCGGCTTCATGGGGCGGTTTGTCCCACCGCAATTGGCTGATGCGCGGAAACCGCATGGCGAGCCCTGATTTGTGGCGGGTGGATTCATTCAGCCCCTCGAACGCCACTTCCAACACCAGCCCCTCATCGGGGTCGTGCACCACCTCGCGCACCGGGCCGTAGCGGTCGACCGTCTTTTCCCGGACGAACTTGTCGATCTGTTTCAGCTCTTCGTCGGTAAACCCGAAATAGGCTTTGCCCACCGGCACCAGCGTGCCGTCATCCCACACACCGAACGTGTAGTCGGAATAATAGGACGAACGCTTGCCATGGCCGCGCTGGGCGCGCATCAGCACCGCGTCGATCAGATACGGATCGCGTTTCCATTTGAACCACGGGCCCTTGGGCCGGCCGGGTTCGTAGGTGCTGTCTCGCCGTTTCAACATCAATCCTTCGATGCCGGGATCGGCGGGTGCCGCGCGCCGTGCCGCCAGATCGTCCCAACTGTCGAACGGCACCAGCGACGACAGCAGAAAACGCTCCGAGCCATGGCGCTGATACCAGCTTTCCAGCCGGCGCCGCCGGTCTTCGAAGGACAGTGCCCGCAAATCGTCATTTTCGTCGAACAACAGGTCATAGGCGATGATGGCGGCGGGATGGCTCTTGAGAAGGCTTGCCGTGACCCTTTTGCGGTTCAGTCGCTTCTGCAGATCCGAAAAGGGCGCCACCGCGCCATCGCGGAGAATGAGCAACTCGCCGTCCACGGTGCCGTCAAACGTGATGGCGTCCAGAACGTCCGGGAAGGTGTGAGAGATGTCGTCACCGGTCCGGCTATAGAGCCGCTTGGTTCCGTTTTCGCTGGCGGCTTGCACTCGAATGCCGTCCCATTTCCATTCGGCGAGGAAGGCGGCCGCCGAAAGCTTGTCTTGATCCTTTTCGTCCAGCGGGTGGGCCAGCATGACGGGCCGGAACGGTGCGGCCCGGTCGATCGCGGGTTTGTCTGTGCGCCCTTCTGCCCACGCGAACAGGGTCTCGTAAGGCGGCTCGATGCCCGTCCACACTTCTTCGATATCGTTGATCTTCAATCCGCCCAGCTTGGCCACAGCCGTTTTCGCTAGACGCGCCGATACGCCGATGCGCAAACCCCCGGTCATCAGCTTGATCAGCGCCCAGCGCCCGGTCGCGTCCAGGCTGGAGAGCCAAGAGGCAATCCGTGCCGGCATTTCCGTTTTGGAGGCGGCTTGAAGTGTGGTCACCACCGACGAGACCGTGAGGTCCGCCGCCGTTTCTTCGCCATCAGGCCATAAGAGAGAGATGGTTTCCGCCATGTCGCCCACATAATCGTAGGACATACGGAACAAGACCGGATCGACACGGTCCTCGATCAGGCCGCGCAGTAAAGCCGGTTTGGCGTGGGGAAGGTCGAGTGTGCCGGTCAGCGCTGCCAGGGCGTATCCGCGATCCGGGTCCGGCACCTCGCCGAAGTAGCGTGTCAGTAAGCGGATCTTTTCGTTGCGTTGGCTTTCATAGGCCAGTTGATCCAGCAGAAGCGCAAACCGTTTCATGGCGCCTCACTCGTCCGCGTCGTCATCGTAGCCGACGATCGACAAGGGTTGCGCCGCCATGCCCTTGGAATGGGCCCAGTGCACCAACGCATCTTCCCGGCCATGGGTGACCCAGATTTCTTCCGGGTGCAGCTCGTCGATGGTGGCGGTCAATTCATCCCAATCCGCGTGGTCGGAAATGATCATCGGCAGGCTCACGCTACGCTGGCGCGCCCGAGCACGCACCCGCATCCAGCCGGACGCAAAGGCGGTCACTGGATTGGTCATGCGGCGCGACCAGCGGTCCGCCAATGCGGAGGGCGGCACAAGGATGATTTTGCCGTTCAGCTCGTCCGCGTCGACACCGGACACCGGCACCAGCGTTCCCAAATCGATTCCATGAGCTTGGTACAGCGCATTCAAGCGCGCCATGGCGCCGTGGAAATAGATCGCGTCGTGGTAGCCCTGGGCCCGGATCAGGCTGAGAACCCGCTGGGCTTTGCCCAGCGCATAGGCGCCCAGCAGATGGGGGCGGTCGGGAAACGTGACCAGCGATTGGAGAAGTTTGCGCACTTCCCCGGAATCCTCCGGATGGCGGAAGACCGGCAAGCCGAATGTGGCCTCGGTAATGAAAACGTCGCACGGCACTGGTTCGAATGGCCGGCAGGTGGCGTCGGCCCGCCGCTTGTAGTCGCCGGACACCACTAAGCGGCACCCTTGAAAGCCGATTGCCGCTTGTGCGCTGCCCAACACATGGCCGGCTGGGTGCAACGCAATGTCCACGCCCTTATGCGAGACGGTTTGGCCGAACGCTGCCGGTTGGACCTGACCCGCAAAGTCCTCGCCATAGCGCTCGCCCATAATGGCCAGGGTTTCGGCGGTGGCCAGAACATGGCCATGGCCGGCGCGCGCGTGATCGCTGTGGCCATGGGTAATCACGGCCCGGTCGACGGGCCGCACCGGGTCCACATAGAAATCACCCGGCGGGCAATAGAGGCCCGCCTCGGTGGGGCGCAGGATTTCGGAAGGGTACACCATGCCCCATGATCTGATGGTTTCGGGCATAAATTCAACAGGCGGCCGATTGTATGAGGCCGTTCATTGGCCCGCCGGGCGTTGCATGCCACGTTTTTCTTACACACTGGGGAGAATGCCATGCCGACACTTGCCACATTCAACGCCAACAACTTCTTTCTACGGTACAAGTTTTCCAATACCTATCCGGGCGACCGGTCGCGCACGTCGCTGGTGGAAGCGGCGGCCGTTGCATCCGTTGGGTACATTCCCGAACGGTCTTTCGGTCGTTACGCCTCGACCCGCTATATCGTATGGGACGCGACGCGCCGCGAACTTGCCAATCACGCACTGCGCGAACCCGATGGTCAGTTACCTGACATTTTGTGTTTGCAAGAGGTGGAGAATATTCACGCCATTCGCATCTTCAACGAGCGCTATCTGGGAAATCACTATCCCCACTCTCTGCTGATCGACGCCTACGATCCGCGCAATATCGATGTGGGGCTTCTGTCGCGCTTTCCCATTACCCGCATCCGCAGCCATATCGACGATGTGGATGATGACGGGAACCAGCCGTTTCGAAGCCGCGACTGCTTGGAGGTCGATATCTCGATCCCCGGCAACCAGACGCTGACCCTGTTCCTCGGCCATCTGAAATCAAAATTCGTGCAACATCGCGCAGGCGCCAGCGCTGCCGAGAAACGCCGCGACATCCAAAAATCCCATGGCAAGCGTCTGGCGCAAGCCAAACGCGTTATGCAGTACATCGATGACAGGTTTCGTGGTCAACACAACACTGCCTTGTATGCTGTCGTGGGCGACTTGAACGACACGCCCGAAAGCCCTTGGGTGAAGCCGCTGATGCGGTCGTCCAGACTGGCGAATGTGATCCGGGAACACCGGGGCCCCGACGATCACTGGACCTATTACTGGCGATCTCGCAACCGCGTTTCCCAAATTGATTACATTCTGGCGTCGCAAGCGCTCCGTCGACGGATAAACCGGCAGGTCAACATAGATCAGAACCGGAGACCGCATATCGAACGCGCAGGGCTGGCCTTCAAAGGTTGGAGTGTCGATGGCGAGACCTTGCCGCGACAAGCCACCTTCGTGCATTTCGAAAAGGATGCGGCGACACCTGCACCGGCCGGTGCGACGCCGTCTGAAAAAGTGCCGTTTCGATTTCCCCGTTACGCAGCCATTACGGACAATTGGCGCAGCAATATTTCCGACCATTGCCCGGTGAAGGTTTGGTTCTAGCAGGCCGCCGAAAGTCATCTGGCCCCTTCGAGACGGACCTGTCGGCCCTCCTCAGGGTGAGGAAATCTAATAAAAGCCTCATGGTGAGGAGGCGCGAGAGCGCCGTCTCGAACCATGGAGAGATAAAGTGATGACTTTCAGCAGCCTGCTAGTGTGTCCGACCGGCCGAGCCTTCCAGCCACCTGGGCAAGGGGTTAAGCTGCGTTAGGAGGCGATGCATGGTGTGGGAGCGGATTGACGACGCGATTTGGCTCGTCGAGGGCGAGATCGTGGATTTCTATGGCTTTCCCTACAATACCCGCAGCGTGATCGTCCGCCTTGCCGGCGGCGATTTGTGGGTGTGGTCGCCCATCACGCTGTCGGATACGTTGAAGTCGCAGGTCGATGCCTTAGGCCGGGTGGCGCATCTCGTCAGCCCCAATTCGATCCATCACTTGTTTCTGGGTGAGTGGTCAGACGCCTATCCGGATGCAACAATGTGGGGCCCGCGAGAGACCGTCCGAAAGCGGACCGACCTTTCTTTTGCGCCAACCCTTGAAGACAAAGTGCCCGCCGCCTGGGGGGCCGACATCGACATGGTGCGGTTCTCCGGCTCGTTTTTTATGGACGAGCTCGTGTTCTTCCATCGGCCTTCGGCCACTGCGATCTTTGCGGACCTGTCGGAGAATTTCTCTGACGCATTTCTCAAAGAGCATTGGCAATGGTGGGCGCGGCCGATCGCGAAGCTCTGGAAGATCTGCGAACCTTGGGGATATGCGCCGCTCGAATGGCGTCTGTCTTGGTGGAACCGTGCTCCGGCTAAGCGCGCATTGCAGACCGTTCTTGCCTGGCAGCCGGAAAAAGTTGTCATGGCGCACGGCGTATGGCAGCGCGCGGACGGTGTGCGCTATATCGAACGCGCGTTCGGCTGGCTCAAGAAATAGATCGGTGAAACATGCCTATCGGCTGTGCAATCCAAAGTTCTTAAGCACGGAGAAATCGGCTCCCGATCACCGCACCCGCTTGCGTGGGCGCGCGATGACGGCCCGTTTACTTGCCGCACATGTTTTGCAGATGTACCGGCCACATCACCAAGGGTTGGCTCAATAATTCGGTACACAGCGTATTCTTTGGACCGGCGGTATCGGCCATCGGCAGGAACCGTGCCAAGGTTTCGCTTAAGCGTCCGCCGAATGGGCTTGTATGGTCTTTACGCGGCCCCATGATTTTCAGTTTGTCTGTCTCCGTCTCCAACTGCTCGGCCACATAGTCGACGACCTCGTCATAGGTCTTCGTGCCGTTGATGAAGCCGTATTGTTCAGCTTGGGCATTGCTCACAATGCCCGCACCCAGGGTTTCCGTCAGGATGCGCCGGTCGATCCCGCGATGGGTCACCATATGGTCGACGAACATGTCGTAGGACTGATCCAGATTGGTTTGCCACAGATCCAATTCCCACTGTTCCGCCGGGCGGAAGGGGTTGCCGAAGTCTTTGCCCTTGCCGGAATGGATCCAGTTGAACTTCACCCCGCCGCGCGTTTCGACCCCGGTGCCGAGGAAAACATCCAGCCCGACCGGATCGACAAATTCCAGCAATTGCGGGCCGAGCACGCCGACCATGGCGTGAAAGCTGCCCCGGTCGGCGAAAATGGCGTCGGCCGCGGCGGTAGACCACGCCCCGCCGGAGACTGAAATAGTGTCCACGTAAACGATCACCGGCTTGCCGGCTGCCTTAACCGCTTGGATTCCCTCGTGAATTGCATGCGACCCGTGGATTGTGCCGCCCGGCGTGCTCACATAAAGCAGCACACCGTCCACATCTTCGGATTTGGCGGCTTTGTCCAAGTCTTCCTTAAGCTCGTAGCCATAGGTGGAACTGTCGCTAAAGAAGAAGGAACTGCGGTTCTTGGGGGGGTGACCCATAATGGGTCCTTCCAGCCGGAGCCGAAGGATGCTTTTTTCCGCTGTGTCGTCGTCGCCTTCGAGGGTGACGTAACCGTCTTTTTGGGCTGTCGCGTCGCCGCCTGCGCCGGCAATTCCGCTGGCAATCCCGCCAATAATGGCAGCTGTGCCGAAGAAGAGCAGGACCACCACGATAAGGCCGCCGACGACCAATTTGGCCGACATGCGAAATAGATCTGACAAAAGTGACGGTCTCTGATCCATCGAATTCCCCTCTGAAAGCAGCCGTAACGGCTCGTGGCGCCCCTTTCACATAGGGTGCCGACGGCCTTTTACCATAGTTTTAGAGGGTAACGCTTAACACTTTGCCTTCATACGGCGGTCGGCTGTTGCTTGAACACCAGCGTGTCCACGGCAAAACCGTGATCGGCGGCACAGGACAGCATCTCTTGTTTCACCGCCTCGGAAACGAATTTGTCCCGGGTTAGCAGAAAGGCATAGCGCTGTTTGGAGCCACCGGCGACGGCCCACTCGTATTTCCCGTCTCGATTGACAGGTCCCAGGCAGTACACCCAATAGTCGGCACCGCCACCGAGTACCATGCGCTGGGCAAAGCGGGCGCCGCCCGAACCGAACGCGAGTTTGAATTTACGGCCTTCTTCACCGGCCGTGATGTTGGCGATCCCGTCGATTTCTTCGTTGAAGGTGGTGCCGGACGCGTTTGTCCGTTCGCACCGGTTGGTGACCGAGAAACGCTGGTCGTTGACCAGGCGGTATTCTGCCGTTGCGTTGAAACAGGCGTCAAAGGCGGCGCCGTCCCGTTCGATCCGGTTGTCTTGAAACCGGTTGGGCGTGCGCGCCAGCTCGTACCAAACGCCCATATATTTCTCCACGTCCACAGAGAAGCTTTTTTGGAAAATGAGGGCCGATTGGCTGGACTGTATCGGCAACGCAAATCCAAACAGGAGTACAAGTGTCGGCAAAACAAGGGCAATCCGTCGCTGTCCCATAGCTCCTCCGGGCCGTTGGCGTTGGGTTTGCTATGTTTTACGCAAGACGCCGGTAACCGGATTACTCGCCCCCGCCGGCAACGCCAAAAAGCGCGGCACGTAAATGTGCCACGCATGGAACAGGGGGGAAGCCGGGATGCGTGTTACCGCAGCCGTGCCACCTGGATCAGATTGTTGAGCGCCACCGACAGGCGCTGGGTCAGCGCCGGGTCCGGCCGACCCGACGGTCCGCTGCACAATGTGATGTTCACGGAGGATTTTTCTTGCCGTGTCTGGCGGGGGCGCAAGCCTTCCCGGAAGCGGTTAATACATTTCACCTGCCGGCAGTTCAACGCCACATGGGGGTTGGGGACGCTGACCCGCTTGGCCGTGGCATAGTATTTGGCCACGAACAGTCGGCGCATG
>JANQMY010000016.1 GCA_028279895.1 Alphaproteobacteria bacterium
TCCTGCCGCCGGAAGGCTAAGCCTTTCCTGTTTTCTCGCACTCTCCCATGCGAGACCAGATCTGGCGCGTTCTCCCCCATCTTCCCCACGCGCCAGATCTTTCTTTTTCCGTGCATCTTGTCCGGCCATGCCCCGGCAATCCGGGGCCATTTGCTCTCAACCTCATCCCCGCGAAGGCCGGGATCCATAGGCCCGGTGCACAAGACCGGGATCCATACGTCTAGGCTGTGCAATCTGCTGTTCACCTTCGCACAGGCGCGCCGCGTGGCCGGCACCGACCGGCGCTGGACGGCGTATGACCCGGGTCTGGTGCCCGGCACCAGTCTGGCGCGCGACCGTAACGCCTTCTTGCGGTTTGCCTGGCACAATGTCTTGCCCCTGGCAGCCCCCTCCTGCTCCCCATGATCCTTGGTCCTTGGGGTCAGCTCTTAGGTGGGGATGCATCCTAAGTTTAAACGCTGCGGCTTCAACTTGTCCGGTCTCCCGAGGAACTTGCTGCCATCCTTTTCACGTCCTTTGCCTCTGAATGGAGAATAGTTTTGTTCGGCTCGATGTGCATCCTGCCACCGCTGCGTCGGAAGTCTTGCAGAGCATGTTCATAGGTGCTAAAAATATTCAACTATATAGTTGATAAAAAAATGAAAGCCGCTAACATAGAACATAGGATGCACAACGTAAAACCGATGTTCGCCGGCGACGTGGAAAAGACGAGATATGCTTTCATCGGCAAGCATTTTGACCAGTTCTATCCAAATCCGGTTTGCAAATAGCGGTGCGTACGATTGGGCGTGTTGGCCTTCATGCCGTCGTGTCGGAAACAATAAATACGAGCTACCGGTATCGTCTGTAGGGTGAGGAAATGCCGACTTATTGCGTTTGAAATCAGAAATGATTTTCGGCTAAGAAAGGCGAAAACAACATGAGTTACCAAACGCGTGACGTTAGCAACTCCCCGGAGGTGCTGTCGATCGGGCCCGACTGGCTCACCCGGGTGCTCTGCCAAACATATCCGGATATTGAAATCTCCCACGCGAAAATCGTCGAAATCATTCAGGGGGCCTCGGTCAAGGTCCGTGTCGCCCTGACGTACAACGATCAGAAATGCGACGCGACTCTGCCGGAGATCATAGTAATCAAAGGTGGGTTTGGCCGTCAGGATCCCTCCTGGTACAATGCCGTCCAGGCAACGGAGATGCGTTCGTATCGTGATATCGTGCGGCCGTCAGGTGTGATCGCGCCTAAGACTTATTTTACAGGTTATTTTCCGGAAGCGGATCATGCCATTATCGTAATGGAAGATCTTTCCCCGAACGATGTATTCTTTGGTCATGCTCTTTGTCCGTATGATTACGACCAAGCGGCGGCATCTCTATCCAATCTCGCAAAGCTTCATGCCTTTTGGTGGAACGATCCCAATCTTATTGCGCCTCCTTACTCAGATTGGCTGCAGACCATCCATAACGGCCTGCTTGGCGAGCGGCACAAAGCGCTGCTGCAAGCCGATGACTGGCATTATTATTGCTCGTTGCCGCGGGGTGCCGGACTGCCCAAGGTCTTCAAGGATGCCGAACGCATGATGAAAGCCTTGGAAAGGCTGTATGCGGACTATGATGACATTCCCCATACAATCGTTCATGGTGACTATCATATTGGTAACACATATGTAGACGCAAACGGTGCAGGCGGCGCTTACGATTGGAATTGCAGGCGAGGTGTGTGGCCGTACGACGTAGCCTACTTCATTGTCAATGCGCTGGATGTCGACGACCGCCGCTCGTGGGAGCAAGCGCTGTTGCAACATTATCTGACCCAACTGGAATATCATGGCGTCAGTGCACCGAGTTTTGATGAAGCCTGGTGGCTCTATCGGGCAAATATTCTGCCTGCCCTTATCACGTGGGTGGGCAACGGCGACGATCAGGGGCAGTTTCAACCTGAAAATGTCAATGCCGCGGGCGCTGTCCGCGCCGCCTGGGCCGCGTGGGATCTAGGGACGTTGGATTTGCTAACCTAGGGCATCGTTGTTGACATCGACAAGCTAAAGAGTTTGCGCGGGAAACGGCAGCACCCGCCCAGTCTGTTACAGGAGCCTGTCCCTGAATGAAATCAGCCGTCTTTGTCGACTACGGAAAACCCTTGGCCATTGAGGATGTAGCGGATCCCGATCCGCAACCGGATGAGGTCATCGTCCGTGTGGGACGATGCGGCGTGTGTGGCAGTGATCTGCACGTCACAGAGGCTGATCCCGAGTCCCTTTTTCACAACTCAGTCACCACCGGAACAATCCTTGGCCATGAATTCGCGGGCAGCGTCGTTTCAATCGGCCGAGATGTTCGCCACTTACGCGTCGGCGATGTGATTTCTCCGCTAGCCGCAAGGGGGTGCGGCAGATGCAGCCATTGCCAATCCGGTCATCCGTTTTGGTGCTCTTCAGTTTCCTTTTTGGGGGGAGGGTACAGTGAACTTGCAGCCGTGCGCGAAGACGTTTGTATCAAACTACCCTCTTCCTTTTCGCTTGAAGACGGTGCGTTGATTGAACCGATGGCGTGTGGATTGCATGCGGTGCGCCGCTCTAATCTAAAGCCGATAGACAAGGTCTTGGTGATCGGCGCCGGCCCCATCGGACTGGCCACCATCTTTTGGGCGCGGCAGTTCCAGGCGGGTTCCATTCTCGCGATGGCAAAATCGCGAACCCGGCAAAAACTTGCGCTCACCATGGGGGCCTCCGATTTCTGCGTGTCTCAAGAAAATCAGTCCGAAGAAGTTATCGATCGTCTCGGCGGTGCTCCGGATATCGTTTTTGAATGCGGCGGGTACACGGGGCTGGTGGCGAAGTCGATTGAGCATGTCCGGACACGCGGTACGATCGTCGTTGCCGGGATTTGTACCCACTTGGATCCGGTGCCCCATCTGCCGGCGGTTTTGAAGGAACTGGATGTTCGATATGCCGTTGGATATTCGCTCCAAGAATTTCAGGAAGTTGCCGACATGTTCGACGCAGGAGAACATCCTCAGCCGCAGTCGATGATTACCGACACCGTATCGCTTGACGATTTTCCGGCGATGTTCGAATCACTCCGGTCGCGATCTCGACAATGCAAGGTGCTTCTTCGTCCGCAGAACTTGTAAGGGCGGGCACCCGTGCACATTCTCTGTCCGATCAGTTTCCGGCTTCCTCTATCGTCACACCAGCATCCACTACAGCCTAGTGAATCTGATTTGAACAAGTTGCGGGTTGAGCCATTGAGAAGACAAGCCTAGCGTAGCCATCTTCAATGGCTGTCTTGTAGCCCGAAGACTTTCTGTAAGACGTCATCAGACTTGAACTCATGCGCCGTGCGCCTGTCCAGCATCGTGGCTTGTTCCGTCTGTTTCCCTCTGTCCTGTTTGTGGCAGTCTCTATATGCGGGGGCGGAACGATGGAAAGGTGCGTTCGTTGGTGCTCTCGCTTTTGTCCTCACATGATGGTTATGTAACGGCAGCGGCCGGTTTCACGGCCGTCATCCCGGACGCGGTGCAGCATGCCAATGCTGCTGCACAGATCCGGGATCTATCAGCTTGCTGAGAAAGTCATTTTTACATTCAAGAACCCGGCTGATCAGAAGGCCTGGATCCTTATCGACCAGGCCGGTTGTCGTGGCTTGCAGGTCGGCGGCGCGCGTGTTTCCGAGCAACACTGCAACTTTCTCATCAATTCTGGCAAAGCTTCAGCATATGACGTTGAAAGGCTTGGCGAAATAGTTCGCGATCGGGTACTGCGTGTGAGTGGTGTTGAACTG
>JANQMY010000028.1 GCA_028279895.1 Alphaproteobacteria bacterium
GCCATAACGAATGGCAAGGTCGAACTCGTTCTTGCGCAAATCTGCGACCCGCGGGCTGGTGTCGATCCGCAGATGGATGTTTGGGTTCGCGCGCTCGAAATCCGCAAAATGCGGCGCGATGAACTGTTCGGCAAAAAACTGCGGGGTTGTAATCGAAACGGTTTCGGCTTCCGCCTGAAGGGCGACTTCTTTGCCGGTGGCCAACATTTTCAGTGCCCGGTTGGCGGCCTTGAGATAGGCGTCTCCGGCTGCGGTCAACTGGATGCGCGATTTGCTGCGCACCAACAGACGCTCACCCAAATGCTCTTCCAACGTTTTGAGGCGCCGGCTCAAGGCCGATGCGGAAATGCCGAGACGCTCCGCGGCCTCGGCAAAACTGCCGGCTTGGGACGTGGCGACAAACGCTTCAACCGCCCCAAGGGGCGGCAGCTTGTCCGGTGTCGGTCTGTCTTTTGGGTGTGCCATCAGCCGGGTTCCAAGGTTCGGCGGTTACTATATCCGCTCTGCCATGGCGACCGAAAGCTGTCTGCCGTGCCGCAAGGCGGGCGAAATCGCCCGCCGGACTTATTCTCAGGTGATGCTCAGGATCGGCCGGCGACGGTTTGTTTCTGCGCGGCGCGGTGCCCCGCATGGAGGGCTTTGACGAATGCCTCTTCCATCGAGATCGGGCAAATTCCGGTATAGACATATCCCGTCATGCCCTGATTGTAGCCGTTTTCGGCCGTGCAGAAGCGGGCCACGCCTTCGTCATAGCCGGCCATGTACCGGTCGCGGCGAAGCTGAATGTCGCTGTCGCCACAAACATTGTTGCGGGCGCTGAACTGATCGCTGTCCAAACCGCGGATACCGTCTTCAAAGCCGAGCCCGTTCCAGTTGACGGCGCTGCAATCGGTTGCGGCAATCGTGTCCGGCTCCGTCGTGCTGCACGCGGCAACAAGCGAGAGGGCGGCAATCGACAGGGTGGTGATCGAAAGGGTCTTACGCATCGGGCTCCTCCATTTGCCCGAGAGCCTACGCAATCCCCGTTTAGGGCCACTTAATCATTTGACTAAAAACTTAAGCAAAAGCTGGGTTTTTGCACTCTAGGGCTGACCGACTATTCGGGGTCCGACAGCTGGCTTAAAAACCCGCCCAACGCGTCCGTCCAATTGGAAAGTTGGGCTTTCACATAGTCTTCCGTCACCCCCCCTTCCACACTGATCACCATATCGACGCCAAGGGCGGTTTGATCTCCCGCGAAATAAGCCCGTCCGAAGATTTCACTCTCGTTGTAGCTGTTGATCTTCTGCTTGTCGGTCTCCGAGATTTTGCCGTCATCTTGTTCGATGAAATTGGCGAAAATGGCGAGTGTCGTGCACTTTTCGGCCGCTACGCTCTCGCATTCGATTAAGCGCATGATGAAGCTGGTGTTCCGATACGTGCCCACCAGATAGCTGATGCCATCATCCGAGGTGATGCGCTCGGCCGTGATGCCGGTGTCCGGCATCAGCGCCAGGAGCCGCTGATAGGAAATGTGCGAGATGATTTCAGGGGTGGCCGGCGCTGCGGTTGAGGTTACCGGTGGGGTGTCGGCCAAGGCGGGGACGACCAGAGCTGGGTTCAAACACAAAAGCGTGAGAGCGGCAATCTTGGATAGCAGTTTACTCATTTTTACCCCATATAATTGAGACGCCCCGCGCCGTCTCCGAATAAATGATTGGTGCCACAAATGTCTGCCGGATACCAGGCGGATACAGGCTTTAAGAGGATGAAAAGCTTTTACGATCATAGTCCTAAGGGCGCGATCATGAGGTGTGCCTGTGTTCAAGATGTTGTCTAAAGTGTTCAAGGTTCGCAAAAGCGAAATGGAAGCGAAACTCCAGCCCATGAACGGCCATCCCGGCTGGGGCGAAGTGGAGCTGCTTGAGTACAGCGACGGCTCGATCAAGATGGAGATCGAGTACAAAGGGGCGACCGTTGCGGACGGAGAGACCGTGGACGTGCTGATCTCCGGCGAAAACGTTGCCTTTGCCCGGGTGGCTAATGGGCGGGTGCGCGAATGGCTCACCAGCGAGACAGGTACCGAATTGCCCCGCGTCGAAATGGGAGACGTGGTGGAGCTGGTGGCGGGCGATGAGACCGTGGCCCGCGGCACTTTCCATCCGGACTAAGGCCTGTCGAGGCAAGTGCGGATCCTGTTCACGAGGTCTGCGTAGCGTGTTGACGGCCGCTCCGATTTGGCCAGCAGGCCGGCCAAGTTCACCAAATCCAAAATTTCGGCATGCCGTTGCCAATCGGCTTCCAGCCGACCGCCATTGTTTCGGTAAGCACTTTCAAATGCCGACTTGAAGGGAGCCGGCATGCCCCAGCGCGCGAGCTGCGCCACATCCATGAGCGCTGGCCCGCTGTAGGTGAATTCCCAGTCCAAAACCAAAAGCTGACCATCCGGCGTCCAATGGAGGTTCGACGGTTTGAAGTCGCCGTGAAGGCGGACCGGACTTTGTGCGCACGGGTCCAGGGACGGCTTGGCGGCCAGAAGCGATTCCGTCATACGGTCGAAGAGGCTTTGGTCGCTTCGGTCGCGAGCAAGAGACGACATATATGCGGCCATCGATTGCACAAAATCCGGGAAGGGCTCGGCGACGCTAAGGTTTGCGTTGAAAAGCCCATGGCTTGCCAGCCGCCGGTCATGAATTTCCGCAAGCGCTTCACCGACCCGGCGGCCGTGGGCTTCACAGTTCTCCAGGCGGCCATGGGGGACATGTTCCAGAACCAGGAAATCCGCGCCCTGGTCCAATACGGTCGGGGTGCGCAGCGAACGCCAAGGGTGCATCAAAAGGGCGGATTCTTTTGCAAGAGATGTCTTATCTCTCTGATAGATGCGAAGGATCCGTTCCGTGCCGATACGATATACGGCGTTGGCCAATCCTCCGGAAAGCGGCTGAATTGGTTCGTCGCACGGGCCGATCCGGTCAAGGATGCTTTGGCGATCGATGCGCAATGTCCCCCTTTCGGTGTGCCAGGCGGATTCGGGATTGGGGAATGGTTCCGGCATGGTTTGCGTCGTTTGCGTCCGATTCGATCAACCCGCCCAGTTTCCTGCGGATTGGCTGGACAGGCAACGATACTGATGGGATGTGCCAAATAAGCACCGACAATGGGGCAGTTCCCTTGACGCGCGTGGTTCAGTTGGCTCAGATGGGCGGAAATAACAATAGTGTTGTGGGGTGAAGAATGACCCAGGAGATGCCTGAGGGAACGGTGCCGGTTTTGCCTGTGCACAAGTTCGACGAGGGGCGCCTTTTCGAGTATCTCAGCGATTGCGTCGAAGGTTTCGAAGGGCCGATGACGGTGCGCCAATTTGAAGGCGGCCAGTCAAATCCGACCTATATGCTGGTCACCCCAAATCAGAGTTATGTGCTGCGCCGCAAGCCGCCGGGCAAACTGCTGCCGTCTGCCCACGCTGTGGATCGTGAATTTCGGGTCATCAGCGCGCTCAACCAAGCGGATTTTCCCGTTCCCCGGGCCCATGTGTTGTGCGAGGACGAAAGCGTCACCGGCACCATGTTTTTTGTCATGGATCACATTGAAGGCCGTGTGTTCTGGGACGGCATTATGGAAGAGCTGTCACGGGAGGAGCGGGTGCAAGCTTTCGACTCCATGAACGCGACCATCGCCAAACTTCATTCGCTGGATCATGTCGCCCTCGGCTTGGAGGATTTCGGCCGTCCCGGCAATTATTTCGCGCGGCAAATCTCCCGTTGGTCGAAGCAATATGTAGCATCGGAAACCGCCAAGATCGATGAAATGGATCGCTTGATCGATTGGCTGCCTCAAAACATTCCGGGTAATGATGAAACCTGTCTGATCCATGGCGACTATGCGCTGCACAACATCATGTTCCATCCGACCGAACCGCGCGTCGTCGCGGTGCTCGATTGGGAACTCAGCACCACGGGCCACCCTTTGGGCGATATCACCTACAACACCCAGGCGTGGTACTTGCCGCGAATCCCGAACGAGACCCGGCCGAACTATTCAACGGTCGATCTGGAGGCATTGGGCATCCCGAAATTCGAAGACTACATCGCCCGCTATTGCGAGCGGGCCGGTCGTCCGCCGATCGAGAATGTCGCTTTCTACAAATGCTACAATCTGTTCCGGACGGCTGCGATTGCCCAAGGAATCATTGGTCGTGTGCGCGACGGCACGGCGAACAATCCGAAGGCGCTGGAACTCAAAGACCGTATCCGCCCCTTGGCCGTCGAAGCCTGGCGGCAAGCCGAAATAGCGGGAGCAAGTTCATGATCATGCGTCTGTTGAAAGGGATCGGCCTTCTGCTTGTGGTGCTGGTCGCGGCGATCGGCATCTTCTTCGCCTTCATCCGCACCGATGACATGATGATCGGCTATTTTCCCGAAGGGCCCGGTGAACCTGTCATGTTCGAGACATTGACTCTCAAGGAGTCGCCAAACCAGTATCTTGTCTGTCCGGAAGACCTGTGCAATGGGCAGCAGCACCGGGTAAGCCCGGTGTTCGATATGCCGGCGGAAGAGCTTGCCGGTCTGTGGTTCGAGATCGTCGCTCAGGAACCGCGCACCACGCAGATGGCGGTGGACAACGGCAACGTCAATCAAGTGGATTATGTCCAACGGTCGGAGCTCATGCAGTATCCGGATTGGATTACGGTGCGCTTTATCGACCTGGAGGATCGCAAGTCGACATTGGCGATCTATAGCCGCTCGGTTTATGGCGAATCGGATCTCGGCGTGAATCAGGAACGCATCGACGCGTGGCTGGCCAAGCTGCCGTCGGCATTGTAGGGCGCGGAATAGTCCACTTTTTCCTGCCCATCTCAGAATATTTGACCGTCGGCCGCAATTTCCACGGTCGCTCACACGGTCGTATCAACGCTGTTTTCCACGGACACATGACATTTTCTCTCCTGTGCCGGGGCGCACCCCCGCGACCCGGCCAGTACGCGTAAAGGGAGAGATGCCATGCAGCGCGAAATGATGTTGTTCCGAGCGGCGACCATGCCGAAAGGGCGAATGGCCTATCTCGGCCGATTCGCCGATGAGAAATCCAAGCGTCCGACGTCTGCGCGGTTGCTAAAGGCGATGACTTGGATGGGCTATGTGAGTGCCTTCGTGGTGGTCATGCCCAACATTTTTCACTAATTACCGCGGTCCTCGAGACCCAATTCCTACCCAGCAACTGGCGAAGTGCGGCCCCCGCCCACTTCGCCTTTTTTGTGGTTATTGACCTTCAAAAATGGGTGCCTTTGGGTCGGGACCGCTAATTGTTTGAAAAGTTCCACCACTCACACTACAAGAGGCGGTCGTTTGACGGCCACACACCAACGTGAACTTGGTTTTGGGAGAGATGCCGGAGTGGTCGAACGGGGCGGTCTCGAAAACCGTTGTGCTCTTTGAGTACCGAGGGTTCGAATCCCTCTCTCTCCGCCAGCCACACGTCGGTCCATTCTTGTCACATGGTTTACATTTGATACCGGAGACATGGTTTACACTCTTTCCAGGGCATCCGGGACTCCCCCCAAATGCCAAAATGTGTAAACCATGTGATCGGAATGAAATGTCACCTATCTCTCAGGAAGCACAGTCTCTTACGTCAGAGATAATTTGCCTCGCAGAAGATCCCCGCAGTTCAAAGAGTTAGGACGCGAGTTGGACCACCACGGGGACCAATTGAGCTTCATTCACGCCCGCACCGCCGCAAGATCTCCGTTCGCTTCTGTTCCGGAGCACGTGCAGTGGAAGTGATTGATTTTTGAACACAGAAAGCGGTGCTTGGTTGGGTGACATTGCGAGTAATCCTTAGAAGAGCCGTGTGGTGATGCGAAGGTCGTGCTTGTAGCTACGCACGATCTCCCAGATCTCAAGCTGCTGCACGCCGCGCAGAGGAGCGATCGATCTTGTCACGAGATCCAAAAGCTCCTGGCGCGACGGGAGCGCCAACAATGCGACAACGTTGAAGCGTCCGATGGCTGTCAGAACAACGTACGCCTCCGCCACCTTGCACAACCGACTCGCCACCGCATCCAGCGCCCCACCACGAACACTCAATGCAATCCATGCCGGGGCTATCCCCGGCATGAGTGAATCGGTGTCCGTTACAGCGACGACGCGCACGGCGCCCAGCTGTTCGAGCCGCCCGATACGGGACCGTACGGTCGCTTCCGGCGCAGAAAGCCGCCGCCCGACTTCGCGAAAGCTCATGCGCCCGTTCTCTTGAAGGGCTTCGATAACGCCTAGGTCCAACTCATCGAAGATGGTGTGGTCGTCGGGGAGGTGGGACAGTTTTTGATCTTTGAACAAGGAAAGTTTGCCGAGGTCGCAACGCATCAGGCGAACATCCAGCACCAGACAGGACTCTAGATCCTGTACGCCAGGGATCGCGCCGATCCGCTGATCGAGCAACTCCGTTAGGTGCTGCTTGTCACGCGCCAATAGTATGCAGACCAACTGAAAACGGCCAAAAGTGCAGTTGACAGACATCGTTTCCGGGAGGTCGACCAAATCGGCCGCGACGTCATCTGGATAGCGGTCGGCTATACGAATTCCAAAGACGGCGACATGTTCGTACCCAACGGCGTGCATGTCGACGACGGCCATAACGCGCAGAATACCCAGCTCTTCAAGCCGCGATACGCGCGCGGCGACATTGGGCTCGCTCAGCTGCATGGCCTGGGCCAATGATCTGTGGGTCGAGCGCGGCGCTTCCTTCAATAGAGCAATTATTTGGGAATCAATCTCGTCGATGATCATGAAAGAGTGGCTTTTCAGTGTGTGCCCGTCGGGACGTGCTGCGCAACGGACATTAGGAATAGCTACGCGAATCCTCATCGTCCCACAAGGTGGGTACCCAGGCCAGCCATGCGGCAAATAGTCGATTAAAGCAGAT
The DNA here is from genome assembly GCA_028279895.1 of Alphaproteobacteria bacterium. Lineage (GTDB taxonomy): Bacteria > Pseudomonadota > Alphaproteobacteria > JANQMY01 > JANQMY01 > JANQMY01. The sequence goes on from JANQMY010000028.1 coordinate 6,904, forward strand.
ACGCCCCCAACACTTTCCAGTGCGAATTTGCCGTTTCATTGAGCCTAAAAGGCGAGCTCTTCCACCACTGGTTGTTCAGATCAAACGGGTTGGTATGGCTTAATGGCATTCAACCGCCGCCCAAAGTTCTCTCTCCAGCCCAAGCATAAGTTGCGCATATAATAAAATAAATTACAAAAAATATATTGAATAAGCAAAAAATAGTTGACAAAAATACGCAGTTTGGGATGAACTTAACACATAACGCGTAAATGCGCCGTCGTTGGCGAGTATCTAGTAGCTGATGAAGGGCGGTTTGCGCGGGAGGTCGGGGCGCCGCAGTTCGAGCTCGCGGAGGGTAGGGCTGGCGGGTCGCACCGCAACTAAAAGAAGAGATTTAAATAAAGGGGAGTTTGTAAATGAAAGCGCGGGTTAGGGCGTATTGTGGGGTCTTGCTGTCTTTCGGATTGTTACCCATTCCGTTGGGGACCGCCGGCGCCGAGGGAGCACGGGCAGTTGATGAGATTGTTGTAACCGCTAGAAAAAGGGAAGAGTCACTGCAGGATTCGCCGGTGCCAGTGACGGTTATTTCGCGATCCGGGATCGAAAATCTGGGCATCGAATCTATGGATGACCTTGTATCAGCCGTACCTGGGTTGATCATTGGTGAGCATAGCGGCGCGTCCGGTGGTTCCATCTATCTACGCGGGGTCGGTTCGGGTGAGACCAACCCCCTGATTGAACAAGCGATCGCGACAAACGTGGATAGCGTCCTCGCCGGTTCAGGTCAGATCAGAAGAGCCGCCATGATGGACGTGGAACGCATAGAGGTCCTTCGGGGGCCGCAGGCTTTGTTCTTTGGAAAGAACAGTCCGGGTGGGGTGATCTCGATCATTACCGCTGACCCCGGCGATGAGTTCGAAGCGAAGTTAAGGTTCAGCAGGGAGCTGGAAGCAGCAGAGAATGTGGTTGAAGGGGTCGTGTCTGGACCTATCGGCGGCGGCTTCGGTGCCAGAGTGGCCGCCAGTTATCTCAAGTCCGATGGCTACTTCGATGTACAGCAGTTCGATGTTACCGACCCTGCATTTATACCCTTCGGCGGAGGCACGCCCTTCGGCGAAACCGAATATCCGGGGACGGAAGAAGTGTTCGTCAGAGGTACGTTGCTTTGGGATGGCAGTGACCGGACGACCGTGCGTGCAAAGTTCACTTATGCTGATTCTGATCATAATGTGGGCAGCGGAACGTCGGTACAGCGTATAGATTGCCCGCTTGGCGCGCCGCAAGGCCAACCGGTCGCTTTCGAATGTGAAGCAAATGGGACGGTTCAATCGGCCGGGGTGCCGGCCACTACGATATTGCTGGATCCCACGGCCACGAACACCGACCCGAATGGCTTCCGTGATAACGAACAGCTTCTAGGTTCTTTAGAAATCAATCATGATTTGACTGATAGTCTGACGATCACATCAATCTCTGCGTATTACCAAGTGGAAGATGCTCTGTCGACGTCCTTCGCTCTTGGACCCGTCAACACCATTAGTTCTTCCAACAACACGTTTCGAATGGACCAGATCAGCCAAGAGCTTAGATTGGTCAGCGATTTCGATTTTCCGTTCAATTTCATGTTGGGTGCCTACTACGAAACACGCGATTCCGCGACGGGTACATCTGCGACTGTGTTTAATGCCGCATTCCTGGGCCGAGAAGTATTCGAACAGGAACAATCCGCTTACTCCTTTGCTGCGCAAGCCATTTGGAATCCAATTGATCCGGTCGAGATCACAGTAGGTGGGCGTTACTCCAAGGAAAAGAAGGAAATCGAGGTCACTTTCAACGGCGCAATGGTGCCACTATCGGATAATGACGAGGATTGGTCCAACTTCTCGCCGGAGGTGACAGTCTCCTACCGCCCGGTTGATGAACTGACCTTGTATGCCTCCTATAAGGAAGGGTTCAAGTCTGGGGGATTCGACGCGAGTTTCGGTGCCGCCGCCAGGGACGGCGCCAGCTATGACCAGGAGACGGTCGACGGTTTTGAAATTGGCGCGAAAGCGCTGCTGCTCGGTCGGTCCTTACGAATAGACGCAGTCGGCTACTATTATGATTATGAAGGCCTCCAAGTGGCGGTGTTCGACAGTGCGACCACATCCCTTCAGATCCTTAATGCGGATGGCGCAAAGATCAGAGGCTTCGAGCTTGACTTCGTATGGGACACGGAGCTGGAAGGCCTGAGCGTTTTCGGCGGATATGCGTATAACGATACTGAATACGACACTTTCCTTACGGGGTGTTTTGCGGGACAGACGATCGCGTTGGGATGTAATGCCGGTTTCAACCCCGGTACCGGAGCGTTTACCGCTCAAGACGCCGGCGGCGAACCATTGGTGTTTGCGCCGGAATCGGTTGCAAATCTAGGTCTTGAATACGGATTTCCAATTTCCGACGACTGGCGTGTAAATGCCTTGGCTAACTGGCGGTACATGGGCAGCTATTCGGCCCGCGCGGGTGGACCTGCCAGCTCGCGACAGGACAGCTCCAGCAAGTTTGACGCAACACTGAGTTTGTCTTCGGAGCGCTTCACCCTTTCGGTCAAAGGACGGAATCTCTCCAATGAATACACGCTCCTTCGGACCGTCGATACGCCGCTAACGGGAGCCGGTACCGGTACAGCGGTTGGCGTGCTCGGTGATCAGGCTGCGAACGTCTCGCGAGGTCGAGAGGTCTTGCTGCAAGGCGTTATCCGCTATTAGGGCGCGTTTGGCATAGCAAGGTCTTTTCGGAGTAGGGCCTCCCACCATAGGTAATGGTACTTCCTCCCACCATGGAAAATGGTGGGAGGCCCGATATGCGGAGCAGTGCTGCAGGATTGTGTTTCAGCTTGCATCCGGGCAGGGCGACACAGCGGACAGGCCGTTGCTGGCGGTTTCATACAATTCACTGGATTGCGAAAAATAATTCGTATGGTGATTAATTCCCATTCTTTTGATTGGTGTTTCGTGGGCGTTCATGAAGCACGGGCTGTCGGGAAACGGACATGAGTGAAACGACCCCAGCTTCACCGGCGGCTGAGCCCGGCGTGTTCAGTCCCGCAGCGAGAAATTACGCCCTCGGTGTTCTGGTTGTCGTCTACACATGCAACTTTATTGACAGGCAAATCCTTTCCATACTGTTGGAGCCGATAAAGCTCGAATTGCAGCTGAGTGATACCGCGTTGGGTTTGCTTACGGGTTTTGCCTTCGCTCTCTTCTATGCAACGCTGGGCATCCCCATGGCGCTTTATGCCGACAAGAGCAATCGTCGTAACTTGATCGCTGTTGTCCTGGCAATTTGGAGCGCTATGACTGCACTGTGCGGAGTTGCCCAAAACTTTTGGCACTTGCTTGCGGCAAGGATCGGCGTCGGTATCGGTGAAGCCGGTTGCAGCCCGCCTGCTCATTCCATGATTTCTGACTATTTTCCCGCCCATCAACGTGCGACGGCTTTGGGGATCTATTCTCTCGGAATCCCCTTTGGTATCCTCTTCGGTTTTCTCGCGGGGGGCTGGCTCAACGAATTCTTCGGCTGGCGGGTCGCGTTCCTCGTTGTTGGCCTTCCCGGTCTGCTACTGGCGCTTCTGGTTCGCTTTACTGTCGCAGAGCCGCCCCGCGGTATGGCGGAGGGGCGCCTCGATACCGGTGAGCGGCCAGGCATCATGGAGACCTTCGTTTTTCTCTGGAAAAAACAGACTTTTCGTCATCTGGCGTTTGGTGCCGCACTGGCCGCCTTTGTCGGCTCCGGCATGGTGATTTGGTTACCCTCGTTTCTTATTCGCACCCATGGAATGTCTACCAGTGAAATCGGCACCTGGCTCGGTCTGATCCTTGGTATCCCGGGTGGTATCGGTATCGTGTTGGGTGGCTGGGTCGCTGATCGATACGGCGCACAGGACACCCGGTGGTATCTATGGGTTGCGGCCGTGGCCATGCTGGCGGCATTGCCCTTTGCCTTCGGTGTGTATCTCAGCGACACAGGTGTTCTGGCTCTTTTGTTTCTAATTATTCCGATCACGTTGGGAAACTTCTACCAGGCAACAACCTTCTCGCAGATCCAAGGTCTCGCGACGCTCAGAATGCGGTCGGTTGCGGCAGCGCTGCTGCTCTTCATCGTCAACATTATCGGCCTTGGCGTAGGTCCCCAGGCAGTCGGTATCGTCAGTGATCTGCTTAATCCCACTTTCGGACAAGACTCGCTGAGGTATAGTTTACTGATTTTCTCCTTTGTTAGCGTGTGGGCAGCCTACCACTACTATGTGGCCGGTAAGCACCTGGCTGCCGATCTCGTTCGCGAGTGAAACTCGGAAATGTGTTTTCGATGGGGAGGCTGATGAGGGATCTGATCTTACTTCTTGTTGTGGTACTGGCTTCACTTTCATCGCAGGCGATTGCGCACAGTGGTGACAAAGCGCCCACTTTGCTGGATCCTGACGAGGTGATGAAACGGATGGGTTTTGATCCCGGTAGAGCGGAGATCGTGACCGAGCAGGTTGCCGAAGGTCTTTACGTTTTTTTTGGCGTTGGCGGCAACGTTGCCGTGAACATTGGTGATGATGGTGTTTTGATCGTTGATGATGAGTTCCCGCAACTCACGCCGAAGATACTTTCGGCAATACGCGAAATTGGTGGGGAAGCTGTCGACTTCGCCATCAACACGCATTGGCACCTCGATCATGCTGGCGGCAATCTCTCCCTTGGTCCGGGCGGAACTTGGTTGGTAGCCCACAAAAATTCTCGGGAGATGATGAAGGATGATCACGTCGTGAATGCCGTGGTTTTGGCGTACAATCAGTTGGCTTTCCCTGAAAATGCCTGGCCAAATATCACTTTCTCAAATGATATGAGCCTTCACGTCAACGGTCAGAGCATTGACTTGATGCACTTCGGTCCGGCGCACACGACAGGCGATATTGCTGTTTTCTTCAGAGAGGCCAATGCGGTGCATCTGGGGGACATATTCGTGACAAATGGATATCCCTTTATTGATACCGGTAATGGTGGAACTCTGGACGGCCTGATCAGGTTCTGCCGTAAGACCCTCGAGCAGATCAATGAAGATACAATTGTGATTCCGGGCCATGGTCCGGTCACGGACTACCAGGGTTTCGTCGACTATGTTGAAATGCTGGAAACCATTCATGCCCGATTGGTTGCACTTATCGATGCAGGCAAAAGCCTGAGCGAAGTGTATGCGGCGAAGCCGACGGCAGATTATGATGAAGAGATGGGAGACAACACGGTTTTTATCAATCGTGGCTACATGAGCCTCTCCCGGAAGCGCCTGCGCTGAATCGTACCTTTCTCTAACGTTCGTTTTCTCATCCGGGGCCGCCCATGTCTTCTAGAGACCGTTCAAGAAGCTCTCGAGTGCTTGATTGGATTCGCCGGGCGCTTACTGTTATATCCAGTGGCCTATGCCGGGCAAGATGACGGAGCCGCGAAAGTCCGTACACGCTACACCAGGGTCTTCGTAGAGGTCGACGCCGGGTACATCAGAGCGTATGACGTCATGTTGACCTCCAAGGAAGAAGGCAGGTTTAGTAATGGGTTCACCAATTATTCCTTGAAGCTCTTGAGGATCGAGACATTGGGCTCGATACCGGGCCTCAAGTCACAAAAGTGCCGGTTGGCATCTCACTGTGAAGCAGGGACAAGGACTGTGTTATGCGACTTCTGCCCTCACAAAATTTTCGTTTTGTGCCCTTCCCAGTACTTATCTCTGAGCAACCGCTTGTACAGCTTCCCCGTAGGGTGCCTCGGTAATTCCTCCAAAAAATCCACCGACCGCGGGCACTTGATATGAGAGATATGCTCCCGGCAAAAGTCGATTAGTTCGGTTTCCAGTTTCGTGCCCGCGTCCCCCCAATTTTTCGGTTGAACGACGGCTTTGACTTCTTCGCCGAATTCTTCATTAGGCACACCAAAGACTGCGACGTCCATCACCTTAGGATGACCCACCAGGAGATTCTCCGTTTCCTGCGGGTAGATGTTTACGCCACCTGAAATGATCATGAAGTTTTTTCGGTCGACAAGATAAAGGTAACCCTCTTCGTCCAGGTAGCCGACATCCCCAAGTGTCGACCAGCCTTTCGAGTTCCTGGAGTCTGCGGTCTTCTCATCGTCCTTGTGATACTCGAACTCTACGCCACCCTCAAAGAAGATGGTTCCAGGCTCTTCGGCGGCAACTTCCTTACCATCGTCTCCCACGATGTGAATCTGTCCCATCATCGACCGACCAACCGAACCTTTGTGCGTGAGCCATTCTTCTGAATTGATTGCGACAAATCCGTTTCCTTCAGTACCTGCGTAGTACTCGTGAATGATCGGCCCCCACCATTCAATCATCTGTTCCTTTACCGGGATTGGGCAGGGCGCGGCTGCGTGAACAGCACACTCCAAGCTGGAAACGTCGTATTTGTTCCGAATCTCTTCATCTAGTTTCAGCATACGGATAAACATGGTCGGCACCCACTGACTATGCGTGACTTTGTGGGCTTCGATGGTTTTCAATGCGGCTTCGGCATCGAAATGTTGCATCAGTACGATCGTATTTCCCGAACTGAGAAATGCCATGCAGAAGAACAACGGCGCCGAATGGTAGAGGGGGGCGGGGCTGAGGTAGATGCTGTCTTCAGTCGCGCCGTAGAGTGCCAGAACATTGGGGCCGTCCAATTCGCCAAAGGGTGTATCCGGCAATGGTCTGAGTACGCCTTTGGGTCTACCCGTCGTTCCGGATGAATAAAGCATCGGCGCGCCGCACGACTCATAGGCGATCATCTTGGCTGGCATCGCTGCAATAGCAGCCTCCCAGGATTCAAATCCGGCGATGACGCCGTCAACCATGAATGCCTTCTCTATCTGATTTAGATCCAGCAGCTCGGCAACGGCCTGTTGAGACTTGGACGTTATGAAAACCTTGGCCCCGCAATCCCTGAGGATGTATTGGACTTCCTCTTCCTGCAGTCGATATGAAATCGCCGTGTAGTAGAGACCCGATCTCGCCGCGGCAAAACAGATCTGCAGAAAGGCCGGGTGATTTTCCAGCATCAGCGCGATGTGGTCGCCCCGCATTAACCCGAGCTTGCGAAACAGTTGGGAGCCCTGCATGGACAGATCGTCCAGCTCTTTGAAGGTCGTCACGGCGCCCGTTTCCGCGATGACATAGGCAGGCTTGTCAGGCGTCTTCGCCGAAATTTCTCCAGGATGCATTGTGAGGTTTCCCCTCGAAATCAGGTTGTCGAATTGATCGAAAAATACCCCGCGCCTTGAAAGCAAGCAAGCCATTGCGTATGATATTTGATCAAATATTGCTCATAGATAAAAAAATTGGACAAATTATTTTTAATTCGGGCAATATTAGTTTGACATATCTGCGCTAATATCATTATCGTCGACCGCGCAGATAACCAATAAGCAGATTTTGGGCAGACCGGGAGAAGGCTATGAGCTTGGACTTGTTTGATCGGCACGCCGCCATTGATGTGGACACGCACGTAACGGAGCCGCCGGACCTCTGGTCCAGTCGCGTGGCGGAGAAACACAAGGATCTGGCGCCGCGAGTAGAGCGCATTGATGGCAGAGACACCTGGCTGGTTGGAGGCAAGCCCTACATCTGGCCTGGCATGTTCTCAATGGCGGGGTTTGACGGCTCCCTGCCTGTGGAGTTTCCGGCGACCTTCGACGAGATCGATCCGGCGATGTTCGATGCCAGCGCTCGGCTTGCTCAAATGGACCGCGATAAGATACAGGCGCAAGTGCTTTACCCGAATGTCGGCGGCTTCGGATCCCAGGTATTTCTGAGGCTTGAAGATCCCGATCTCAAACTTTCTTGCGTTCGTGCCTATAACGATTTTTTGACGGACTTCGCTTCCGCCGCACCGGATCGGCTGATCCCGATTACCGCCCTACCGTTTTGGGATCTCGACGAGACGTTGAAGGAGGCGGCACGATGCGCTGCTCTCGGTCACCGCGGCCTGTTATTCCCCACGCAACCTCAGGTGTTCGGTCAGCCATCGATGACCGACAAGCGTTGGGATCCGTTGTGGTCCCTGGCTCAAGAAGCGGGTCTTGCAATCAACTTCCACGTGGCGAGCGATGGCGATTGGGATCCGATGGAAGTCCTGAAGGATCCCGGAAAGATAGGCGACCGGGCGCTCTTTGGCCTCGTTTCGTCCATAGGCTTTATGGGCAATCTCAAGGGGATCGGCGAGGTCATATTTGGTGGTGTTTTGCATCGCTTTCCGAAACTCAAGTTCGTTTCCGTAGAAAGTGGTGTCGGCTATATGCCGTCGGTCTTGGAAACCATGGACTGGCAGTGGCAAAACAGCCGGGTTGCCCTGGAGCACCCGGAATATGACTTGATACCGTCAGAGTATTTCCGGCGCCAAATGTACGCCTGCTTCTGGTTCGAGAAGGGGGCGATGTTTGAGACCGCGGTGCAGCTGTACCCGGACAATATAATGTGGGAGACGGACTTTCCTCACCCAACATCTCAGTCGCCGGGACCTGCGACATCCGCTCTCCCACCTCGGGAATACGCGGCGGAAGCGCTGAAGAACATACCCGATGAAACGATAGGCAAGGTGCTGCACTCCAATGCAGCGCGTGTCTACAACTTGAATGACGCTTAGAAGGAGGCTCTCCATGCACGATCTGATGATTGAAAACGCGGTCATCGTCGATGGCACAGGTGCAGATCGGTTCACTGGCTCAGTAGCGGTATCGGATGGGGTAATCGTTGATGTCTGTGAAGGTGCGGCGCGGGGCGAGCTGGCTGAAAAGCGCATTGACGCAGAAGGCCTTGTTCTTTCGCCGGGCTTCATCGATCCGCACACTCACTATGATGCGCAAATTGCTTGGGATCCCCTACTCACTTCCAGTCCCTGGCATGGCGTCACGACGGTTGTGCAGGGCAATTGTGGTGTCGGTCTGGCGCCCCTACCGCCGGAGATGCGGGAGATCGCAGTCTGGGACCTGGTTCATGTGGAAGACATCCCTTACCAAACGTTACACGACGGCATCGAGTGGCAGTGGGAGACGTATGGGGAGTATTTGGACGTAATGCAGGCTCGAGGGGTCGGCATCAATGTTGCCGGATTTGTTCCGTTGACCCCGATACGTCAGTCGGCAATGGGAGAGGCCAGCCTGGAGCGGCCAGGAAACGACGAAGAAATCGACCGGATGAAGCAGATCTATCGGCAATCCTTGCGCGATGGTGGATTCGGGTTGTCGATGACCTTTTTTGACGGCCATATAGGGTACGAAGGCCGTCCCGTGGCGTGCCGATTGACGGACCGTCGCGAATTGGGCGCCCTGTGCGAGGTGATGCGCGAAGAAGGTTTGGGGACCACGGAGATAACCTTCAACCAACCTGAGCTCGGTTCTATTCTCGATGAGAGCCTCGACATATTGAATTTTGTTAGCGAGGCGAGCGGGCGAGCGATCACCTACCTCGCAATGGTCAATCATCCTCGCGATCCAAAGTCATATCTTAAAGGCGCTAAGAAACTCGCTCACTTGATTGATTCCGGAAAAGTGTTGCCGCAAATCCCTGTGAAGCCAGTTACCCAAAACTTCAATCTCAAGGGGCCCCAGGCTCTCGGATACTGTAAGACGTTGCACCAAGTGTTCGATCAGCCGCTTTCAAAACAGCTTGAACTCTACAAGGATCCCGAGTTTCGCGCCTCAGTGCAGCGTGATCTCGACAACAACGAACTTGCATATCGGTTTTATGATCGGCTTCGCATTCTTGATGGGAAACGTGAATCGACCAAAGCCCGGGCCGCGAGCGGAAAGTCGCTTGCCGAGTTCGCCAAGGAGCAGGGGAAATCTGGGATCGATTGTTGGTTCGATATTGCAATAGAAGATGATCTCGACGTCGAGTTTGTCTATCAGACGCTTGGGTTTGAAGAAGAGGGCACTCGGAATCTGATAAACGACGGTAGATTTATGCCGGGACTTTCCGATGGTGGGGCGCATGTCGCCACGCTCAACGATACCGGCTATTCAACCCACTTCCTGGGCCATTGGGTGCGCGAAGAGCAGGCAATTCGACTTGAGGAGGCGGTGCGAATGCTGAGCTCACTGCCCGCTGACCATTTCGGGATCGCGCGACGCGGACGAATAAAACAGGGCAATCACGCGGACCTGGTGTTGTTTGATCCGGATACGGTGATGGACAAAGTTCCTGAATATGTAACCGATATGCCGGCTTCGGGACGTCGTCTTGTCACCCGTGCAAAGGGAATCCACAAGACGATCGTGAACGGTGAAGTGCTCTATGTTGATGAGGAGCATCAAGGCACGTTGCCGGGACGTATGTTGCGCAGCACCGACACCTAACAGGAGAAGAAACAGTCTGGCGGCTGCAATCAGCACGAGGCTTCAGCAGTGGACCTTCTACTGAGAGACAAAGTCGTTTTCGTAGCGGGTGGAAGCCGCGGCATCGGGTTCGAAATTGCCCGGGGGTTTTTGGGCGAAGGCGCGAAAGTGGCGATCACGGGTCGCAATCCCGGGTCTCTGAACGCGGCTTTTGAATCATTGTGCAGCGCGTTCTCTCCAAATTCCGTCTTCTCGTTTTCCGGCGATATGTCCCGTACTGAGGATATCATTTCCGGGCTGGACACCGTGGAGGCAGCGCTCGGCCCAATTGAGATTGCGGTGGCAAATGTGGGAGGGGGCAGTCAAGTAGCCGATGCGGACTTTAGCGATGCCGTTTGGGAAGACGCTCTGCAGCAAAATCTGATGGCTTCGGTGCGGTTGTTGCGCGCAATGGGGATGCGGCTGCGTCGCCGCCCCGCTGAGAACCGCGGGGATGGAAGTCTCGTTGCCGTATCCTCTATTGCTGGGCTTCGTGCCCTGGGTCCTTTGCGTGGGGTGGAGAACATGGAGCCAGTGTTTGCCTATGGTGCAAGCAAAGCGGCGCTTACGCATTGGGTTCGGAATTTCGCCCGGGAGTTGGGTCATCACGGTATTCGGGTAAATGCCGTCGCCCCCGGCAACATTATTTTTGATGGCAGCACCTGGGAAAGAATGATCGAAGCGCAGCCGGAGATTTGGCTGCCCTGGATCGAACGCGAGGTAGCTCTGCAGCGTCTCGGTACGGCGGAAGAGATTGCCGACGCCGTTGTGTTTGTCGCTAGCCCTAGGGCGGGCTTTGTAAGCGGCGAGTGTTTTGTCGTCGATGGAGGACAAGTTTGCAATTGAGGATGCGGCGACTTTAGCGGAGCCTTCACTTCGTCACAATACGGCCTGAACTCGCCATGCATCCCCCAGAGGGCCCTTTAACGCCAAGTTCGTTAGCGATGAGGGGAGTGAATAGTTTCGATTGGTTGAAGGTTCGTTGGCGGATCATTTAGGGGGGCAATTCAGATTTGCGGGAGAGATCATGTCAGAAAGGGATTTAGCCGATTCCGTTATCGTCGTCACCGGCGCGTCAACCGGGTTCGGTAGAGCGATCTGCGTCGAAGCGGCAAAGCGGGGCGCTGCGGTCGTCGTCGTGAATTATGTCTCCAGCAAAACGGCTGCTGAGGAAACGGGGCACTTGGCTGAAAAGCACGGCGCGAAAACGGTGTTAGTAAGAGGGGACGTCGCCGATGACGCTCAATGCCAAGAGATTGCCTCGTGCGCACAGCCATTCGGTCGCATCGACGCGCTTTTCAACAATGCCGGTGTGACGACTTTTGCGCCGGACCACAGCGACATGGATGCAGTGTCACTCGACGACTTTATGAATGTTTATCGTGTCAATGTCGGCGGTGCCTATCAGATGATCCGGGCAGCCCGCGGTTTATTGGGAAATGGTGCGCGGCCCGGCGCGGTCGTCAATACCGCGTCTGCTGCAGGTGTTTTCGGTACGGGATCGTCGGTACCCTATGCCTGCTCGAAGGGGGCGCTGAACACGATGACGCTCTCCCTGGCGCGTGCTCTCGCACCCAATATTCGTGTGAACGCGATCTGTCCTAGCTATATGGACACACCTTGGTTTTCAAAGGCATTGGATGCTGAAGCCGTCGAGCGAACGCGGCAAGTCGCCATCGAGCGTTCCGCATTGAAGGTCGCGTCGACAGCGAACGACGTTGCGGGCGCAGCGGTTTTCTTGGCGTCGCCCTCCTCGTGCCATATCACGGGTGAAACCCTTCTCGTGGATGCGGGGACGCATCTCGGATACGTGCCGCGTTCGAGGCATCCATACAGCGCACGACCCGAGACGGGAGACGCGCGATGAGTTCAGCCGCTATGGCCGACAGTGCAGGCACGCTCGACGACTTCCGCCAAGAGGTGCGCGATTGGCTGTCTGCCAATTTCCCGAAATCCCTCATGGGTCAAGCCGAAGTGGCTGCGGCTGCCCTCGAGAGCGATGCTACGCCAACGCCAGATCACGAGCGTTGGAGGAAAGCGATGGGCGCAAAGGGCTGGGGCACACCAACCTGGCCCAAAGCTTATGGCGGCGGTGGCCTCGGCCGTGCCGAAGCGCGGGTGCTTCAAGAGGAGATGGACAGGGCGGGCGCCTGGAATCCGATTGGTGGCATGGGCGTCATGATGTTCGGTCCGACGTTGCTCGAATACGGCGATGAGGAACAAAAGCAGCGGCACATTCCGCCGATCGTACGGGGCGAGGTCCGATGGTGTCAGGGCTATTCGGAGCCGGGAGCGGGGTCAGATCTCGCGAGCCTCCAAACGAGTGCCGTCGACAAGGGCAAGCATTTTCTCGTCAATGGCCAAAAGACCTGGACATCGGGTGGTCAGTGGGCGGATTGGTGTTTTGCGCTTGTTCGCACCGACACAAGAAAGAAGCATGAAGGCATAAGCTTTCTCCTTATCGACATGAAATCGCCGGGTATCGAGGTGCGACCGATTAGGTTGATCTCCGGATCTTCGCCATTCTGTGAAACATTCTTCACAGATGTTGAGGTGCCAAAGGAGAATCTCGTTGGCCCGCTCAATGAAGGCTGGAGCATCGGCAAACGCCTGCTGCGATTCGAGCGCTCTGAGATCTCCGGCGACAATCCCGCGGTCGTGGGCACGTTGTGGTCGTTCTCTGAACTCGCGAAGTCCTATCGTGACACGGATGATGAAGGCCGTATCGCAGATTCAGACCTGCGTGGGCGGATCATCCGGCACGAGATGCGAAATCGCGCCTTCGCGATGACGGCGCGCCGCGTGATGTTGGAGTCCAGGGCCGGCGGCTCCTCGGCGGCGACATCCGTACTGAAAAATGTCAGTGCGGCACTAGCTCAGGAGCGTTCCGAGCTCGCAGTCGAGATCATGGGGATGAACGGTCTTGGCTGGGGGGGCGAGGGCTTCTCCGATATTGAGCTCGACGCCACGCGCCAGTTGCTCTCGCTCAAGGCTGTTACCATTTTCGGCGGCACTTCAGAGATCCAGAACAATGTGATCGCGAAGCGCATCCTTGGGATGCTCGACCATCAGTAAGCGGATTGACTCAGGATAGACATATGGCCGTGCTTAACGAAGAACAGACGATGTTGCGCGATATGGCGCGCAGCTGGACTCGGAAGGAAAGCCCTGTCACCGCCTTCCGCAGGGTGCGCGACGCGGGAGCGGCGCTCGGATACGATCCGGCGGCATTCGCGCAAATGGCGGAGATGGGCTGGACGGGCATCATCATCCCTGAGGCCTACGGTGGCTCCGAATTCGGTTATCTCAGTCTAGGTCTGGTGCTCGAAGAAACAGGCCGAACACTGACGGCCAGCCCGCTTGCCGCGTCGGCCCTCGCGGCAGCAAGCGCGCTGATCCTAGGTGGAAGCGAGGCCCAGAAAGCGGCGTGGCTGCCCAAGATCGCGAGTGGGAAGCTGGTTGCGACCCTCGCCGTCGACGAGGGTCCGATCCATGACCCGTTCAAGATAGAGACTCGTGCCGAGCGTTCGGGTAACGGCTGGTCGCTCACTGGCACCAAGGCGTTCGTTACGGAGGGTGCGAATGCAGATCTTGTTATCACCGCCGCGCGTACAGATAAGGGCACGGCGCTGTTCCTTGTTCCCGGAGAGGCCGCGGGCCTGGAGCGCTCGGCACGGAAGATGGTCGATGCGCGTGGCCGCGCCGAGATCCGCCTCAGCGGCGTGGCGCTCCCTGCTGACGCGCTTTTTGGGCCCGAAGACGGCGCGGCTCTATTGGAACAGGTGCTAGACCGGGCGCGGGCGGGCACCGCCGCGGAGATGCTTGGCGTGGCCATGCAAGCATTTGAGACGACGCTCGCCTATCTCAAGATCCGTGAGCAGTTCGGTCAGGTTCTGTCGACCTTTCAGGCGCTCCAGCACCGCATGGCCAACCTCTTGACCGAGATCGAGCTGATGCGGTCGGTTGTCGAGGGCGCCCTCGAGGCGATCGATGCCGGCCGCTCCGATACACCGCAGCTGGTCTCCCTCGCTAAGGCCATCGCCAATGACACGCTCAATCTCATGTCGCGCGAAATGATCCAGCTCCACGGCGGCATCGGCATGACTGATGAACATGATGCGGGCTTCTATCTCAAGCGGGCGCGCATTCTCGAAAACGCGTGGGGGAACGCCAGTTTCCACCGTGAACGCTTTGCTCGGATGAACGACCTATGAACTCGATACGTGGAAAAACAGCGATTGTCGGCGCAACGGACCTGGTTTCGCCCACCGGCATCATCGGCAAGCCGACGCGCCAGGTCGAGATCGAGGTCGCGCGGGCGGCCCTGGACGATGCCGGGATTGATCCAAAGGATGTGGACGGACTATATAGCGTCGGCGCCGGCCCTTTGAACGCGTTGGAACTTGCCGAGTATTTCGGTATGCAGCCGACGACCATCGACGGCACCATGACTGGCGGCTCCAGCTTCGAGATCCATATTGAACACGCGGCAGCTGCCATCGCTGCAGGCCAGTGCGAAACGGCGCTGGTGGTATTTGCGCAAATGTTGCGTTCGGGCCCGCCCATCCATGGCAGCGGCCTTGGCGCTGATCCTTCGCGGCCGGACGCTGGGCTTGAGTTTGAGGCACCTTTCGGCCTTCCCATGCCGGTCGGAGGCTATGCGCTGGCGGCCAGCCGGCACATGGCCCAGTTCGGCACGACGCGTGAACAGCTTGCCCAAATTGCCGTTTCGACCCGGGCCTGGGCTGCGAAAAACCCGAATGCCCGCTACCGTGACCCGATCAGTATCGACGATGTTCTGTCGTCAGGCGATGTCGCGTCGCCGCTCCATTTGCTTGACTGCTGTCTGCGTGTCGACGGGGCCGGCGCCGTTGTCGTCACCTCCGCGGAGCGCGCGCGCGACCTCAAACAGAAGCCGGTCTATGTGCTCGGGGCCGGCACCTGCGCGACCCATATGATGATCAGCCAGATGCCCGACCTTACAGTGACCGGCGGTGCGGTTTCCGGCCCCAAGGCTTTTGCCATGGCGGGCATCGCGCATTCCGACGTGGATCTTCTGATGGCCTATGACAGTTTTACGATCACTGTGCTGCTGGCGCTTGAAGACCTGGGTTTCTGCAAAAAGGGCGAGGGCGGCGCCTTCGTCGCCGACGGCAAGCTCGGCCCCGGTGGTGCCTTCCCGACCAATACCAATGGTGGCGGTCTCAGCTATTGCCATCCGGGCATGTATGGCATGTTTCTGTTGGTCGAGGCGGCACGCCAGCTGCGTGGCCAGGGCGAGGACCGGCAGGTGGACGGCGCGCGGGTCGCCGTCGCCCATGGCATGGGCGGCGTCCTCTCCTGTGCCTCGACCATCGTTCTGGGTACGGAGGATACGCTGTGAGTGACAAGCCTAAGCTCAATCGTTTTGAGCCACCTACCGATAACCCTGTGACGGAACCCTATTGGGCCGCGACCCGCGAAAAAAAATTCTTGATCCAGCGCTGCACACAGACCGAAAAGTATCAATTTTTTCCTCGCGCGGCTTCAATCCACGCATTTGGGGTACCCGTCGAATGGGTTGAGGCGACAGGACGAGGCACTGTTTATGCCGTCTCTGTGATACACCGTCCCGCCAATCCTATGATGGCCGACAAAGTCCCCTATGCGGTCGCGCTGATCGATCTGGAGGAGGGGGTTCGCGTCGTGTCGAATGTGGTTGGTTGTTCGCCTGAGAGCGTGACGATCGGCCAGAAAGTCAAGCTGATTTGGGAAGTGCTCAGTGATGGGCGCCATTTACCCCTGTTTGAACCAGCCTGACAGCGAACAATCTAATCAGCCTGGGGAGAAAATATATGGATAGTTTGTGCCAAGATCGCGTTGTTGTCATTACGGGCGCGGGACGCGGTATCGGTCGGGAAGAGGCGCTCGAATTTGCGCGCCAGGGCGCGAAGGTTATCGTCAATGATCTGGGCGGCGCGCGTGATGGCACGGGGGCGGAGGCCGGTCCCGCCCAAGAGGTCGTCGAAGAGATCAAGGCCATGGGCGGTGAGGCGGTGGCCAACACGGACGATGTTTCCGACTGGGAGGGCGCTGGCCGAATGATCACCCAGGCGGTCGATACGTTCGGCGGGCTTGATGTGCTTGTCAACAATGCAGGCATCCTGCGCGACCGCATGCTGGCCAATATGACCATCGAGGAATGGGACGCCGTCATCAAGGTGCACTTGCGAGGCACGTTTTGCCCGGCGCGCCATGCGGCGGGCTTTTGGCGCGAGCGTGCCAAGGAAGGCAAGTCCAACGATGCCCGCATCATCAATACAACGTCCGTAAGCGGACTTTTTGGCAATGTCGGGCAGAGCAATTACGGTGCCGCGAAAGCTGGTATTGCGAGTTTCACCATCATTGCTGCCCAGGAACTGGCGCGTTACGGCGTGACGGTCAACGCATTCTCTCCCGGCGCCCTCACGCGCATGACGGAAGATTTGATGCCTGGCGGGGCGCTCCCGCTTGAGGAGGATGCGTTCGATCCGCGCGATCCGGCAACCATTGTGGCTCCTGTCGTCTGGTTCGGCAGCGTCGAATCGAAGGACATCACCGGTCAGGTGTTTGAGGGGATCGGCGGGCGCCTTTCGCTCTATGAGGGCTGGCACCGCGGTCCGGCTCACACTTTCGACCGCAGGCTTGATCCCATGGAGATCGGACCGATCATGGAACGTATGGTGAAGGAGCTGCGGCCGCCCCAAGGCATTGGCGACTGATTTCTTGAAAGATGTGCCCTTTCGCGTAGATTGCTGTCTTCTTTCGTCGGCATAAGGGGCGGCAAAGGGTGGTTTTTGTTGGAGTGTTTAAGAAACCGGTTTTGGAGTCGTAAATATGGGCAACGCAATTGTAACCGGTGCATTTGGTGTTCTCGGGCGTGCTACCGTTGCGGAATTGAAGGCACGCGGACACAAGGTTGCTGCTGTGGACATGTCACCTGCGCACGGCAATCCCGTCGCCGACTTAACTTGTGAAGCTGTGGATCTCCTAAACGCAGACGCGGTGGCTGAAGCTTACGCCTCGGTTGTCGATAAGCTCGGCAGCATTGATGCACTCGTAAATGTCGCCGGAGGCTTCATTTGGGAACCTGTTGAAGGAGGGACTGTGGAAAGCTGGGACAGCATGTACCGAACCAATCTGCAGACAGCGTTCCTCTCGAGCCGGGCAGCTTTACCGGAACTCGTTAGATCTCGCGGCTCCATTGTGAATATCGGTGCAGCCGCAGCCAACCAGCCTGCGGCAGGAATGGCCCCTTATGCGGCATCAAAGGCCGGTATTCGTGCCTTAACTGAAAGCTTAGCTGATGAGTTGCGAGAAAGCGGCGTACGCGTAAATGCGGTGCTTCCGACGATCATAGACACTCCCAGAAATCGGACGGACATGCCGGATGCCGATACGTCGATATGGGTAAAGCCTGAGTCGGCGGCGCGGGTTATCGCGTTCCTCGTCTCGTCAGATGCCGCTTCGATCACCGGCGCTGCACTCCCTTTATCTCTTGCAGGTTGATGCCGAGGTTACGTTGCGGAACGGAGTCACCGCTGGCGCCTTTGGCTTACCTGTTCTTGTCGAAGGCTACATTCGAAGTATGCGTGGTTCGTGGCGCATGTGCGCCCATTCATTCTGACGTCATGTGATGGACAGCTTGGTATGATCCCGAAAGTCCGCTTTAAGCCGCGGCATCCACCCGCGCAAGGGCGCACTGAGACCAAATCTCGGACAAGGCATTGACCAATTGTTCGATATCGTCATCGGTATGCATCGGTGACGGTGTGATCCGCAGCCGCTCGGTACCTTTCGGCACGGTCGGGTAATTGATGGGTTGAACGTAGATGCCGTGATTGTCCATCAGCCAGTCGCTGATCATCTTGCATTTTTTGGCGTCTTTCACCATCACGGGGATGATGTGGCTTGGGTTTTCAAGCACCGGAATGCCCAAGGCCCGTAAGCGGTGGCGAACCTTGGCCACCCGTTCCTGATGGCGTGTGCGCTCGGCATCGCTTTGCTTCAGGTACCGCACACCGGTCAGCGCACCGGCGGTCACCGACGGCGGCAGTGCGGTCG
>JANQMY010000117.1 GCA_028279895.1 Alphaproteobacteria bacterium
GTCACCGTCAGAGATGCGCGGCCTGAAGACCGCGGCCGCTGTTTGGACCTGCTTGGCCAATTGGGATCGTTCACCGGGCTTGATGTGGATGACCGGGCCGGTGCGGCGTTCGACCAATTGCTCGGCCGGCACCGTGGGCGGATCATTGTTGCGGAAGAGCAAGGGATCATCCTCGGCCTTGCCTCGGTATCCTACAATTTCGCCATGCGCTACGGGGGCGAATACTGTCAATTGGAAGAGTTGATTGTCGATCCGGCGGGGCGCGGCAAGAACATCGGGGGACAATTGGTTGCCGCCACCGTCGACCAGGCGCGGGAACGGGGCTGTGTGGAATACGGTCTCTATCTGGTGGAAACCACGGAACAAAACCGCCCCTTCTACGAGAAATATGGCTTTGTGAAAGTCGGCACGGAAATGCGTCAGGTGTTGTAGTTGCCTTCCCCAGGGAAAACCTGTGTTTCCGTCCGGGTGCTACGCCCTGTGCAATTTTTGACATTGTCAAGTCGCGGCGTGTCAGGCAGAACTGCGCGCAACCTTTTTAACCAGAGGAATCGCCGCTATGGACGTTGCCGACGCACTTTACAAACGTATATCCATTCGCGCCTTTAAGGATACGCCGATTGACGAGCAGGCCGTCCGTACACTGCTGGATAAGGCGCGTTGGGCGCCTTCCGGCGGCAATCTACAGCCTTGGAAAGTCATCGCCGTAAGCGGAGATGAAAAGGCTGCGTGTTCCGCGCTGGCCGGCGAGGTGTTGGCGAAGAATCCGGGCGGTGAAGCGGGCGATTATCCGATTTATCCCGAAACGGTAGAAGAACCCTATCGCTCCCGCCGCTTTAAGGTGGGCGAGGATATGTATGAAAAACTGAGCATTCCGCGGGACGACAAAGCGGCCCGTTTCGCCCGGTTGGCGGAAAACTACAATTTCTTCGGCGCGCCGGTGGGCATGTTTTTTGTGATCGATCGCTCGATGGGTCATGGTCAGTGGGCGCATCTTGGCATGTTCATGCAGTCGCTGGCGCTGGTCGCCGTTGAAGAAGGCTACGGCACCTGCATGCAGGAAGCCTGGGGTATGGTGCGGGCAAGCTTGCACGCGCATTTCGGCTTGCCGGACAATGAAGTGGTTTATTGCGGCTTGGCGTTGGGCGTGCCGGATATGAGCCATGCGGTCAACACCCTGCGATCGGACCGGGCAGCGGTGGATGAATTCTCCACGTTTCGCGGATTTAAAACGTCCTAGACTTCCCATTCATGCACGGGCAGACCGATTTCCTGGAGTTCTTGGTAACGTGCCGTCATTGCTTGAAAATCCGGACCATGAACATCCACAAAGGCGCGCTGCCATTGGGTGCCGTTCCGCCCACTGAGTATTCGCCGGTGCAGCACGTCGTCGAAATAATGGTCCAGGTCCGCGCGGTCTAGGCCATGGTCCTCTAAGGCCTGTTTTGCTTCGGGCAGCAGATGGTCCACCAGAAGCGTTTGGATATTGCCCGACCCGTTGAGCCATTGGATATGGGCATTCAGCCCGTCACGGGCGGCCGTGTAAAAGTTGCTACGGGCCGTTTCGAAGGGAAGAACGTCTTCCGGCGGTGTTTCGGCATTCCCCAAAGCCAGGGCAAGGCCCAGATAGAGCGCCATATTGGCAATCATGTCCGTCAGCGTCGGACCCGACGCCATAACCCTATGTTCGATGCGCAAATGCGGCTCGCCTTTGTCGTTGAAGCCGATGATGGGCCGGTTCCATCTCCACAAGGTACCGTTTTGCAAGCGCAAATGAGCCATCTGCTCGGCGGGGCCGTCCATCAAAGCCGGCAAAAGAATGGGGTAGTCCCGATGGTTTTCCAGAAAAAGTTCTAAGAGGGAATGCCGCACATATCCCGTTCCGAAGGTGACGCGCCCCACCTGGCGCCCCGCGCGATCGCGAAAGCCGCATACTGGGACGGCCTGTTCGAAAGTAGGAATGCGGGTCTCGGACCACAAGGATTTTCCGTACAGAAACGGTGCATTGGCGGCAGCG
Source organism: Alphaproteobacteria bacterium (assembly GCA_028279895.1). Taxonomy (GTDB): domain Bacteria; phylum Pseudomonadota; class Alphaproteobacteria; order JANQMY01; family JANQMY01; genus JANQMY01. The sequence goes on from JANQMY010000117.1 coordinate 2,018, forward strand.
GCCACCAGTGGTGCCGATGCCACCATAGACGCATTGAACATCCGTTTGGCGTTTTTGGGCGTGAGCTGCAAATGCACTTGAATGGACGTGCACGCCGCTTCGATCATCAGTGAATCGTTCATCAAGGAAAAGTCGTCTTCCCCCTGGATCTTGATTTCGATCGGTTTGCCGCCGCGCATGATGATCAGTTGGTTGTTCAGCGCACGATACCGGTTCCAAGAAGACATGAACTCAAGCTGCAAAATGGTGTCGCGCACAGTGGGGAGAATGCCGATGGTCATGGGATGAAGATGCAGGCCGTGCGCGCCGGCAAGGCATTTGCGCCAGGTTTCCGCCAGGCCGTTGGCCGTCTTGCCGAAGAAGTGGCCGGTCAGGTCTTGGGGGGCGGTGTTGATCTCGAAATTGAACTGCGACAGTTCATGGACCACCAAAGGGTCTGAAAGCTGTGTGAGAAACTGTTCGTTGCGGGGCGCCGGCAAGTGATCTTGATCGACCAGCCAGGCTTCCACTTCCAACCCGCCGGTGGGCAAGTCGAGCTTCTCGAAGTGGTCGTCGTCGAACCACCGTTTCAGCAGCTTGGTTTCCTCTTGAAGGCGTTGGCGGAATTCCTCAAACGCATCGGCGGTAAATTGGTCTTGCTCGATTTCTTGGCCCAAGCTGATCCTCTGGTTCGTATGCTGAGTGGCACCGTCTCACCGGAGACGGCTGCGTTAACAAATCATCCAAGCTTAAATTGTCGCCTGCCGCGTTGCGTCATGTCAAAGGCGGGCGCCACAGTTGCCCTGTGGCATACTATGATGCCGCTGCCCTCGGGGGCGCAGGGCTGCTGCTCGCGGCGGTGTCGGGGGCGAACCGCATGAGCAGTTTTACCAAAGGTTCGATCTGGATGGGTTTCGCCAGATGGGCGTTCATGCCGGCCTCCAGATAGGCCTCGACCTGATGCGTCATGGCATTGGCGGTCAGTGCGATAATGGGGATCGGGCGGCGGTTCTGTTGCTTCTCCCGCTGCCTGATTTCGCGGGTTGCCGCCACGCCGTCCATGCCGGGCATTTGGATGTCCATAAGGACGATGTCGAAAGTACCCGATTGCCACGCATCGATCACTTCCTGACCGTTGGCGACAACGGTGATATGCGCACCGAACGAAGACAGAAGCGCCGTCAGCACCAATTGGTTCTGCACATTGTCTTCCGCCGCCAAGATACGCAGGGGGAGGGAGTGGATCGCAGGTGAGTCGCTGATTTTTGGCTTCGTGCTCTTGTCGCCTGCGGATTGGTTTTTCTCCAGCGTAATTCCAAACCGAAAGACGGATCCCTTGTCCAGGATGCTATGGGCGTCAATCCAGCCGCCCATCAGCCGTACCAGCTTTTTGCAGATGGCTAGACCGAGACCACTGCCGCCAAAGCGCCGGGTGGTGGATGAGTCCGCCTGGGCGAAGGGATTGAAAAGGGTGGAAAGCTGGTCGGCGTCGATTCCGATACCTGTATCGCGTACCGCAAAAACAAGTTCGCTGCGGGCCGGGTCGTCAGCCTCGTCGGTTACGGTGACGTCGATGCTGCCTTCATTCGTGAATTTGATGGCATTGGACAAGAGGTTGTTGAGGATCTGGCGAATGCGCGTCGGATCCCCCTGATAGGTCCCCTCAACGCCGGGGTCGGCGGTGACCGTAAAGCGCAGTCCCTTGTCCTCTGCCTTTGGCCGGTGAAGCATCTCGACGGAAGAAACCAGGGCGCTCAAATCGAACTCGGTCACTTCGATGTTCAGTTTGCCGGCTTCAATCTTGGAAATGTCCAGAATGTCGTCGATCACATTCAGCAAGGCATCGCCCGACTGATTGATCACATCGACCATTTCTTCCTGTCGAGAGGTCAGATGCGTGAGCTTTAAGGCTTGCGCCATGCCCAACATGCCGTTCATGGGCGTGCGTATTTCATGGCTCATATTGGCGAGGAATTCCGATTTCAGCTTGTTCGCTTCCTCTGCCTGCTGACGGCTTTCGATGAGTTCTTGGATATCGCTCACGCTGCCGGCGATGCGGATTGGGTTGCCGTCATCGTCCCAGGTGGCCTGGCCTTTGACGCGGTACCAGCGATAGTCCCCTTCTTTGCCGCGCCCGCGAAATTGAATGTCATAAGGCGTGCCGCGCTCTAAATGCGCCTGCAGTGCTTTCAGCGATTTTTTGCGGTCGTCCGGGTGAAGCCGGTCTTCGAAGTCAAAACGGGTTATTTGGGCGTCTTCGAGCGAGTACCCTAGAAGTTCCCACACCTTGCCGGAATAATAGACATCGTTGCCGACGATATCGTAGTCCCAAATGCCCACTTCGGAACCCTTCACGGCGCGGTCGAACCGCTCCCGGCTTCGTTTGAGTTTGGCCGACAGCCTTTCGGATTCCTGTTGGGCGCCCGCGAGTTGGGCATAATTGCTCGCCACATCCCGTGAAACGGCGACTCCAATCCCCACAACCAGGACGCCTTTAAGGATGATGAGGCCCATCATCGACCAAAAGACCAAATTGACCGTGTGCGTTACCAAAGGCTCGAAGGCCGCCGAATTGTCGCTGAAGCCTTGGACGGCAGCTTTCAAGGCTACACACAACTCTGCCTTGGAAATTTCGCCATAATTGTAGGCGTCGATCTGGGCTTGGATCTGATTAGCGAGGGCCACATCCTTTTCACACAGTACGATAGCGTCATATGTGCCGGCGGCGCGCATGGCCACACGCTCAAACGGGCCGATCACCTCCAAGCAGGCCACCGGTTGCCGGCGCACCCGATTAACGATTTCCTTAAGGTCGCTTGCGCTGGTGTTGCCCGTGCGTTCGAAGTCAACCACAGCATCTGCCAGGATGTGATTATATTTGATGTGCAAAAAATTGAGTTCGTGCAGCCGCGCGCCTTTTGCGATCTCCCACGCACCAAGAATGCCCACAAGGGCAGATGCCACCAGGAGCACATTGATCCAATTCAATTGCCTGCGAACAGAGCGTGTGTTGCCGAGCATCCTGCCCTTGCCCCCTTTTCCCTATGGAAAATCCTATCGGTTAGGGGTTAACCACCGCTTTCAGCAGACAGGCCTCGTTAATGATGCATTCCAATCGGATGCCGTTGCGTCAACGCCGCTCTGTCCCGGGCTCTTGGCTTCAATTCCTAATCAAACCTGAATGCGGACAGTGTTCTCGTGTGAAGGCAGCGATTGCTCAATGGACCGGTGGGAGATAAGAGTAAATCAAAACAAATATAAAAGGAGGATACGTCATGAAAGCCGCTGTTCTGCGTGAAGTGAACACCGCAATGGAAATCGAAGATGTGCAGATTTCCAAACCCGGCCCCCGCGAGGTACTAATCCGTACAGCCTATGCCGGTGTGTGCCATTCCGATCTTCACTTTCAGAACGGTTCTTACCCCTATCCGATGCCCGCCATTCTTGGTCATGAGTCCTCCGGTATTGTGGAGGAAGTCGGTTCAGAGGTGAGTTATGTGAAGCCGGGCGATCATGTCATCACCTGTCTGTCCGCGTTTTGCGGGCATTGCGAACCGTGCCTGACGGGGCATATGTCGCTCTGCCAAGAGCCCGAGTTGCAGCGCGGCCCCGATAAGGAACCGCGCTTAAGTTCGAACAGCGATACGGTGCACCAGTTCCTTAACTTGTCCTCTTATGCGGAATACATGCTGGTGCATGAACACACGATTGCGAAAATCCGTGACGACATGCCGTTGGACCGTGCGGCCCTGATCGGTTGCGGCACCACCACCGGCGTGGGCGCGGTCATCCACACGGCCGGGGTGCAGCCGGGCGAGATGATTGCGGTAATCGGTTGCGGCGGAATCGGATTGGCGGCGGTCAACGGGGCGGCAATTGCCGGCGCAGGCCGGATTATCGCGATCGACAAGGTGCAGTCCAAACTCGACCTGGCCAAAAAATTCGGCGCGACCGATGTGATCAATGCGTCCAATTTGGATCCGGTGGGTGAAGTCCTGGAGATGACCGGCGGCGGCGTCCATTATTCCTTCGAAGCCATCGGTTTGAAACAGACGGCGGAACAGGCCTTCGGCATGCTCATGCGCGGCGGGACGGCAACGATCATCGGCATGATTCCGGTCGGCACCATGATTGAAATTCACGGCGCCATGCTGCTGCCTGAACGCAAGATCCAGGGCTGCATTATGGGGTCCAACCGTTTCCGCATCGATATGCCCCGTTATGTGGACTTCTACATGAACGGTAAGCTGCACTTGGACGATTTGATTTCCCAACGCATCAAGCTCGACGGCGTGAACGAGGCGCTGGCCGGTCTGCAGGAAGGTGGCGACATCGCCCGCAGCCTGATTGAATTCGAACACTAAAGTCTGCAGGGCGCATATGCGCGCCCCATCAGCGTAAAGGAGGCCGCGTATGTGCGACGAACAAACCATCAAAGACGATGACGCCTATCTAAGCCGGCTGTCACGGCGGGACTTTGGTGTCATCACTGGGGCGGCGTCGCTCGCCTTGTTGTTTCCGCCGCTGGCCAATGCGGCGGCGGTTACCGAAACCGATGTGGCCGTGACCACGCCGGACGGTACCGCCGATTGTTATTTCGTTCATCCGTCGGAAGGGACGCATCCGGCGGTCATTTTGTGGCCCGACATTTTAGGTTTGCGGCCCGCCTACCGCACCATGGGCAAGCGCCTCGCGGAATCTGGGTATGCGGTATTGGTGGTCAATCCGTATTACCGTATGGCCAAATCGCCGGTGGTGGGCGAAGGCGCGAGTTTCCGGGATCAGGCCACGCGCGACATCGTGTTGCCCATGGCACGCGCGCTGACGGCGGAAACCAATGTGACCGACGCCGTTGCTTTCGCGGCCTTTCTCGATGCGCAAACTGCTGTCGATACGAGCCGCAAGATGGGCACGACGGGCTATTGCATGGGCGGTCCCATGACCATGCGCACGGCGGCGGCTTTGCCGGAGCGGGTGGGTGCCGGCGCATCGTTCCATGGGGGCCGCCTGGTCACTGACGGCGACGATAGCCCCCACCTTTTGGTGCCGACGATGACGGCGAACTATCTGTTTGCCATCGCGGAAAATGACGACGAAAAAGAGCCGGATCATAAGACTGTGCTGAGAGACGCCTTCGACGCCGCCGGGCTCGACGCGGAAATCGAAGTGTATAAAGGAGCGCTGCACGGGTGGTGTACCATCGACTCGCCGGTTTACAACAAGGAGCAAGCGGAGCGCGCTTGGGGGCGGCTGTTGGCTTTGTTCGAAAAATCCTTGGTCTGATTACCGGAAGAACGACGTGATGCGCCCGGCGCGTCCCTTGCGCGCATCCACCTCGGCCATCACCCGCAGCAGATTGCCACCCCATATTTTTTTGATGTCGTCTTCGGAGTAGCCGCGGCGAACGAGTTCGATCGTGACGTTCAGCGTATCGCCGGCGTCATTCCAGCCCTCGATCCCGCCACCGCCTTGGAAATCCGACGAGATGCCCACATGGTCGATGCCCACCAGTTCGACCGCATAGTCGATATGATCGACCATATCGCTCACACTGGCGCGGGGGAACTTGGTCTGAATGGACCTTATCTCGCGGGCATAGGCACGCTTGGTTTCAGGCGAGGCGCCGAAAATCTCGTCAAGCGTTCTGAACGGAAACTTTTTCCTCAGCTCGCCGAAGGCCGCTTTTTTTTCCTCCGAGACCGGAATGAGATAAGTGTCGAACGCCACGATTTGAATAACGCCGCCTTTGTCGGCCAGGGCCAACATTTCCTCGCCGGTCATATTGCGCGGATGGTCATACAATGCCCGTGCGGAAGAGTGTGACGCGATCACCGGTGCCCGCGACAGACGGATAGCATCCAGTGTTGCTTGTTTCGACGCGTGCGACACGTCGATCATCATGCCCAGCCGGTTGCAGCGGCGCACGACCTGTTCGCCGAAATCGCTCAAGCCTTCATGTTCGGCAGGTTTGTCTCCCAGATTGAGCCGGGGCTGAGCCGAATCTGCAATGTCGTTATGGCCGTTATGGACCAGGCCGAAATAGCGCGCGCCCAGATCGTAATACACATCCAGCAAATCGATTTGTGTACCGATAATAAAACCGTTTTCGATGCCGATCAGCGCAGCGCTCTTACCGTCGGCATGGAGGGAGCGCACGTCATCGGCGGTTAAAGCAAGACCCACACGGTCCTTTTGGTCGCCGCTCACCAGCCGATGGATGGCGGCGAATTTCGCCGTCGCCGTGGACATCGCCTTGGCATAGCCCTCCGGCGTTCGTTTGTCTTGGCCCACATAGACAATGAAGAAGGCCGCATCGAGACCGCCTTCTTCCATGCGTGGCAAATCGACCTGGGCAGGGGACACATTGATTTCGGCCATGTCGAAGCGGGGCGACGCAAAAAACGTTGGAATGTCCACATGGGTATCGACGGTGATCGCGGCGTCATGGATCTGCTGGGCTTTTTCCAACAGGGCCGGGTCGTCTTCGGCCGCGGCAAATGCGGGCACGGCACAGGCGAGGGCGGCGACAAGGGCCCGTTTCAAATGTGTCAGTGATCTCATGACCCATCCTTGACGTAGCGGCCGCCGCGGTCTCGGGCGCAGCCGCAAGGGTTTGATTGGCGCTCAGTTTATGTCAGCATTGTTCCCTAAGCCAAGCATCGGCGGTCGATCATGAAAGGGAGTTCCGCATGAGCATTCGTTTAGGCCTCGGATCCACGGTCCCGGCCCTTACCGAGCCCAAAGCTTTTTGGGCATTTGTGGAACTGTGCGAGGAAGGCGGCGTCGATTCGCTGTGGCAATCGGATCGGCTGGTGTCGAAAGAACCGCAATTCGAATCGATGAGTGTGATGGCGGCTCTGGCCGGGGCGACCGAGCGAATCAAGTTCGGCATGAATGCGGTCGTGGCCGGTTATCGCGATCCGCTGGTGCTGGCCAAGCAATGCGCGACCATCGATCAGCTCAGTGAAGGCCGGTTGCTGCCGGTCTTCGGTGTGGGCGCGCCATGGAATGCGGAGTGGGAAGCCACCGGACGCGGCACCAAAGGCCGCGGCGTCCGGGCCAACGAAGTTCTGGAAATCGTTACCCGTCTGTGGACGGAGGATGAGGTGAGTTACGAGGGCCGTTTCTTTACCTATAAGGGCGCCACCATCTCCCCCAAGCCGAAACAAAAACATCTGCCGGTCTGGATCGGTGGGAACAGTGAAGCGGCGGTGAAACGCACCGCGCGGATCGGCACCGGATGGCTGGGCGGGTTGTGCACGCCGGCCATCACCGAACGCGTCATCCAGAACGTCAAAGCGGCGCTTACGGAAAACGGCCGCACGATCGACGACGATCACTACGGTGTGACGGTCCCGTTCCGGTTCGGCTCGCTGGACGATGCGCCGGCTCAGCGTACGGTCAAGGCGGTTACCGCGCGCCGGTCGGAAGCGTTCGATCCGGCGGAGTCCCTGGCCGTGGGCGATACGGCGGCGGTGATTGCCCTTCTGCAGCGTCATGTGGCGGCGGGTGCCTCGAAATTTGTCATGCTGCCGATGGCTAGCGACGCGGGTGATGTGATGGATCAAACAAAACGTTTGATTGCAGAGGTCATGCCGGAGGTGGAAGATCGCGCGGCCAAAGCGGCGTGAATTTTTGCATAGTTACTATACGGCGTTCTCCGCAGCCCGATTGACCTTCTAATTCCGCGTCGAAGGCGCTTAATTTCGGCACAGTTTTCCGCTGAATCGATGGATCTTTGCGTTCCGCAAGGGTAGCCTTGGGTCCAACGAATGAGATTGTGCGGAAGCGCCGCCGACGGAGGAAAAAATGGCCGAAGTAAAGCATTCAATTTGCCGGGTCTGTCACGCCCAGTGTCCGATTCTCGTGACCATGGAAGACGGCAAACCGGTGAAAGTGGTGGGGGACAAGGACAATCCCATCTATCACGGCTATACTTGTGTGAAGGGCCGTGAACTGCCCTATATGCACTATTCCGACAAGCGGCTTCTGCATTCGCAAAAAATGCAATCGGACGGTACGCACGCGCCGATCCCCCACGAGCAGGCCTATGACGAAATTGCGGAGAAGCTGACGCATATTCTGGACACGTATGGTCCGCGCTCGATTGCCTATTATGTGGGCACCCATGGCTTCAACAATTTCGCGACGAACCGGTTTGCGGATGCGTGGATGGACGCCATCGAGTCGCCCATGCGCTTTTCCAGCGTCACCATCGATCAGCCGGGCAAGGCGATTTCCACTGCGCTGCACGGGGCCTGGCAGGGTGGCACGACAAATATCGAACAAGCCGATGCCTGGATGTTCGTGGGCACCAATCCGATTGTCTCCATGTTCGGGGGCACGCCGGTCAATCCTGCCCGCGCGATCAAGAAAGCGAAACAGCGGGGGCTTGACCTGGTCGTGATCGATCCGCGCGTCACCGATGTGGCGAAGCATGCGACCATTCATTTGCAGCCCAAACCCGGTAATGACCCGGCCATTCTGGCGGGCATGCTGCGGGTGATCTTCGAAGAAGGGCTGTATGATCAGAAATTCACCACGGAAAACGTCAACGGCTTTGTGGAACTGCGCGAAGCGGTCGACGCCTTCACACCTGAATTCGTTGCCGAACGGGCGGACATTCCCGCCGAAAAGCTGAAGGAAGCCGCCCGCATGGTGGCCCGCGCCGGACGGGCCGGGTGCACCGCCGGCACCGGCCCCAATATGGCCGCCTATGGCAACCTCACCGAATATCTTCTGCTGTCGATGATGAGCATTTGTGGTCATTGGCTGCAGGAAGGGGAGAAGCTGCCCAATCCCGGCGTATTGGTGAATCGCGGACCGGCGAAGGCGCAAGCCAGCGGACCGTTCCCGGCATGGGGTTTCGGGGAAAAGCTTCGTGTACGGAATTTGACCAATACGGCGGCCGGACTGCCGACATCCGCTGCGGCCGACGAAATCCTTATGGAAGGCGAAGGCCAAGTCCGTGCCCTGATCAGCCTGGGGGGGAACCCCATGATGGCCTGGCCGGATCAGCTCAAGACCTATGATGCTATTCGCGCGCTGGACTTGTTCATCAGCATCGACCCGTTGATGACGGCATCTGCACGCCTGTCGCATTATGTGATCGCGCCTAAGTTGAGCCTCGAATACGAGACCACGACGGCTTTACAAGAGATGTTGGGCATTGGGCTTTCGGGTGAAGGCTATCAGGCACCTTATGCGCAGCATTGTGAAAAGATTATGGATCCGCCGGAAGGCTCGGATGTGATCGAGGACTGGGAATTTTTCTACGGCATTTCCCAGCGCATGGGCCTGGACCTCACGCTGGAACCCTGGTCGTTCATGGACCCGGCCAACAAAGCTGCGAATGCTACCAAAATCGACATGGCCAACAAGCCCAGCGGCAGCGACGTTTGGGAAATGCTGATGAAGAATTCGCCGGTGCCGTTGTCGGAGGTCAAGAAGTCTGAAGCCGGCAAGATTTACGATGTGCCGGAAGTGCGCGTGGCGCCGAAGGACGACGGCTATGAAGGCCGTTTCGATGTCGGCAACGACGTCATGATGAAAGAGTTGGACGAGGTAAAGGCCGGTACGGTCCAAGACCGTGAGAAAGATTTTGCTTTCCGCATGATCAGCCGGCGGCTGCACGACCACCACAACTCCAATTGGCATTTCGCGCCGCATATGAGCCGGAACTACAAATATAATCCGGCATTCATGAACCCGCAGGACATGGCTGCGCAAGGGCTCAAAACGGGCGACATTATCGAGCTGATCGCGGAGCGCGCGTCCATCAAAGGCATC
>JANQMY010000119.1 GCA_028279895.1 Alphaproteobacteria bacterium
GGGCAGTTCCGAATGGGCCTTCGAAGATTTGCTATTTCATATTTTTCGACCGCAATTCACGAAATGGTTTTAGACCGAACATAAGGAATCCGAAGGCAAGCGGCGCGCAAGCAAAGTTGACGACGGCAAGCGAATATCGCACATCTTCTTCAGCCAAGAAGACGTAGTCCGTCAGTAGGCCAACAATCAGTGGGCCAAACCCTAGTCCGACAACGTTGATCACTGTTTGATAAAGCGCCGTCATTTGTCCACGTATCTCGTTGGGCGAGATCAACTGAATCGCCGTGCCCGCGAGGGGATATGGCAGGCTGCTGAGAAAGATGGCGGGGCCAAGCAGCAGTAAGGCGAGCTCGGGACTGGGCATCAGGGGCGCCAGCCCGCCAAAGACACCCGTGCCGAGATACCCATAACCTGCGACTCGCAAGGGGGCATCCAAATATCCTCGGGCGGTGAGGCGATCGCAAAGCCAGCCCCCCAGAATAGCCCCTGGCAACGCAAACGCCAGATAGGTGACGCCGTACCAAAAACCAACTTCAAGGGGCGTCCATCCGTATGTCCGAATAAAAAAAGCCGGCGTCCAAACGGTCGAGGCGACGCCGGATACCGTAATCAGAGAAAACCCTGCAAGGAGAAAACCCAAGGCTTGCCGCCGGGCCGACACTTCTTGCACAACACGCCGAAGGGGCATGGGTGCTCGACGTTCGGACTTGCTGACGGCCCCCCTGCGGGCCGGTTCGGGCACGGTCAACAGCAATAACGCGATCGCAATGCCGGGAAGACTGACCAAAATAAACGCCATCTGCCAGGGGCGAAGCTCACCGAGCCAGGGGATGGAAACACTCCCGAAACCCTCAAGCAATTGGACCACAGCCCCGCCGGCGATGTAGGCCACTCCAATGCCGAGAAAGGCGCTCCCCACAAACACACTCATGGCTCGGGCAAGACGCTCCGGCGGAAAGTAGTCGCTAATTGTCGAATAGGCCGCAGGCGTCAGGCTGGCTTCTCCGAGGCCAACCCCCATTCGGGCAAGGAAGAGTTGAATGTAGTCTCTGGCCAGTCCGGAGAAAGCGGTAAATGCGCTGAACAAAAGCACACCCCAAATCGCGACGCCGCGACGGCTGTAGCTGTCTGCAAGCCGCCCAAACGGGAAGGCCATGAGTGTGTAACAGAGGCCGAATGCGACGCCCGTCAGCAAACCAAACTGAGTGTCGGAGATCTGCAGGTCTGCTTTGATCGGCACGACCATTAGATTGATCAGGATACGATCGACATAAGAGAGGATATAGGCGAGGGAAAGCACAGCCACCGCGTACCATGCCGTCCGGCTGGACGGCCATGGCTGCTCCCCGATCGCAACGGGGGGTGTGCCGTCGGACAGTTTTTGAGGGCCGTTCAAATCGGATTTCATCTAAGTCTTTCCAAAAAACCTCTAAGGGCCGAAGCAATCTGCGTGGAGGATTGGTGCGGATCAAGCGGGTTCATATCGGAACAACCGGGGCCGCTAGCATCACCTTTGAGTTAATCTGTATACCTTACAATAGAAAAATTCAGCCCTGGCCTATCACTGGTCTTCAATGTCGGCGAAGGGTCT
>JANQMY010000139.1 GCA_028279895.1 Alphaproteobacteria bacterium
GCAACCACTCCAGGCCCACCGCTCACGTCGAGGATCCTCAACCCAGTTAACGGGACGCCTACTAAGTCGAATTGATCGACTAGTTGATCATATTCTGAAATACGCCGTTCGCTCGGATTCCTACATTCCTTGGCATAAGCTTCATAATAATCAGAAGGTTCAAAGGCTTTAGGTGCATGAAAAAGTCTTAGATATACCTTTATCGGTATTAAATTAAGCAGAATTCTGCTCGGCAAAATCCGTTCTAGTAGATACTTCCCCTCTTTTTTGTAATGCGATATCGATCCACAATCCTCACATGCCACGCAATAATGCTTATAGCTATTGAAGTCTACAACATTGTCAGAGCCACAAACTTTGCAGATTGTTTTTGTTGGCATTTCGGAAAGTCCCTTGAATTAACAGCATCAACACAAACCAAACAGAACGGCTAGCCTCAATTAGTTGCGAAAGACTGTCGACCATTGACCTGTTGTATTTTCCGACCGATATAGAAAGTTCATCGGGGCAATCTTTCATCAGGAAAAGTGCGGAAGGAAACAGGGATCTTATATCGCTCCGCCAAACCATTATAAATCAGCTTGCGGCATTCCATGATTTCATTATGCAGGACTAGGATTGATTTCATGCTTTTTGCGGGCCGAATCAGGACTGTTTTCGTCGGATTCAAGGTATGCATGTCGTTTATGGGCCAACCAGAAGGTGAGAATGGACGCAAACAGTTGAAGACTGTAGCCGACGACCAGCGCCCATACGGCCCCAGCCAACCCGATGGACAGGCAGAGTGTCACGGTCAGCACTACGGTCGCGGTGCTACCGACAATGTTGTTGATCAACACAGCGCGGGAATTGCCGAGGGTGACCGAGAACCAGTTGAAGACGTTCGACAAATTGAAGAACGCGACCGCAACAGCGATGCCAAAGAACATATCGGCAGCTTCCGCGTACCTATCGGAAAGAAGAATTGAGACCAGCGGCTCGCGCAATACATAGAACAAGGCGGCCCCCGCGGCGCAAAAGATGACCATCAGCCCCAGCCAGGCATATCTGGTGCGAGCGACGTCTCCGGCCCGCCCTTCGGTGATGGCGTCACGCAAAACCGGAGTCATCGTCATCTCGGCCACATTGTTGAGCATACCGTAAGGCCGTTTGACGAACCCGTAGGCAACCACGAACATGCCTGTGGCATGCAATCCTATAGTCGCGCCGATGAAGTAGCGATTACCCATTTCGGTCAGATTGGCCAAGACCATCGAGGGAAGGAGCGGCTTTGCAAGTCTTGAGATTTCTTCGCTGATTTCCCTCTCTCGACCGTCACTGTGTGTGCGAGTCGCCTCAAGGCCCTCCAAGGCGAAGGCCAGTCTTACGATGACCGCAAACAGCAAGGCACCAAGCAGGTTTCCGATCACAGCGGCGCTCGCTGTCTGGTCGAACCGGGCCAGAAGTAGCCAGACAAAGACCAGCCTGAAGATGACATCTCCGGCGGCGATCATGGCAAGCTCACGCTGGCGGCGCGCGGCCGCCAACAGCCTCATCTCAAAGATTCGAACGGCGTCAACCGCAAACAGTCCGATAACTGCCAGTGGCATGGTCCAATGAAGGCCGAAATACCAAGCGACGGGTCCGCCAGCTATCCCAACCGCGGTCGCAATCTGGAAGACGCGCTGCCGTGTCATTCCGCCGCTGACACTTCGGAACAGGCTCGCATAGCCTCGGCGCGCATGCTCTGAATAGCCAACAAATATCGCCTGAAACAGCGGCCCCAGTACAATCCCGACCAGAATACAGGCGGCCCCGATGACCAGCGCCATCTGTCCGAGATCGGCAGGCTCGAGATACACCGCCCACACCTTCATCATTCCCAGCAACGCAATCGCCGAGACGAGGTTTCCCATCGCAACCCAAAGAATGTCAGCCTGCAGACGACCTGGCGGGTTCCGTTCGGTCATGCTTCGTTCTTGACTGGCAAGGGAAACTGGATCGCTCGCCGTTCGATCTGAGGACCACGATTAAGGCAGCGTATGCGTGAGTTCAGTCGCTCTCTGACGAGATATTCATCCACATCTGATCTTGGGAAGATCATCTAGCGAAACGGTCGAGCAACCCGCATCTCCCGGCTCGTTTGTCCGGTCGAGCGTCTGCGTGCTCTGGTCAACAGATGGATGGGATAGATGAACGCAACCGACATGATCAGTTCCATCACGTATATGTCCAATCCAGACCCCCGAGCAAGCGTTACTAGATTCATGTAATTGAAAAGAAAAAACGTCATTGTGACACCACATTGTCGATTGCGCGCCATCAATAGCGCATCGCAGAGCTTGTTGAGCAGCGGCGGAATCAGAAACGCTGTGAGGGGCGCGAACCACCAGAAGTTCCAAACCAATTCCGACGCGATATTGATCGGCCACGAACCGCCAACCTCGCGAAGGATCGGATCGTATGCCGTCGTATAAAGCCCGATTGAACTATCCGGCTTCCACGGGAAAAACTCTCTTGGCAGGGGAAGAAAGATGAACTTAACGACGGTTGTGCCGTATGCAAGGTTTTGCAGATCGGACAGGACCAATTCAATCGAATTAACGCCATGGAAGAAGAAGTAATTCACTTCGATATTGAAGAAAAACGCGGCTAAAAAGTCGTCACTACGAATATATGGCAGCACGAAGCCCAGCGCCCGCCAAACCGTGTCAGCCCCTTCAAACCCGCCGTACCCCCGCACGATCGACATGGCCAATATCAAAACTACCAACGCCGCAAGCGCCGCCGATATCTTTAAAGTCATCGACAAGTTGATCTTCAGTTTCTCGCTGTGAGCCTCCAGAAACAATATGACGAAAAACAAAAAGATCGCCTCCCTCTTGTCGAACGAAGATACCGCCGCATTCGCCGATATGATGAACAAGTAAACGACAAATCGAGCTGGGCTCTGCATATTTGAGGCCAGTATGATCGCCGCTATGGAGAGCAGCCCCTTAGGAATGTTGTTCAGGACACCGGTCCCGCCAAGATAGGAGGCGTCGAGGGGAATGAAGAGAAAAGGGGTAAGCACAACGATCGTCACCCACAGTGGCCGACCCGGGAACTTCAGGTGCTTAGGGCTTGATTTCCGCCGCCCATGACTTGACAACTCCGCAGCAACAAGAGGAGCGATGATTAGCATCGTCAGGCAAAGCGCTTCGTCCAATCGCTGAAGAGAAAGATAATCCTGATAGAATTTTTCGAGGAGCACCGCGGCAATTGCATAACCCCATGCGCCGACGGTCATCGACCACGTAATATAGAGGAACACGATGGCGTTTGGCGCGACGAATATCTTGAAATTCCACACTGAGGCCAGCGCCAGCGTTCCGACTAAGGAGTACGCCAATAGAATGAGGTAGCCATGGTCCTTAAGCCAGTCACTGCCGAACAGCAGCGGGACCAAGGCAATCGCAGACAGCGCCAGATAAACGATCACCGGTGAAGTCCGCAGCGATCGGCGTTCAAGCGGCGGAGTCGGATATCTCATTATTGTGCCACACCGGTGGTTGGGTTCGCCGCTACAGTATTTTGGGTTAGTAATATTACGCTGGCGCCAAACGTGCGGTGTGGACTGACACCAGCTCATCCTTCCGCGCCCTGTCCGGATAGTTGATCAACACCGCCCGATACTTACCCTTGAAGACAAACAGACTGCCCGCCGCGGCGCCGATGATTGGGAAGCGTTCGATCAGCGCTCTGATGTCATCAAGGTTGCCGGCGCCGCCGAGCACCGTGATCGGAAGGCGGGTCATCGCGCGGCAGCGGGCAACGAGGTCGAGGTCGTAGCCCTCCCCCATGCCGTCGCGGTCGATATTGTTGATGATGAACTCTCCGGCGCCGGCTTCCTCAGCGGTCCGCGCCATCTCTTCGGGCGTGTGGCCGGTGTCGACGTTGCCGTTCTGGGTGAAGACGCGGTATCCGTGATCCTGCTGGCGCCGCACGTCGGCCACTAGCGTGACGCTCTGGCTGCCCACCTTGCGCGCGGCCTGGGTAATGAGATTGGGGTCGGCGATGGCTGCGGAACTGATGGCCACCTTCTCGACGCCGAGTTTGACGATGCGCTCGACCTGCTCCACGGACTTGACGCCGCCGCCATAGGCCAGCGGCATGCGGCACTCCGCTGCCAGTTGGGCGATAAGCTCATAGTTTGGCTCGTAGCCCTCGATGGTCGCATCGATGTCGGCGACCATCAATTCGTCGACCTCCTTCTCGTTGAATATCCGCACGGCGTTGACGGGGTCGCCGACATAAGTGGGATCGGAGAACTGTCGGGTCTTGACCAGGCCGCGATCGTGGACCAGCAGGCAGGGGATGATGCGCGGGCGAAGCATGATCATACCGCCGCGAAATTCTTCAGCAATTGAATACCCCAGCTATGGCTCTTTTCAGGATGGAATTGAACGCCAAAGCAATTGCCGCTTTGGACGGCGCACGCGAATTGGCCGCCATAGTCGGTGGTGGCGATCGCGTAGTTGTCCCGGCCCGGGACAAAATAGTAACTATGCAGAAAATAGAATCGGGCCTCGTCTTCCAGGCCCTCCAGTAGCGATGAGCGATCAACGGGCACAACGTCGTTCCAACCCATATGCGGGAGCATCAAGCCGTTGTCCGGCCCAAGCGCGAACCTCTTGACTTCACCATCGATCCAGCCGAGGCCCGCCTCGTCGCCCTCTTCGCTCGAGCGCGCCATCATCTGCATGCCGACGCAAATGCCGAGCACGGGGCGGCGCTCAACCTTCACCAGGCGGTCGAGCGTGTCGCGCAGGCCAGCCCGGGCGAGAAGCTGCATCGCCCAGTCGAACGAGCCGACGCCAGGAACGATAATTCGGTCTGCGGACTCCAGCAAATCGGTCGTCGAGGCCAACACCGCATTGATGTTCAGCCGCTTGTAGATATTGGCGAAGGCCTGCACGTTGCCCAGACCGTAGTCGACGATGGCGATCATCTCAGCACCCTGATCTCCAGAGGTCTCCGGTCGCCGCCCGTTTCCTGGCGACAACAGCCACCTTATTGCGAATGCGGAACACGGAAAGAAGAACTCGAATTACCGGCTCAATTACCCGAGAGGCCTTCTCGGACCGAAATAGTTTATTCAAGTAAAATTGGATGGGAAAGGAGAGCTCATGAAATTTCCTTACATACAGCACATCGAAGCCACTTCTTTGCAGAGAATCCTCCAGTTCTTTAACAGAGAATATCTGCTTATGCCCAAACGGATGCGAAGAATACATAATGTTAAGGAATGTCGGCGCCCTGCCGCCCGAAAGAAAATAGGATAACTCCCCGAACTTGTAATAGAAAGAATCTTTGCAGGGGGTATCCATGCAAATAAGCCCACCGCTCTTCAATATCGTCGCTGCCGAATTAATCGTTTCTTGAGGGTAATTTACATGCTCGATGACATCCCAAAATGTCACCACATCGAACGTCTCCTTCCTTTCACCCCAATACTCTTCATCGTCCAGGGGTATTTTTACGACCGGCAAGCGGTACTTGTTGCTTGCGTAAAACGCTCGGTCATCATTCAATTCGATGCCAAGAACCTCCGCTCCTTCGCGGCGCATTAAGTCAAGGAACAGCCCTCCCCCGGAACCAACATCAAGAAGTTTCATACCGTTCAATTTGTCATCCTGAACGAAACGCCTTACAAGAATAACTTGATTGCTGAATCTCTCGGCGTTTGACTGAAGGGAGCTCTCAATATACCGTATTTTTTCATCTGTGATCGTATCTCCAACAATATTCTGGCTTATCGACTCTGTCTTGTCTAAGTAATCTGTGAAGTGATAGCCTTCCTGAGATTCATAAACTGTGGCGTTACGCAGCAAAAATTTCAACTTGCCTGTCCTTCGGCGCTTTGCGTTATCAATACTCACTTTAAATTCGTGCTCCAAGATTTATCGTAAGATTATCGCTTACCCCCAATCTCCAGCCCGGCAAACTTCATGATTGCTGCTCCAATATTGTAAGTTAAGCGTTGCGACCGATAATCAAGATAGGTTCGCTTGGGCAGATGGAGGTAGCTCTCTAGTTCAGTTTTGGAAATGCCGAGCTTGGTGGCGACATATTCGAAATCATGCGCGATCATTTCGGGATCATAGGCTGGGCCCTCCAGCTTTTTTAACGCCTCGTCCCGTGTCATCTGCCCGGTGACGATCAGGCTGGAGTATTGCACGCGACGTGTATCGTAACCGAAACGCGTCGGTAGCCAGTAGCTTTCGTAGAACCGGGTGAAGCGAGACTCGAAGTGCTTTTGCGGATAGGGTTGCCAACCAATCTCGTCTGCCAGGAGTTTCACCGCTTTCTCCTTTAGATAAGGCAGGTGGTTGAGCGGCCGCACTACACGAATGCCTCTGACGTAGGGGAGATAGACCTTGTGCCATAGAATTGACGTGGTGGGAAATTTGACGAGCGGACGGGTGCCGAACCGCCGGTGGATGTCTCGCAATTGTGTGACATCAGCGTAGTACACCCAATCAACCGGATTGCGGATACATTCGGTCGACAGGTTGGCGCCGGTCAGGATGTATTTGACGTCATGCTCGGTGGCGAATTTGTACATCGTGGCGAAGAAGGCATG
>JANQMY010000366.1 GCA_028279895.1 Alphaproteobacteria bacterium
GGGGTCGAGCTCCTCGAGCGCTTTCCGGCCGCTCTCATCTTCGGGCATCAAACCGCCGGCAATCAGCGCCTTCATCAAGGCGCTACGCCGACCTAAATAACGGTCGCGGCGGCGGCGGGCGGAGCGGGCCAGGCGACGATCGACCGCCAGCGACGCGCCCGATTTGGGGTCGCGGCCCTCGGTATAGATGCGAACGCCGATGTCGCGGATGCCAAGGGTATGGCGGTGATCGTCCAAGTCGAGCACGCACCAGCCCAGAGAATTGGTGCCGAGATCGAGGCCTATCCTATAGGGGGTTGAGTTGATTGGCATTCCGGCCTGCTGCCTAAGTTCTCTAGCTCGGAGCCGACTCCGAACTTACAGGTGAAAGGAGATTATTACCTACAATACAATGTAAGATTAGGTCGACAAACACCTGGTGCCTTGATATGAATAATCCGTTCAGAAATCGCAGGCCAGCCGTTAACAAGTAGCTTGGACTGCAACAAATCGCCCCGCAGGCTCCGGCCTGCGGGGATATTTGTTTCTAGCCCTCATCGTCGTTTGGATCATTCCGCCGGCACGCGGCCGTTCGCCTGCCGACGCTCGGTGCGGCGGTCGATGGCGGCGCGGATGCGCGCTTGGCGCTGCCGGGTCAGCGGGTAATTCCAAATCACCACCGCCGCCAAAATGAAGATCGCCGCGGGCAGGAAGGCGTAGACCAGCTTCAGGCCCAGAATGGCCTCGGGCGCGTTGGTGGCCCCGCCCAGCGCGTTGTAGCCCACCAGGCTCAAGGCCCACAGGCCCAGCCAGGCGCCGACCGTGTTGGCGAATTTGATCACCAGCGACCAGGCGGCAAAATAAATCGCCGCCCGGTTTTCGCCCGTGCGCGCCGTGTCGATGTCGATCACATCGGCTTTCATGGCGTTGGGCAGGGCCACGAACGACCCGGTGCCGACGGCGCTCAAGGCGGCGAAGGGCACCAACACCCAGAAGTCGCCGGGGCCCAGGAACAGATAGATCGGGCTCACCGCGGTGACCACCAAAAAGCCGCCGATCCAGGCCCGGTGTTTGCCATAGCGTTTCGAGACGGCCACCCATAACGGAATCGACAGCAAGCCCGCGACGAAGGTGAAGAACAGCATGATGGGAATGCTGTTCTCGGGCTCTTCCAACACGCCGGTGATGTAAAACGCATTGAGCGGCATGACGACGGCAAGGCCGGTGGACGAGATGAAGAAGGCCACCACCAGCCAACGAAACGTCCCGTTACTGAGCATTACCTTCAGCCCCGCCAACAGCGGCAGGGAGGGGGCGGGAGCGTCCGCTTTTTCTTCCACCAAAAACACCGTGGTCAGTACGGCGATGGGGATGATGATGATCACGGCAAGGCCGGTCAGTTGCATGATGCCGGCAACGCCCTGCAGGTCGAACCACAGCACCGCAATCACAGGCAGGGTAATCGAGGTGAGCGAGCCCAAACTGCCGAAGGCGGCGCGCCAGCCGGTGACGCGCGTGCGGTCGTCATAATCCCCCGACAATTCAGCGCCCCAGGAATAATAGGGGATGATGAGCATGGTCCAGCCCAGCCACATGACCATCAGCCAGGTGAACACATACCAGATGCCCACGCCGTCGGGCGGCAGAAAGACATTATAGATGCCGAGCATCAAGAACGGCAGCGAGGCTACCATCCAAGGCTTGCGCCGCCCCCAGGGCGTGCGGGTGTGATCGCTGAGGTAGCCCACCAACGGGTCCGTGACCAAATCGAACAGGCGGGCAAACAGCATAATGTTGGCAAGATCGATCAGATCGATGCCCACATCGGTGGCGTAAAACTTGTTGAGGAACAGGAGCATCGGCATCAGTGCCAACATGACCGGCATGTCCGCCAGCCCATAGGCCACAAGCGTGGAGTTCTTGATGCGTCCCGATGCCATGCGCGCCTCGATCTGTCGCCAAAGGTTACGCAACTAACCCGCCGCCCCCTGCATTGCGCCAGGGGCGGGCGGTCCGGGGGGCAGCATGGCACAGATTGCGCGCGAACCAGAAGACGCGCGGCCGTCGGATCGGGTCGCGTATGCGGGAATTGGGTGGGATTACGGCGGCATTACCGTGACTGTGCACTCATCTGCCATAGGTCGGCAAATTTGCAGTCGGTTTTCATATCATCGCGAACGCCCCGGAGGGAAACCGGCATTGGCTGCCGCGCGTTACGCCGTCAACAGGCCGGATTGTTCCGCCTCGGCCCAAATTTCTTCCCAAGCGCTTTTCGCCCGGCCGATCTGCCGGACGGATTTTGCGCTCGACAAATTGTCCAGCATGCCCGGGCCCTCGACAATCAGTAGGCCGACCATTCCCATGGACCGGTGCGGCATACAATCATAACCGTACAAACCCGGCACGGTCGGCGTTACGGAAACCGGTTTGCCGAACGCGCCCTTCCAGGGCTCGGCGCCCTCCGGGATCATGCCCTTGGTCGACTGGCTGTTGTGGCCCCTGTTCTCCGGGATGAAGGTGACGGTGTCGCCCGGCGCCAGCTTTAGAATGCGCGGCGTGAACACCATACGCCGCGACGGGTCCTGCGGATCCACATTGTACATGGCGATCCGGTGTTCTTGGTTCGCCTGGGCAATGTGCGGGTAGGCTAAGCAAGCGCCGGCGCCAACAATGAAATTACGTCGGTTGATCATGGTGTCACACTGCCTTGTGGTCTTTGTCCGGTCGGTGCGGGGGCGCTATCCGCCGGCGCGGTGAACGGGAAACGGCGCCGCAAGCCCCGGTGCCTTGGTGGGGGCGGGGTACTTAAACAGCGGCAGCCCGAGATGCTGCCAGGTTGCGTATAGCGCGCGGGCGAGGGCCTCCACGTCGTCAATCGAATGGTAAGGGGCGGGCGTAATGCGCAGCCGTTCCGTGCCCCGCGGCACGGTGGGGTAGTTGATCGGCTGAACGTAAATGTCGAATGCCTTCAAGAGGAGGTCGCTGGCGGATTTGCACAATTCGGGATCGCCGACAAAGACCGGCAAGATGTGGGTGTCGGACGGCATGACGGGCAGGCCCATGGAGTCCAGCAGGGAGCGCGTCTCCACGACACGTTCCTTGTGCTGACGGCGCTCCGTATCCGAGGTCTTCAAATGCCGGATAGACGTCGCAGCCGCCGCGGCGATGGCGGGCGGCAAGGCGGTGGTGAAGATGAAGCCCGGCGCGTAGGAGCGAACGGCATCGACCACATCCGACGACGCGGCAATATAGCCGCCGAACGTGCCGAATGCTTTCGCCAGCGTGCCTTCGATAATGTCGAGGCGATGGGCTTCGCCCATTTGTTCGGAAACGCCGCCGCCCCGTTCGCCATACATGCCGACCGCGTGCACTTCGTCGATATAGGTGAACGCGTTGTAGCGTTCCGCCAGGTCGCAAATCTCGGAAATGGGCGCGACATCGCCGTCCATGGAATAGATGCTCTCGAAAGCGATCACTTTGAGCCGGTCGATGGGTTCCGCCTGCAGGATCTCTTCCAGATGAGCCACGTCATTGTGCCTGAAAATGCGTTTTTCGGCCCCCGACCGGCGAATGCCTTCGATCATGGACGCGTGGTTCCATTCGTCGGAAATCATCAACACGCCCGGCAACAGTTTGCCCAGCGTGCTCAGCGTGGCGTCGTTCGACACGAAGCCCGACGAAAAAACAATCGCCGCTTCTTTGCCGTGCAGATCGGCGAGTTCTTGTTCCAGCTCGATGATCGGGTGGCTGGTGCCGGAGATGTTCCGTGTACCGCCTGCCGTCGCGCCCAGCGCGCCCGACGTTTTCGAAAGGGCATCGAGCACTTTCGGATGCTCGCCCATGCCCAGATAATCGTTGGAACACCAAACGGTCACTTCCCGGGGGCCGCCGCCGCCTCGGTAGATGGCCTTTGGGTAGCTGCCGGCGATGCGTTCCAAGTCTGCGAAGATGCGGTAGCGTTTTTCGGCATGCAGACTGTCGATCGCTTTTTTGAAGTATCCATCATACGTCATCGCATTCACCCAGTGTCCGTTCGTTCTTCAAGTGACCGTGTTGTGAAAAGGGGGCGCATGGCGATGCCCGGCATCGCCATGCGCGTTCGGTTCGATTAGGAGGACCTGCGAAGGTCGAAGCGGTCCAGCGTCATCACTTTCGTCCAAGCATCGATGAAGTCGGCGACGAATTTCTTTTCGCCATCTTCATAGGCATAGACTTCGGCGACGGCCCGCAGTTCCGCATTCGATCCGAAGACCAGGTCGACTTCCGTCGCCGTCCACTTCATCTCGCCGGACTGCCGGTCGTAGCCGTTGAAGATGCTGTCGTCGTCTTCGGACTTTTTCCACTCCGTCGACATGTCGAGCAGATTGACCAGGAAGTCATTGCTCAACGTACCGGGGCGGTCGGTGAAGATGCCGTGCTTGGCACCGCCGGCATTGGCGTCCAGGGCCCGCATGCCCGCCACCAGGACGGTCATTTCAGGCACCGTCAGGGTGAGCATGTCGGCCCTGTCGATGAGCATGTCGGTCGGCGACCGGCGTGCCCGTTCGCTGTAGTAGTTGCGGAAGCCGTCCGCAGCAGGCCGCAGAAACTCGAACGATGCCACGTCGGTTTGATCCTGAGCGGCATCCACGCGGCCCGGCTTGAACGGCACGTTCACATCGTGACCGGCGGCCTTCGCGGCGTCTTCGATCGCGACGGCACCGCCAAGGACGAGCAGGTCGGCAAGCGAGACCTGACGGCCGTCACCCGCCAGCGGGTTCCACGATCCGCTGCCGTTGAAGTCGGCTTGAATGGCTTCCAGGGCCGTCACCACCTTATTCAGAACGGCGGGATCATTGACGTCCCAGTCTTTCTGAGGGGCCAGGCGAACCCGCGCACCATTCGCACCGCCACGTAAATCCGTGTCGCGGAAGGTCACGGCCGATGCCCACGCCGCACGAATGAGGTCGGAGTTGGACAGTCCGGTATCGCGGATCTTGGCTTTCAGGCTTCTGACATCGCCATTGGACAATGCTTGGCCTTCCGCTTTCGGCAGCGGGTCTTGCCAGATTTTGTCCGCATCCGGAACTTCTTTGCCCACATAGCGCGCCTTCGGTCCCATGTCGCGATGGGTCAGCTTGAACCACGCTTTCGCGAACGCCTCGTTCATGTAATCCGGGTCTTCCAGGAAGCGTTTGGTGATGTCGCCATAGACCGGGTCATAGCGCATGGCCAAGTCCGTGGTCAGCATCATCGGCGGGTGAAACTTCTCCGGATCGAACGCATCCGGCACGAACTCAACGTCTTCCGCGTTGACGGGGATCCATTGGATCACGCCGGTCGCTGTTCGGGTCTGTTTCCATTCGAAATTGTAGAGGTTTTCGACGAAGTTGTTGCTCCAGTTGACGGGTGTTGCGGTCCAGGCGCCTTCATGGCCGCTGGTGACCGTGTCGGGGCCCTTGCCGGTGCCGCACTTGTTTTTCCAGCCGAAGCCCTGGGCTTCCACGCCGGCCGCAGCGGGTTCGGCACCGACGCATTTTGCGCTATGTGCGCCGTGTCCCTTACCCAGCGTGTGTCCGCCGACGATTAGCGCCGCCGTTTCTTCGTCATTCATTCCCATACGGGCGAATGTGGTGCGGATGTCTTTCGCGGAGGCGAGGATGTCCGGGTTGCCGTCAGGGCCTTCCGGGTTCACATAAATAAGCCCCATCTGGGCGGCCGCGAGCGGCTCTTCCAACTCCCGCTTGCCACTAAAGCGTTTGTTGCCTGCGAGGAATTTCGTTTCCGGGCCCCAGTACACCAGTTCCGGTTCCCACGCATCGATACGCCCGCCTGCGAAACCGAAAGTTTCAAGGCCGGAATTTTCCAGCGCCACATTGCCGGCGAGCACCATGAGATCCGACCAAGACACGTCGTGGCCGTATTTTTGCTTCACCGGCCACAGCAAACGGCGCGCCTTGTCCAAATTGCCGTTATCCGGCCAACTGTTCAGCGGATCGAAACGCAATTGACCGCCATTGGACCCGCCGCGGCCGTCACCGGCGCGATAGGTGCCGGCGCTGTGCCAGGCCATGCGGATAAACAAGCCGGCGTAATTGCCGAAGTCGGCGGGCCACCAGTCTTGCGACGTGGTCAACACTTCCTCGATGTCGGATTTCAGCGCATCGAGATCGATCTGTTCGAACGCCTTGGCGTAATCGAACTGTGCGCCCATGGGATCGGCGTCATAGCCGTTTTGCCGAAGACGCATCAGGTCGACCTGGTTGGGCCACCAGAATTCATTCGGTTTTGCCTCACCGGCCGAAAAGCCGCCGGGCGCGCCGGAGAAGCCGGGCGGCGTGGCCTGCGCCGACGAGATAAACAGGGCGGACGCCGAAACCAGGAGAAGAGATTTTAGGCTGTGTTTCATGATGTGCTCCTTCACGTGTTCAACAAAAAAATGCCGGTGGGTCGTTCGCGACTGCCGTGCCGATGATGGGATGGGGCGCCGGGCGCCGGGCGCCGGGCGCCGGTCGGCGCGTGCGGCGCGCCCTTGTCTGCGCTTGCGAATTGGATTGAGCCCCATGGCGGTTCGAAAATTTCATTGTATTGATGACCTCTATTGACAAGGAACTATCAATAGCTAATAACTATGTACAACTGATTGTTTCTATCTGTTCGATAGACACCATCAATGTGAGGGCGGCATGCTGAAACTGCGTGACTTGGAATACGTCGTAGCGCTCGCGGATCTGCGCAGTTTTATCGCGGCGGCCGAACAGTGTTCGGTCAGCCAGCCCACGCTCAGCGCGCAACTGAAGAAGCTGGAAGAACAGCTCGGCGTGAGCCTTTTCGAGCGCAGCAATAAGCATGTGCTGCCGACGGAAGTCGGCGGACATATCGTGCAGTCGGCCCGGCGGATTTTGCACGAGACCGAGCGCATCAAAGATGCGGCGACCTCGGCGCAAGATCCGTTGGCAGGCCGCTTCCGGCTCGGCGCCTTCCCCACACTTGCAAGCTATGTGTTCCCGGATTTGGTGCCGCGCGTACGGGAAAACATGCCGAACCTGCGTCTGGTGCTCGTGGAAGAAAAATCCGAAATCCTGCTCGAAAAACTGCGTCAAGGCACGCTTGATGCGGCGTTCTTGGCGCTGCCCGTCAACGACAATTATCTGTATTCGGAGCATCTTTTCGACGACCCGTTCTTTGTCGCCGTCAACAGTGCCAATGCATTGGCGGACCTGCCATGCATGGGGGCGGCGGTTCTTCGGCAGCACAAACTTCTGCTGTTGGAGGAAGGCCACTGTCTCCGAGATCAAGCGCTGGAGGTCTGCGAACAATTGGGAACAAGCGACGACGCCGATTTGCGCGCCACCAGTCTGGAGACGCTTCGGCAGATGGTGCGGGCGGATACGGGCATAACGCTCATGCCGGAAATCGCCATCGACAGTGATGACCCCCATATCCGGTTTATTCCGTTTGAGGGCGCGCCGCCGTTCCGGTCGATCGGACTGGTCCGGCGCAAGACGTCGTCCCGCGAGAAAGTGTTTGAGCAGATCTGCGAGCTGGCGCGTTAGGGGGCGATCCGGGCCTGCATTCGATATTTGCACGGGCGCTAAAATCGGAGACACTGAGCCTTCCAGTGGTTGGCACGCGAGGCACGGCTCATGAAATTCGGCGTCTTACAGTTCTTCTCGTGGAAAAACCGGCGGCAAACGCCGACGGATGTGTACCGGGCCTCTCTAGACCGGATCGTGAAGATGGACCGTTCCGGCTATGACGCGGTGTGGCTTGCGGAGCACCATTTCAACGATTACAGCATTTGCCCGTCCATCCACATGATCGGCGCCTGGGTGGCGGCGCAGACCGCAACCCTTCGCATCGGCACCGGCGTTTCGCTGGCGGCGTTTTATCATCCGCTGCGGCTCGCGGAAGAAGTGGCGTTGCTGGATGTGATATCCGGAGGGCGGGTAAATTGGGGGGCCGGACGCGGCTTCGACAAGAAGGAATTTCAAACCTTCGGCGTGCCGTTCGACGAAAGCCATGCCCGCTTCCGCGAAGCCGTCGACATTGTGTTACGCGCGTGGTCGGACGATCGTCTCACTTACGAAGGCGACTTTCATGCTTATGACGATGTGGAAGTGCTGCCCAAACCGGTGCAGATGCCTCACCCGCCGGTGTGGCTGGCCGCCACCTCGCCCGGCTCCATCGAAAGCGCTGCGCGGGACGGGTTTTCCATCCTCATGGACCCGCACACCACCCACGAAGAAATCTCGGAGAAGTTCGCGTTCTATCAAGAGACGCTGACACAGCACGGTCATTCCCCGGCAGGCCGCGAAACGCCGGTGGCGCGGTTGCTGGCGGTGGCGGCCACCGATGAAGAAGCCACCGAAATCGCCCGCAGGGGCGCCGGGTGGACCCTCGGGTCTTACGTCAACAAAGACAAATCCGCCGGCGCTCAAAGCATCACCCTGCGCGACCGCGACGAAACCGAAGACCCGATTGCGCGCTATGTGAACGGCGCTGTGATCAAAGGGTGCCCCGAACGGGTCATCGACCAAATTCAAGAGTTGCAAGAAACCATGCCGCTCACCTACTTGCTCGCGGCACCCCTCAGCCCGGGGAGTTTTGATCTGTTAACGGATAAAGTGATGCCGAAGTTCTTGTGAGAGGTGTAGTTTCGGTGACAGTGCACTTATTTCGCGCCGTGCGACGTGGTGCAGGGTGGTTGAGAATGGCTCGGCCGGAGACAGGTCCCGCGGTCACGGCCCAGCCGAGCATTCCGTGGTTCAATTTAGTGCACTGTCACCGAAATATCGGCTTGGCGAGTATTGTTTGATGCGTTGGAGTGCACGCCTGTAAGTGACGCACGGTTCAGCTCTGTGTGCTGTCACTAAAATGGCGTGGTGGTGCTGTAGGGCCAATTAGCGGTTGCCCATGTTTGGTGAATGAATGTGGGAGCTATAGCCCTTCGGCAAAATCCTTACGCCATTTGTCTGTGAGGAAGTAGATTGGATCTACGAAGTTCCTCTGCAGTTGGGGATTGCCTTTCCCATCTTTGCTTTTTCCGTAGATGTTGTATGGGCTGTTCCAGCTCCGCTTCTCCAGGAAGCGCGTCTTGAACTTCCTTACTTCTATGTGGACATGATTACCGTCTGCCGCTCCTGTCGAGCCGACACGTCCCACGATTGTCTTTCGAGCTTCAACGTCAGAGCCCTTTTCCAGATCGCTGGGTGCGTCCAGATGCAGATAAATCGAGTAGACCGTATCTCGATCAAACCTTTCGTGGTGTCTAACCATAACCATATAGCCCAGTGACTTGAAGTGCCGATTCTTTTCATCAGAAATCAGGTCGACAACCCGTCCGTCGGCGATTGCGAAAATCGACGAACCTTTGTTTGCGGCAATGTCGATGCCGGGGTGCACAAGTGTTCCTTTGGTAGAATCGTGGTCGAACTCCGCAATCAACTCGCCGCTGGCGGTTTTGCGAACCTGTGTTCCATGTCCGAGTTCCCCAAACTTGCCTCCCGGAACGGGGATGTAGACGGATGAGACAAAGTCTCGAATGTCAGCCTCAGCCCGGTCAAGAATAGGTTTGGCGCGATTGTCATCCCTAACTTTAAAAAAGGCCTGTTCCTTTGAGAGATCGGGTTCATAGAAGGCAATGGAGTAACCGAGAACGGTCCCTGTGTTCAAACTGAAGCTTTCGCATTCGAATCGCATAATGTCCCCTGGAAACTTGACCGTTTTTCCGGAGTACATGGATTGGAGCCAGCATCCGTTGTACTGGTAGAACTGAAGTGTTCTGCCCGACCGATTCATTGCATATCGAGACGCTCGATCAAGAACATATGGGCTCGAATCTATGGTCATCCGCCTCTTGTGCTCTGCGCCCAACTCTGCATATTTCTCAGAGGTCTGAGACCATGTCTCTCCCGGTTTAGGTGTTCTCTGTATGGTTGGAGGGCGATGTCTGGCACGTGCCCCACGTACTTGATCACACCGCAAATACTCGGGCCCCTGAAGAAGTACTCTGTATGTGCCGACGGTCGAGCGCACGATACAGCCTTCTTCTACGATGCCGTTGACAGCTACATGTATAGGATAGAGTGCGCCAAGTACCTTGAGTACAAACACGCCTGATGGCATCGACCCTTCCACAACGAGGCGCACCATGGATGGCTGATTGGCGATTGGTGCAATTCGAAAGTTGATACCTTTCTTAGTGGGGTACCAGGCATCGAAATCGAGAGGATACAATCCGCGTTCATTGGTTATTGCGTATTGGACCCGTTGCACTCTTTCTGCAAAAACTCTTGTACCGATCAGGTTAACCTGGGGGTGGTGAAGAATAATCGATAGGTTGCCGCCTTCGATGGTGGGGCCCTCGGCATCGCGAATTAGATCGAGCCCGAACGCACCGGTTGACGTTGGCAGATCGCTTGAGCTGCTTGCTCTCAACTCAATGAGCTTTCCCCCTTTGTCTACGAATACGCCGTAAACCTCGGGCAGTGCCCCAAAAGCTGTCGATGGAAACACGAAAATCAGTATCAAGAGTATAATCGAACACTTGCGGTTCATAACTCACCTGCCTTCCATCTTGCCTCCCCTGTCGCAGTGCTTGCAGCCGGGTACGCTATTTAACCAGGTAATCGCGCTCAAGGTGCCGACTCTTAGAGAAACAGTTTGCCAGCTTCTTATAAGCCGCCTAACGCCCCTTTATTTTCTTTTGGTTCTCGCCCCTATTTTATGCCCCGCGTCAGGAGGTCCCGAATGTCGCCGGTGGTGAAATACCCGCGCGCGCTGCCGTCATCGTCGAGCACGATGCCCAGATATTTCTTTTTCATCTCTAAGATCTCTTCCGCATCATAGACGCTTGTGTCGGGCGAGAACGTCTCCGAAATGTCGAACACGCTTTTGATAAGGTTCAGATCTTGTTCTTCGGGTTCTTCGGAAGTGATCTCGCCGATCGGGATTTGTCTCGCTTCGGCGAGCAACACTTTCCAAATAGGCTGGCTCTCGAGATCGGACCACGATGCCGCGACGGGTTCCGGATAAGCGATGAGTCGCCAGATCTTTTCTTCATGGAACGCGGCGATAAACGCGCCCGTCTGATCTTCAAGAATCACGAACCAATCCCGTTCGTTTCCTTTGATCCTTTGCTCCACGCGTTTTGCTTCCGTATACACCGCCGCCTGATATTTTTTTGGCCTTAACGTCAGATTGCGGATCTTCAGATTGCGCAAGATTTCTTCGACGGTTTGCGTGCGCGCGTCTTGGATGCCCTGAACGGCTTCGCGGAAATTCTCGCGGCCGAAGAAATAGGCGGCCCCGGCGCCAATCCATGCGCCGAAGGCCGTCAGCACAATGGCCAAGACTTCTTCTTTGAAGCCCATCATGGCGGACGCTTCGGTGTCGTAGCTGCCGGAGATGAGATGCGCGGGCATCTGCAAGACCAAGTAGACGAGCCAAACGAGGGCGGTCAGGAAGAAAAGAACTAAGAAAAACTCCCGGAAACTATACCGCCGAAGGTTTTTCCTG
>JANQMY010000195.1 GCA_028279895.1 Alphaproteobacteria bacterium
TTCCGGCATGATCGCGTTGACCTTCACCCACGCAAGCTGGGAAGGCTCGCGAGGACAACTTCTGCCGGGCGATGAACTGCCGACACCGGAAACGGGTCAAGAGTTCTCAATCCGTGCAACGGAAGTGCGCGAATTGCTCGACCCGCTCGAATGGGTCGACAGCTACCGCTCTGCGCTCGACTACATTGAGGGCGAGCCCAATGTTGACACGCATCGCATCGGCGCATGGGGTACAAGTTTCGGAGGCGGCACGGCGTTTTACGCCGCCGCCATAGACGACCGGGTAAAAGCATTGGCCATCCAGGTGCCGGCCGTGTTCAACCCGCCCGAGCCGCTTGTCCAAATGGGCCGTCAGCGCGCGATCCAAATTGCGCGCGGCGACTTTGGCCCCGTGCCGCAAAGCGAAGACCAACTGCCGAACTTGAAGGGCACACCGCATTTCGCCCGCATGGCCCAATACCGGGTCGGGGACAAGGCCGATGAGGTGAATGTACCGGCACTCATTCTTGACGCGGCCAACGAAGAAATGTTCGACATCACACAAAGTGGCGAGCGCGCGCACCGAACGCTCAAAGAGCGCGGCGTTGAAACCTATTACGAAGTGCTGCCGGGTATCGATCACTATGGCATCTATTTCGACGGCTATGAGCGCAGCAGCACGCTGGCGCGTGACTGGTTTGTGAAACATCTATAATGCGAGCAATGCGCGGCATCCGGAGAGGATGCCCCTGAGTGACAATCGAATTGTTGAAGAAAGAACTGTCAGCCTATGCCACGTAAGTCCCTGGAACATTTCAACTGCAGCTGGGCGCAGGCCGCCGAAGCGGTGGGCGACAAATGGTCGATGATGATCATTCGCGACGCCTTTTACGGCGTGAAGACGTTTTCGGCCTTTGTGGAGAATATCGGCATTGCCAAAAACATACTCACGCAGCGCCTGGAACATTTGCAGCAGCACGGCATTCTCCAGAAGCGCCAAATCGGAGTCGGATCCTCGCGTTCCGAATACATCCTCACGGACAAGGGAAAAGCGCTGTTCCCCGTAATCGTCGCCCTGGGTCAATGGGGGGATCAATGGATATTCGGAAAAGGCAAAGAACCGATCGTGGTGGTTGACCTGCAAAACAAAAAGCCGATCAAAAAATTGACGGTGGAATCCAAAGACGGCCGTGAGCTGAGCATTGGCGACATCACATTCGTCGCGGGTGGCGGCGCCAGCGAGTCGACCCGGCAGATCGCCGCTGACATCAAGCAAAGCTTGGATAAGGGCCCAAAAGCTTAGAGGGGTGGAATTTGCAATCCTGCGCCGCCAACGTTTCCACCCATTATGAAGGACACTGAATAATGCTGAAGAAAACATCTTTGCTTGTCGGCGTCCCGCTCGTAACATTGATCGTCCTTATGGCCGCCCTGGGTATCTGGATTCAGGGGGGCGCCGGACAAGACCCAAGCGCCTCGATCCCCACCACATTTGATGAAACGCCCTTTCGCATCTACGAGGCGGTGGTGCCGGACAGCCCTTTACGGCTCATGCACTTCGTGTCCGAGGCCAATGAAGTCAATGTCTCCTCGAGCCTTGTGATGGGCGACGACGAAATTGTCGTTATTGCAACGCAAGCAACAAAGTTTGCGGCGGAGCGCCTCGCCGATGAAATCGAAGCGACGGGCTTGACGCTCACCTATGTCTACCTCGGACACGCGCATCTCGATCACTCGCAAGGCGCTTCCGTTCTCGCTGAACGGTTTCCGAATGCACGCTTTGTTGCCGCCCCCGGCGTCGCCCGGCTGCAACAGCTGCGCATGGACAGCTGTGACGACCGCGCGATCGCCCGTTTTGGCGAGAACGCGGCCATCCCCTCCGTTCCCTTCGAGGCGCTGGACAGCGACACATTGATGATCGAAGGGCGTGAAATCCAACTCTGGCACGATCAATATGGCGACGTCGGAATCGGCCATGAAGATGAGCCGCATACCGTCGTCTACATCCCCGATTTGCAGGCCCTTTTGCCGAGCGACATCTGCTATTTCGGCGCACATATGATGATGGGCGGGTCCACACCGGAAAATCGCGCGGTCTGGAAGGATCAGATCCGCGGCTACATGGAAATGGACTTACAAGTTGTCATTCCCGGCCATGTCCCCACTACTGTCCGGTTAAGATTTCTCAATTTG
>JANQMY010000198.1 GCA_028279895.1 Alphaproteobacteria bacterium
GAAATTGACGACATTGAAGCGGCCATCGCCGCCTCGAAGCAATCGGGCAAACCTCTCGAAAAGCTTTCGGCGAGCGATTTTCCCTTGCCCGGCTGGGCCGGTAAGTTCGAAACCTGGCGGCGCGCGCTCTCCGACGGCCGTGGCTTTCAGGTGATCTCCGGTGTGCCCGTGTTGAACTGGCCGCGCGACGATGCGGAACGCTTTTTCTGGTGTTTCGGTCTGCACCTCGGCAAACCCGGAGCGCAAAATCCGCAAGGTGATCTGTTGGGCCATGTGACGGATACGGGCGATAAGGAGGACGATCCCTTTGTGCGGTTGTACCGAACGTCGGCCAACATAGATTATCACTGCGATGCTGCCGACGTGGTGGGGCTTTTGTGTTTGCAAAAGGCGAAGACGGGCGGCAAAAGCCGGATCGTCAGCTCAGTCGCGGTGTTCAATGAAGTGCTCAACCGCCGGCCCGATCTGGCACCTCAATTGTTCGAGCCCTTTCTGCTCGACCGGCGCAACGAAAGCAATGAGGAGGGCCCGGGCCACATCGCCATCGAACCCTGCCGCTATGCCGACGGTCGGCTTCGCACCTTCTACCATGCGGACTACTTCCGGTCCGTGGTGCGCCACGAAGACGTTGCTCCGTTTACGGAAGAGCGGCAGGCCTTGATGGACCTCTATGAAGGGATCGCAGCGGAACCCGCGTTCTTCTTCGATATGGATCTAGAGCCGGGCGATATTCAACTCTTGTCCAATCATACCAATCTTCATGCGCGGACCGATTATGAGGATTGGCCGGAACCGCAACGCAAGCGGCATTTGCTGAGACTGTGGCTGTCCCTCGACGCTAAATCCGAGAGCGGCGGACGGTGAAATGGAACCATTCTGCCGAGGTCGTTTTGCGTCAGGACCAAGCTGTACGGCGCAGGCCATGGGGGTACGGTCAAGCCGGGCGGCGCCGGACATGGCGCAAAACTGCGTTTGCGTCCGGCGGCCGCCCGCCGCGTCGAACGGCTCGACCGATGCCCCCCATCGCCCTTCCCCGTTCTCCTGGCGGATCGGTCCGACGGACCGCAAACAGAATTGATTCCATTTCACTGACCGTCGCTCTAAAGGCAAAAATCCATGCCCACACCCTTCCCCAACCCCACATTCATCGAAACCAACGGTGTGCACCTGGCTGTCTATGAGCAAGGTGAGGGGACCCCGCTGATCCTAACCCATGGTTTCCCGGAACTGGCCTATTCCTGGCGGCATCAGGTGCCCGCCTTAGCGGCCGCCGGGTATCATGTGATCGCGCCGGACATGCGGGGCTATGGGGCGTCGGACAAACCGGATCAGGTGGATGCCTATGACATGCATCATCTGTGTGATGATCTTGGGGGTCTTCTCGACCATTACGGCTATGACGATGCCGTTTTCATCGGACACGATTGGGGCGCGATCGTTACCTGGGGCATGGCGCAGCTTCATGCCGACCGGATGAAGGGGATTGTTGCGTTAAGCGTGCCCTATATGCCGCGTTCGCAGCAGGACCCGGTGCAGTTTTGGGAAGAAAACTGGGGACCGGATTTCTACATCGTGCATTTCAACCGTAAGCCGGGCGTGGCGGCTGCCGAATTCGACCGCGATCCGGAAAACTTTCTGCGCAATATGTACCGCACCAACCAGTGGAAAGACCCGGGGTTTCAGGCCCTGTCTTTCGGTGCGCAAGCGCGGATGAGCATGATCGAGGCCGTCGACAATCGCGATTATCTCGGGGACCTCATGATGCCGGAAGACGATTTTCAGGTGTTTGTACAGGCCTTCAAGAAAGGCGGGTTTACGGGGCCCACCAATTGGTACCGCAACTTCACCCGCAATTGGGAAACCATGACGGATGTGCCGCGCACGATCGACTTACCCGCGCTGATGATCTATGGCGATTACGATGCGGTGCCCAAATTGGAAAGCCTGCCGACACTGGTGCCGAATGTGACGGTTGAAGCATTCGATTGCGGACATTGGATTCAGCAAGAACGACCGCAAGAAACGAATGACGCGATTGTGCGTTGGCTGAAAGCGACGTTTTGAATACCGTTTTCTTACTCATGCCGTCATTCGCCGACTTGATCGGCGAATCCACTTCAGCCCATTCTTACTCACTTAGTTGGATAAGTGGACCCGCCGATTTAATCGGCGGGTGACGCTCATCATAGGTGCCTATATGCCCTTCACCCAGTCCGAGATCGCTTGTCCGATTTCATCGGGCGAATCTTCTTGGATGAAGTGGCTGCCTTTCACGGTCACCTCTTTCTGGTTCTTCCAGCCACGGCAAAACTCCCGCTGCGGGCCGGTCAAAAGTGCCCCCGGCTCAGCATTGATGAACAGTTTGGGCACCTTGTTTCCGCTCATCCACTTACCGTACGTATCGACGATCTCTACGACATCGGCCGGCTCTCCCCCGACCGGGATTTGGCGCGGCCAGGTGAGCGTAGGGCGCCTATCTTCACCCTTGTTCTGAAACGGCCGGCGATAGACGGCCATTTCTTCTCCCGTCAGGCCGCGTAACACGGACCCCGGCAATACCGTCTCTACAAAGACGTTTTTTTCCAATACCATGTCCTCACCCGCGGGCGAGCGGAACCCTTGGAACACGCCGCGGGCGGCTTCCGGAAATTCGTCCCAGGATATGGGCTTCACGATGGCTTCCATGTAGGCGATCCCTTTCACGGCATCCGGGTTCTGGTGAGCCCAATCGAAACCGAGCGCCGAGCCCCAATCGTGAATGACCAAGGTCACATTGTCCGTGACGCCCAACGCCTTCCAAGCGGCGTGCAGATAGTCCCGGTGTTCGACGAAGGTATAGCGGTCCGGACCCGGATTTTCGAGCTTGTCGGAATCTCCCATGCCGATCAGGTCTACTGCAATGCATCGGCCCTGATTCTTTAGGTGGGGCATGATGTTGCGCCACAAATAGGACGATGTGGGGTTGCCATGTTGGAAGACGATCGGATCTCCTTCGCCCATTTCCACATACGCCATTTTCTTGCCGTTGACGTCGATGAACTTTTTCGGGTGTTCGGCGGTGGAAATCATGGGGGCGTCCTCCTCTGTGCGGTTTTGGGGACTTTATCTAACAGCCGATGCTTTGGATGCAAACAATTTGCGAAATTTGCGCGGTTACGGCCTACCGGTTGGCGGAAATTCTTGGCATGCTCGCTGCAGATTATGAACGGAGGCACGCCATGACCGAATACGCAAAAGACTACGAAGACGTCACCATCTATGGTCTGGATGAGGACCGGGAACAGGAACTGTTGGACGCTCAGCGCGAATGTACGTTTATGTGGACAAATAAGCAGGGCGAGCCTGTGGGCGTCATCATGAGTTATCTGAATGCGAAGGGGAAAATCTGGCTGACGGCGGCGCAGCAACGCGCGCGCATTCCGGCCGTGCGGCGCGATCCGCGCACCTGCATCTGCATCACCAGCACGGGGACGAAGATGGGGCCAGGTAAGACGGTGACTTACAAAGGCACAACGGTTGTTCACGGTACGGATAACCGGGAAATCAAGGACTGGTTCTACCGCCCCTTCGCCGAAAAGCTCTACGGCAAAGAAAATAAGGCCAAAGTGGATCAGTTCGTCGAGTTTCTGGATTCGCCGGCCCGGGTGGTGCTCGAGTTTACGCCGACCAAAAAGATCGTCTACGATGGCGACAAAATGGCGGCCGCCACACCGGAGGTGCAAGGCGCCGCCACCGACTAAGCGGACCTTGATGCCGATCGATCCAAAGAAGTTCGAAACCTTGCTGTTATCCGAACGGGATGAGTTGCTGGACATGCAGTCCGCCAGCGCGGAAGAGCGCGCGCCGGTGGAACTGGATCAGCAAA
>JANQMY010000371.1 GCA_028279895.1 Alphaproteobacteria bacterium
AGCGCGGCAGGGTGAAGATCGGACCGAAACACCAATGCGCCGATACCCAGAGGGTCGCCCAGCTTGTGGGCGGATAGAGAGATCAGGTCCGCTTCGGCAAACCCATTGTCTAGACCGGCTTTCCCGAACACTTGTACCGCATCGCTGTGAAGCAAGGCGCCATGTTCGCGACAAATCCGGGCGACGTCGCGAATGGGCTGAATAACGCCGGTCTCATTGTTGGCGGCCATCACCGAAACCAATGTTCTCTCGGAAGCCACGTCCAACAAGGCGCGCAGGTGATCCAGATCGATCAGCCCCGATCGGCTCACATGCAGCTTGTCGATCCGCAGGCCTGACATCTCTGCACTCTGTGAAACAGAAGGATGCTCGATATCCGCGTGCACAATTCGGCCGATACCCATTTGCCGGGCGCGCTGCAGCGCCAAATTATTTGCCTCGGTTCCGCCGGACGTGAAGATCAGCCGCATATTCGGACGGCCGATGGCGTGCAACACCGTATCGCGGGCATCTTCCAAATAGCGGCGCGCCAACCGGCCGACGCGGTGAATCGTCGATGGATTTCCCCCTGCCGATAGAGCGCCGGCCATGGCCTCAACCACGCCGGGGCGCATCGGCGCGCTCGCATTGTAATCGAGATAGGTGGAAATTGCTGACATTGAGCTTAATACTCCTCGCCCAATGCAGGTGTCAGCGCCTTTCGCGGCAGAACATCGAATGTTGGAGCCGTTACATTTTGGCTATGAAGTTTTCCCGCGGTTCCAATGACCCGGCGGTTGACCACGTCGTCCAGCGTGACTGAACTCAAGAACAAATGAACCTGCTGGCTCAATTCTTCCCAAAGATCGTGGGTCAAGCATCGGCCTTTGTTGCCGATGCAGCCTTGCGGCGACCCGGTATGACAACGGGTAGCCTTTATGGGCTCGTCGGCGGCCAAAATAATATCTGATATGCGAATGTCTGACGCTGGGCGGCTCAGTAAATAGCCGCCTCCTGGTCCGCGCACGCTGTCCAGCAGGCCACAGCGTCGGAGCTTGGCAAAAAGCTGCTCCAAGTAGGATAAGGAAATTTCCTGGCGATCGGCAATATCGGCCAGGGCGATCGGTTTACCTTCATAGGACGTGGCAAGGTCTACCATCGCCATCACGGCGTATCTTCCCTTGGTTGTGAGCTTCATGCGGCCATTCCCAACTTCATCAACCTTTATCCGCCGGCATCTCCCCCCAGGAATTCTGAGCGCGGCAACACCACGTCACGGAATTCTCTCTTGTAATGAGAGGGTTAGCTTCTGTATGACACTGCTTCCGCCGTGCGGCGCGGTCAGGCCAAAGTCGCTCATACAGCCTCAAACCGCTTGATAACGGCCATATAAATAAACCCAGTAAATAAGTCAAGAAATTGGGACCTATCATCGCAGAAAATGCAGAAAATGGCGAAAAACGCCCCTAATTAGGCCCAGTAAACAACTCAGATATACCGCGACAGCCACAAAGAAAGCAGTGTAAATTTGCTATGCCAGAAGTTATTTTCCCAGGTCCGGCAGGCCGATTAGAGGGTAGATACCAGCACACCGAGGGTGAAAAGACGCCCGTTGCCCTCATCCTGCACCCCCATCCTCAGTTCGGCGGCACGATGAACAATCAAATCGCCTACGAGCTGTTTTACACCTTCAAACGTCGCGGATTCTCAGTGCTGCGCTTCAATTTTCGAGGGGTGGGACGCAGCCAAGGCGTGTTCGACAATGGGGTTGGCGAGCTGTCCGATGCCGCCTCAGCCCTTGATTGGCTGCAAAGCATCAATTCTAACGCATCGGATTGTTGGATCGCGGGCTTCTCCTTCGGCGCCTGGATCGGCATGCAATTGCTCATGCGCCGGCCCGAGATCTCTGGCTTTCTCTCCGTGTCGCCGCCCGCCAACATGTACGACTTCTCGTTCCTGGCGCCCTGCCCCTCCTCTGGCTTGATCATTAACGGTCAAGCGGATCAGGTCGTTCCCGAACCGGATGTAGACAAGCTGGTCGACAAGCTGAAGCAGCAAAAGGGTATTGTCATCGATCATGTGAAAATACCCGGGGCCAACCACTTCTACGACGACCAGGTGCCTGAACTGATGAATGAAATCGAGCAATATCTCGACAAACGACTGGGTGCGAGAGAAGAATAAAAGCCCTTCCGTAAGACCGGGCAAATCGACACGTCCAAAGGGGTGCTCACACACGCTACCTCCGCCGTAAGACGCTGAAACCATGCACACACCAAAATCAGACTTGCTGCACACGCTGACCGAACGGGGCTACATTCATCAGTGTACAGACTTAGAGGCTCTTGACGCTGCCGCGCAGGAAGGGCCTGTCATCACCTATAACGGTTTCGATTGCACGGGCCCCAGCCTGCACATTGGGCACCTTTTGCCCATCATGATGCTGCGGATCCTTCAAAAGACCGGGCACAAACCGATTGTTCTTCTAGGCGGCGGCACAACGAAGATCGGCGACCCAAGCGGCAAAGATGAATCGCGCCAATTGCTGGACGACGCCACCATCGCCGCGAATATCGACAGCATCGGACGGTCGTTCGGACGGTTCTTAAACGTCGGCGACGGACCGGCAGACGCAGTCTTTGTGAACAACGCGGAATGGCTGGAAGACCTGAAATACATATCGCTGCTGCGCGATATCGGCACGCATTTCACGATCAACCGCATGCTGACATTCGACAGTGTTAAGTTGCGGCTCGATCGTGAGCATCCGCTCACCTTCCTCGAATTCAACTACATGATCTTGCAGGCGTACGATTTCGTCGAACTCAATCGGCGTTTCGGCTGCACCCTGCAGACCGGCGGGTCGGATCAATGGGGCAACATAGTAAACGGTGTGGAATTGGGCCGGCGTCTCGATGGTACCTCCCTGTTCGGCCTTACCTGCCCGCTGATCACCACCTCGTCAGGTGCAAAAATGGGCAAAACGGCGGCAGGCGCC
The DNA here is from genome assembly GCA_028279895.1 of Alphaproteobacteria bacterium. Lineage (GTDB taxonomy): Bacteria > Pseudomonadota > Alphaproteobacteria > JANQMY01 > JANQMY01 > JANQMY01. Next base: position 2,978 of record JANQMY010000371.1, read on the forward strand.
GTGTGGCTCAACGAGGACATGTTGAGCCCCTACGACTACTGGCAATACTGGCGAAACACGGAAGATGCGGATGTCGGCCGTTTCTTGAAGCTTTTTACCGACCTGCCGCTCTCTGAAATCACAAAACTTGAGGCCTTAGCGGGAAATGAAATCAATGAGGCCAAGAAGGTCCTAGCGAATGAAGCAACAGCCCTCGCCCATGGACCCGATGCCGCCCAAAAGGCAGCCGAGACGGCGCGCCAGACCTTCGAAGAGGGCCGCACCTCGGCCGATCTCCCGACCGTAGAGCTGGACGGCAACCTACTGAAGGGGGGGCTGCTGGCCGCAAAACTGGTTCAACACGCCGGGCTTGCCGCGTCGGCCAGTGCTGCTCGTCGTGACATCAAAGGCGGCGGTGTGCGCATCAACGATACAGCGATCAGCGATGAAAAAGCCATGGTCAGCGATGCTGATTTGAATGCAGACGGGCTGATCAAGGTGTCTCTGGGCAAAAAGCGGCATGTCCTGGTAAGGCCAGTCTAATCCCCTCTCAGGGAGCGCCCGGCTTCAGTTTCGGAACGACGGTCTCGTCCTGTCCGATCTGAAAAATCCGCCGCAAGAAACCGGGGGCTAACGCCGACAAAGGATTCACCGCGATCTTCGGTTCCTCGACCGGCCCCTGAATATTGTAGGTGAAGGCAAACAATCCCTCGCCTTCTCTTGAGACCAATAACTGACCGACCACCGGCACATAACCGATGGCACTGTTGATTGAATAGGACGGCACGATCGTTCCGCTCAGATCCAAAACATCCTTGTTCTGATCAATCTGCCCGCCCACGGTGATGCCGATGGCAGGCCCCAGCGCTTGGCTCCTGTCAAAACTGATGCGTCCATCCCTGATTTGGAACGGAACGAAGAAACGGTCGAAACCAATTCCATCCCTATTCAGAAGGTCTTGCGCCCCTTGCGGCGACCCGGCCATCAGCAGCTGAGCGAGGATGGGCGCATTGACCACCCGAAAGTTTTTCATCGAAAGCTCGCCATTGGTGACCAGGGACATGTCGCCATCCGTCGCGCTGGCGTCAATGCCATCGCGCTCCAAATCAGTGAGTTTGGCGTAGACGTCGAGCTGTCCTTGCACAAGTTGATCCGTGAAATCGACGCCACTGAGCAACTTGCCCGCATCGGAGGCGGTCAAGCGGAGTTCCCGCTCATATTTACCCAGTGTTTCTATGGACGCGAATACCACGCCGCCATCCACAAAAGTGCCCTCGAAATCCGCATTTTGGATGCGGCGCCCTGTATCTTGGAGCTGACCTTTCACGTCATTCAACACAACGCCGTTCGCGAGCGTCAGCTTGTCGAGCAGAAGAGAAACGTCGAGTTCCTTTGGCGCCTCTTGTTTGTCCGCCGAAACCGACGAATTGTCCAAAATACGGTCAATCAGCCCGCTGATATTCAGCGCTTCACCTTTCACCGACAAGTTCATTGCTGCGGGCGAGTCCGTGTACTGGATAACGGCGTTGGTATCATCGCCAAGTCTGAAGTCGTCAAACTGCGCTTCTTCGATCGCACCTCTTTCCCCTAACATCACCTTTCCGCGAAGGCGAGCGTCTTCGGCATCAAAACTGATCTTGCTGAATTCCCAGCCACGCTTGGGCAGGGCGCGCACTTCGATTCTCCCCTTGGCCGGTTGGCCGGCGGGTTTTTGCCAGCCCATCTCATCGATATCGATCAGCGCTTGGGTGAAATCCGCATCCAACATGGCGGACTTAATGTTCTGTCCCTGCCCTTTGAGCGAGAGCTCCATATGGGCGTCGGCCATCAATGCATTCGACAAATCTGCGCCGAAAATCTTGGCGTCGACACCGTCGACCTTTGCCGAAATGCGGATATCGGTTGGCAGCTCTGCGGCGTCGAACTCTTCCCGCCAGGTCACATTTGCTTCCAGCGTGCCGAGGTTGAGAACGCCAATGGCATCGAGGTAGTCGTTAGTCACCACAATTTCGGCTTCGCCATCGTCAATGCCCACATCGTTAATGACATTCGGTATGCTTAGCCCCGTCAGTTGGGCCCGACCGTCAAAGTTGACGTCCTTAAACGCCAAATCACGAATCATCGGAAGCGACACGCGCAGTCTTAGAACGGACCGCCCCCCCACCGAGGCGGGCTCGACTCCGAACTCGCTGGGGTACCCCAGGGGCTGCAGATCGAGAATACGCAACAACTCCGATGTCTCACCCGACAGCGTGACGGAGATATCGCCGAGAGACGGTTTTTGGTGAAGCTCTGTAATGATCACCTTGCCGTTGCGTACCGACATATCTCCTGTTCGGCCACTTGACATGTCCAGTTCAAACCGGTCGCCGAACAGGGTCGCCTTTCCACGCGCGCGCCGGATAGGCGGCAATCCATTGATGTAACGTGCGGTCAGTCCGGAATAGGAGAAGTCCAGCCGCAAGGCCTCGTCCGGCAGTTTGGGCTGCGCCAACACACCCGCCGCAAAATCAGCAACAAGCTTGCCGTCAAAAAGATGACCCCCTGACAGGTTCGCCACCACCCAATCGTGGGCACCATTTGCCAATTGGATCGGCCAAAGCGACGGAAACAGATCCACATCGAACTTGGTAAACTCGCCGGTAAGGCGTACCGGCGGCGACTCAGCCCCGATGTCATCGATTTCGGCAGACAGTTGGAAACTGCTGTCACCGGCGCGAAGCGACGCCGATTCTAGTGTGAGCCTGTTCGATGACGCGGTCCACCGTCCGCGGACAGCAATATGATCGACGGTGCCCGGTTCCGTAAAGACACGCGGCAGATTGAGTCGAATGGCGGACGCTTCCCAATCGAAGTACGACGCTCTCAGCGCGCCGCGCTCGCTGAAAGACAGATCAACCGTGCCAAGGGCCGTAAACGCCCCCTCTTCGGCCGACACTTTAAGCTGATCGAACAGGACGCGGCCCGTCGACGGGTCGTATTCGACCTCAGCCGTTGCCGCCGACACATTAAGCGCATCTCCATTGAAGAAGGGCGGCGAAATCCGGCCCCCTTGCGAGGCAAGCTCTGCTCGCGCCGATACAAGGTCACC
>JANQMY010000255.1 GCA_028279895.1 Alphaproteobacteria bacterium
CAATCGCATATGGCTCCGTTACGACGATTGTCTCTTCCGCTCATGCCTGCGAATGCAGGCATCTCGCGCCACCTAAGGGGAGATCCCGGTTCGCGAAAACGCGACCGGGATGAGCGCAAAAGAAATGAGTTCCATATGCGATTGCCCTGCCCGGCGGGGGAGGGGCGACGGGCCGAAAACTCGCCGATTAGGAGAAGCCCATGCCCATGCGTCCCGTTCATTTACCGCTTGTTGCCGTCACCCGTTTTCGCCCGGTACGGCCCGCGCCAAAGCGTCCGGCCGCCCCCGCCCCCCAGCGCCGGGAAAGGCCGCCCCTGCGTTAACCGCCCCCTCTTTACGGAGGGATGACGGGACCCGGGCGGGTCGGCTAGACTTTGCCGAAAACAAACCGACAAAACGCCCGAGGACCCGTCATGACCGAGACTCTTTCCGGCAGCGATAAGCAGCAAGCCAGCGAACGCGAACGGCTGCACAATCTGTTTCCCGATCTCGATTTCGACCCGCAAGCCCTGCGCGACAAATACCGCGAGGAGCGGGACAAGCGCCTGCGCAGCGACGGCGACGACCAATATATCGAAATGGCGGAAGAATTCGCTCATTATGCGGAAGACGACCCTTATGTGAAACCGGGGTTCACGCGCGCGCCCATCGACGAAGAAATCGATGTGGCCATCATCGGCGGCGGCTTTTCGGGCCTGCTGGCGGCGGCACGCCTGAAAGAGCGCGGCCTTGCGAATGTGCGCATCCTCGAGGCGGGCGGCGATTTCGGCGGCACCTGGTATTGGAACCGCTATCCCGGCGCGCAATGCGATATCGACTCCTATTGCTACCTGCCGCTTTTGGAAGAGCTCAAGGTGATGCCGAAGGAGAAATATTCCTTCGCGCCGGAGATTTACGAACACTCCCAGCGCATCGGCAAGGAATTCGGCCTGTACGACATCACCTATTTTCAAACACGGGTGAAGGAATTGTGCTGGCTGGACGACGAAAAGCGCTGGCGCGTTTCCACCAACCGCGACGATAACATCCGTGCACGGTTCGTCATTCAAGCGGCGGGTGTGGCGAGCCGGCCCAAATTGCCGGGCATTGCCGGCATCAAGGATTTCAAAGGCCATTCCTTCCATACGTCGCGCTGGGATTATGACTATACGGGGGGCGACCAGTCGGGCGGGCTGACCAAGCTTAGCGACAAGCGCGTGGCGGTGATCGGCACGGGCGCGACCGCAATTCAAGCCGTGCCGTTCCTGGGCGAATACGCCCAGAAGCTCTACGTGTTCCAGCGCACCCCCTCGTCCGTGGCACTTCGCGGCAACAAGGCCACGGACCCCGACTGGGCGGAAAGCCTGCAGCCGGGCTGGCAACGTCAACGGCGCGAGAATTTCGCGGATATCGTCATGGGCATTCCGCAGGAAGAGGATCTGGTCGCCGACGGCTGGACCGACATCACCCGGCTGATCGGCACCACGCTCGCCCGGGAAAACCGGGCCAAGGGCCTTGCCATGGATATGGACGAGATGATGCTGCGCGCGGAAATCGCCGACTTCCAGAAAATGAACGAGCTGCGCAAGCGGGTGGACGACACGGTTCACGAGACGGAAACGGCCGAGGCCCTCAAGCCCTGGTACCGCATGTTCTGCAAGCGGCCCACCTTCAATGACGAATATCTGGAAACCTTCAACCGCCCCAATGTGGAGCTGGTCGATGTGAGCGACGCCAAAGGCGTGGAGCGCATCACGGAAAAGGGTGTCGTCGCGAACGGCGTCGAATACGAGGTGGATTGCATCATCTACGCCACCGGCTTCGAGATCACCTCGTCGCCCAAACGGCGGATCGATTTCGACATTGTGGGCCGCGACGGCCAAAGCCTGTTCGACCATTGGGCGGGCGGTAACCGCACGCTGCACGGTCTTTATAGCCACGGCTTTCCCAACTGGTTCACCATCGGCATCAATCAGAACGGCCTGTCGCCCAACATGACCGCCATGTTCGACGATCAAGCCCAGCACATTTCCTACATCATCGACGAGGTGGGTAAGCGCGGCAAAACCGTGGCGGAAGTTACCAAGGATGCAGAAGGTGCCTGGGTTGCCGAAATTAAGAGCCTGCAGATTCTGAACACCAGCTTTCAGGAAGCCTGCACGCCCGGCTATTACAACAATGAAGGCCGGCCGAACAGCGGCGGCGGGCCGCTGGGCATCGAGGTCTACACCCCCGGCATCAATGCGTTCAACGCGCTGTTGAAGGCCTGGCGCGACAAGGGCGATTTAGAGGGCTTCGAGCTAAGCTAGTGATGAACCTTTTTCTCCAGCGCTTCCAATTCCAGTAGCGCCTCGAAATATTGCTCTCTTCTTTTGTCCGTGTAGCGCTTCATAGCGTGATTATCAGAAAGGATTTGATACAGGAAGTTGTTTGCGTCCGCCGCAACTACAAGCGACATCCGTGTTGCAGCAGCCTTGTGGACGGGGCTTTCGACCAAGCTTTCGAATGCACGGTGTGCACAACTCATCAGGGTATCGGTCAAAAACATGATGAGACGAATGTGGGTGTTCACGGCTTCCTGGTCTACCTCTTCCGCACCTGCCAAATAGTCATTGAATGTTTTCGACTGCTCCTTGACAGACTTGAGGAAAGTATAAAACGCTGTCACATAGTCGACTACATTGGAATTGAGAGCTCCAAGCTCTTTCATATTGTCATGAAACAAATTAAAGCAATGGTCCCCTTGTAAAAAGCTCGCTGCGGCCTCTGATCTGTATGCCAGTCCCGAATTCTTGTGCACCGATGAATCACCTGACGGCTCTTGATACAATCTTCCTGTTCGGTGGACAAAAGAACTGGTGGCTAACAGCCTGACGATGGTTAAAATTTCCATACTGATTAAATCTACCGTGGCAAAACGCCTTTTGCCGATTTCGTAAAGCGATATGCAGGTGGCAATAAAACCACCCGCACCAATAAGTACCAGCGTCTGTGCATTAAAGAAGTTTGTGGAGCCGTCGTCAGCTACAACATTAGAACTTGCATCGCCATTTGGCGAAAATCGGAACAAGTAATCCTCGCTAAGGAAAACTCCTAGCGCCGAAGCCCCAACAAAAAAAAGCAAGATGGCAAAAAAGATGGTCGCCAAGTCTCGTGTGTGGGGCGACGTAAATCCCCGAAACATAGAGTATGAAGAATACATGCTCTCAAACGGAACGTCTGGCGCGAAAACAACTAAGTCACCGGTGATATCTATGGTCTTCTTTCTGCCAAACACGACAACACCTCTGAAATTGATTGATTATCTGCCGTCCAGTGCCAACTAATGAAGTTATGGCTTATATTCCAATCCGCACTTCCTGCAAAAAGGCGCAAAGGATGTTTTGGCAATTCACAGAGTGACATCGCCTTGCCAGCTGCAGTTTTTTCGGCAGGCTCTTCCAGATACCAATTGCCGAGACCTTGCGGAGTTGAACTCAAGCGCTTTAATTAATCTCTGATTTCAATCTACGACATCCCTAGTGATTTGTGCACTAGCCAATCGGATGCTCGAAATTCCGTAGTAATGTGACTAACGTCACACCTTTTCTCTCTCGTGCAATGCCATTTAAAGGAGTTATATTGTGTGGGGGATTTTTCTGCGGGTATTGTCATGAGCGAAGAATCGATTGAATCCTGGCAAGAGGGCCAAGATGTCGCGCCAACTCCGCGAGAGCCGCCGGATAGTTCAACCCAGCAGCCTACAACCGATTCAGATCCACTCATCCATTTACCAAGTTCGGCGACAAGCTCTACTGATAGACCTGAAATCAAAGTTAAAGCCGGAATCTGGTATAATCAGGCAACTGGACCTGAAACGTCTTCCGTCACGGAAGAACAGTTCCTAAAGATCGCATCGAATGAAGCCCCAAGATTGCTGTTCCGGCGGCAAGTCATGGATCTGTACTTTCGGTACACGATCGAAATGTTTCCGGACTCCAGGTCTCTATGGACTAGCGGCCGGCGATACTTCCAACTTCAAGAACAGTCTGTGCGACAACGTTTCCCAATCGACGAAGATGTTAGATGTTGGATGGCCAGCCTTCGACTCGTGTTTCGCGGTAATTTGCTCCGTTACTTGATATTGAAGCGCATGATCTTAGCTCTTTTTATTGTGGCAGTCTTATATCTCCTCATCCCATATTTTCGCATTTTGGTTCCTATGGGACCAAATTTGCGCGACATGCCCGATGCTCTCGGAATATTCAAGTGGATATGGATCACAACGGCGTTTGCAGCCTTCGTAATATCTAACGAGTTCAATCGCTACTTCTATGGAACCGCACTTCGCGATTCTTGCAACAACGTTGACACTAGAATGCTATCGAGAACCAGCGACATCATGCGCGCCGTTGGCCAGCTAAGTGGCAGGCTTGGCAACGATCAATTGCCCGAACGCGAAAGAAACCAACAGGACTCAGAATGGGCGAAAGAAACTGAATGGTGGAGCCTTGTGTTATATTGGCTGGCAAAACGGCTAGAATACCTGGAACGGTCAACAGAGATAGAAATGTGGCGGATTCGTAGAAGTCATTTCTGGTGGCAATGGCTTGGTCTGGGCCTCACTGGACTGATTGCAGGATTGACGGTCACTTTTCTTTGCATTGTGTGGTGGGTTGGCATGACTCCCGGAAGCCAAGGCGAATTTTGGATTTCGATCCTTCTTATATTTATTGCGTCCGTCGCCTCATTTCAGCTCTCGCGATGGAATCCGGAAATTGATGATGTAAAGACTAATCTTGATACGGATAAGTGGGGCAAATACGGTGCACTGAATGTACATGATACAATTGGCAACCAATTGAGAATGGACAAGGAAAGGATTCTTCAAGAGATACGAAATAGGCGATGACGCCTTTACGCTATGCAACAACGCGTTCCAAAATGTCGAATAAAGGCGAAAGGTCAGTTCTTCAGAATTGCTCGTCGCTCTTACGGATCACCGTTGCCTAGAAACACTTCGCCAAGGCCTAGAAAAGTTGCCACCTTACACGAATGTCTGCCCTAGTGTTTACACGTTGGGCACTAACGCGTTCAACGCGCTGTTGAAGGCCTGGCGCGACAAGGGCGATTTAGAGGGCTTCGAGCTAAGCTAACCTTCCGGCTGGGCGACGAGGTCAACCAACCAAGGCGCCTAGACAATACGAGGACCGAACCATGTCTCACGATACCATCATTTCTGGCGGCCAAGTCATTGACGGAACCGGCCGGGATGCGTTTAGCGCAGATATCGCCATCGACGACGGGCGCATCTCGCGCATTGGCGACCTGGCAGACGCACAGGCAAAGACCCGCATTGATGCGAACGACAAAACCGTCACCCCGGGATTTGTCGATTTGCACACCCATCTGGATGCACAGATCGGCTGGGACCCGGCGCTCACCTCAAGTTCTTATCACGGGGTGGCCACGGTCTTGATCGGCAATTGCGGCGTCGGCTTTGCGCCGGTGTCGGAAAAGAACCGCGCCTATATGGCAAAACTCATGGAATCCGTCGAGGACATCGCCGCGGAGGCGATCTTGGATGGCCTGCCGTGGAATTGGACAAGCTATGGGGAGTATCTCGACTCCCTTCAGGCCATGAAGCCGGCACTCAATGTGGTGGGCCTGGCCGGCCATTCGTCCATCCGCTTTGAAGCCATGGGCGACAAAAGCATGGACGAAGGTGTGCAGCCCGACGACCGCGAGTTGGAACACATTGTGCAGCTGGTGAAGGAATCGGTGTCGGAAGGAGCCGTGGGCTTTTCGACCTCTCGATTTCTTCCGCATACGGTACCGGACGGGCGGTGCACGCCGGGCACCTGGGCGGATTTACGCGAAACCCAAGCAATTCAAAAGGCAACCGTCGAAGCCGGAGGCATCGGCGCGCTTTTCCAATCCGCCAATGATTTCGACACGCGCCGTCCCATCGAGATGCAAATGTTCGAGCAAGGGACGGAACTTGGCTGTCAGGTTCTGTTTTCCGGTGGCACGGGCTCCAAAGGAGACGGCGGCGTCTCCCGCTGGCAGGAATTCTTCGAAGCGCAAAACCGGGGCGGCAA
>JANQMY010000275.1 GCA_028279895.1 Alphaproteobacteria bacterium
CCTCTGGAACGCCCCAGAGCCTGGTTCCCCTTTTTTGGCCGCCTCCCTTTCCGGTGGCCGCCTGCTGATGCGCCCGCACCAGACTGGAATCGAGACTGACATAGTCATTGTCCGGATCGTCGATGAGGTGCTCGAACACACGTTCCCAGACACCGGCTTGCGACCATCGCGTGAAGCGTTTGTGGACGGTCTTCCATTTGCCATAGCGCTCGGGCAGGTCATGCCAATGAGCGCCCGAACGCAAAACCCAGAGGACACCGTTGACGAAAGTGAGATTATTGGCGCCTGAGCGGCCCGGGTCCCCGGCCTTGCCCGGTAAAAGCCCTTCAATCTTCCGCCATTGAGCGGCGCTCAGTTCATTGCGTTTGCGCATCATAGACCTCCAGAACCCAGAACCTGCAAGTCTATGAATCACACATCAAATCAAAACGGAATCCTGAATGTCGATTAGACCTAGGGCATGCTTCACCTGGAAACGCTGTAGGGGAGCAAAAATGTAAAAGCCGACCGCAGATTACTGGGCCGGCCCTCTTTCTGAAGCGATATTTGGCGATCTATTGTTCGGCGGCCGCCATCGTCATTTCGTGGGCACCAGTGGGCTGCGCCCGGGCCACATCGTACCGTTCGGCTTTGTTGAGCGACTTATGGAACGCCACCAGGGCCGATTGGCCGCTCCCAAGGACGGCATCGTCGGTGGTAAGGCTGACGCAGCGCTCAACGGCGCGCCGCTTGGCGGAGTGATATTCCCAGCCACGAAACTCGACTCTGCAAACTCGCGCGGCGGCCGCAACGATGTCCCGGTGCGCGGCGTCGACGCCTTGGGGGGTTGTCAGATCGTAGTTTGTGGCGTCAATCCGCGTGATTGTTGAAGCCGCGTTCGCCGGCTGCAGGGAGACCGCCATAACCGCAAGAGCGCCAATCAAAGGAATAGTGTGTTTCATCTTCTTTTCTCCTCTAGAGCGCGAGATGCGGGCCGAAAGTCCAAGGTCCGGCTGAAGCGCTCCGTTGTCTGATGACCAAAGACATGGGCACTTCGTGCCGATATTCCCGTCACGTCGCATAACCCTTTCGTGGGGGTGAAGATCACGCGGAATCTCTCATGGACAAGTCGCGCAAGTCGGTACGGCCCTCAAATGGCGAGAGGGGCATCTCGCGGCCGTGAAGCATTGTGAGGGCCCGGCCACGATTGTATCAGGATCGTGATGTTGGGCAGTGCCGGCTTTTCAAGATGACGCCGGGCGTGGTTTGATGGAGCCCAAAGAGATAAGAGGGCAAAAAGGAAACGTCATGACGGTGGAACCCGGAGCGGATGGTCGGCACATCACTTATTGCCGGCTATGCGAGGCGCAATGCGGCCTGATCGCAGAGGTCGAAAATGGCCGCATCGTTCATGTGGGGCCGGACCGGGACCACCCGGTGTCTCGGGGCCACCTTTGCGTCAAGGGCCCCGGCATGGTGAATGTGACCTACGATCAGGACCGCGTCTTGACGCCGCTAAAGCGCGTCGGCGGTCCGGGTGATTTCGCGCCGGTAGGTTGGGATGAAGCCATCGCCGACATCGCAGAGCGCGTTGACGCGATTACAAAAAGGTATGGCGGCAACGCCCTTGGGGCTTACATCGGCAACCCGGCGGCATTTTCCACGATGCACTATGCCTATGGTTATGCGTTCATCCAAAGCTTCGGTTCCGAAAAAAGATACAATGCCATGCAGGTCGATACCGGGGCCCGCGTGTTAGCATCGGACCAGGTTTTCGGCAATGCAAATGTTTATCCGTTCCCGGATCTTCTCGACTGCGACCATCTTATGATCTTCGGCGGCAACCCGGTGGTTTCCAAAATGTCGTTGATCTGTGCGCCGCGCGCGCTTCAGCATCTGGATGACATTGCGAAACGGGGTGCGGTGATCGTTGTCGATCCGCGCAATACGGAGACCGCCAAACGCTACGAACACCAACCCATCGCGCCTGATTCAGATGCGTGGCTGCTGGCGGGCATGTTGAAGGTGATGATCGGCGAAGGGTTGGTGCAGACCGACTTTTTAAGCGAGCGTGTGGTCGGCTGGGACAGACTGTTCGATCGGCTTCAGAGCGTTGATCTGGCCACGGTAGAGCAGAAAACCGGCATTGCCGTGCCCCGTGTCGAAGAGCTTGCGCGGCGTTTTGCATCGGCGCGCACGGCGGCCTGTTACGGGCGTGTGGGATCCAACCGCGGTAGTTTCTCGACGCTCGCAAACATACTGATGGACGCAATCAATATCGCGACCGGCAATTTCGCACGAGAAGGCGGCAGCCTGATCGGCGTTGCGCCGTTCGAGCCGGAGGGCGCGCCCTATATAGCGCCTGCCCATGGGTCTTCGCGCAGCCGGATCGGCGATTTGCCGTTGGTGGCGGCCGTTCAGCCAGGCGGGACGCTTGCTGACGATATTCTCGTGCCGGGGGACGGCCAGATGCGCGCTCTGTTCGTGGATTGCGGTAATCCGGTTTTGTCTTATCCGGACGGCGACAAAACCGAACGCGCGTTCGAGGCACTCGATCTTTTCGTGTCGCTGGACTTTTATATGAACGAGTCGGCGCGCTATGCCCACTATATCCTTCCCACGACCACCTTCTTTGAACGGGCCGATATCAACGATCTGTGGAGCCCGAATGCACCGGAGCCCTGGCTGCACTATGTCCAGCCGGTGATTGAGCCCTTGGGTCAGGCGCGCCACGAATTCGATATCTATGCCGCGATTTTGCGGCATTTGGGGCGGCCGAACCCGGCGGCGCTGCTTATGGGACAGGAGCCCGCTGACGGGGAAGAGGGGCCGTCTCACTTCGATTTGGTGGATGCGGCGTTGCGCATGGGACCATTTGGCGACGGTTTTGGCGCTAAGCCGGATGGGCTGTCGCTGGAAAAACTGAAGGAAGAGTATCCCCACGGCAAGAAGCTTGCCGACCGTATGCCCGCAGAGCGGTCATGGGACCGGGTGGCCTCCGATGACCGGAAGCCAAGACTTTGGACCGATCTTATCGAAACCGAGATCGACCGATTGTCGTCCCATGCATCGGGCAACGATCCGGTGGTGCTGAAGTTGTTCGGCCGCCGGATGCTCCATGGCATGAATTCCTGGCTGCACAATAGCGACCGCGTCATCAGAAACGCAAAACCGACATTGCTGATGCATCCGAACGACGCCCGGAATCGGCAAATCAGCGATGGGAAATCCGTGCGTATACGAAGTAAGTCGGGGCAGATCGATGTCACGGTGGAAATCACCGACGATGTGGTACCCGGTTCCGTCTGTTACCCCCATGGGTTCGGCCATAATGGCGGCTGGCAAAAGGCGAATGCGCTGGACGGCGTCAATGTAAACCTATTGGCGTCCAGCGATCCGGCGGACTTCGAACCGGTCTCCGGCAACTGTCTACTGGACGGCATTCCGGTCGAAGTCACGCCATTGCAAGACGCGCATTAACCTTCGCGCAAACTGCGGGCGAAATTGTCGGTCAAAGGCTTTAGCAAATAGCTGATTGGCGAGCGAGCGCCCGTCTTGATAAACACTTCGGCCGGCATGCCTGGAACCAGGGTCAGATCCGCAGGCATCGGGCTTGGCTCAATCTGAACCCGGGCAAGGTAGTGGGATGCACCGGTTCGTTCGTCTTTGATGCTGTCAGCGGAAACCCAAGTAACATGCCCTTCGATTTCCGGGGATGTTGCGCCACTTAGGGCCGAAAGCCGAACCGTCGAAGATGACCCGGCGGTCACGAGTTCTATGTCTTCTATGGCGATACGTGCCTCAACAATGAGATCATCGCCGTCGGGAACGATTTCGAGGAGCGTTTCGCCGGGTCGGACCACGCCGCCTACCGTGTTGATGTTGACGGCCAGAACGGTCCCGTCATGAGGCGCGCGAATATCCACGCGTTTGTATCGTGCATCGGCGGCTACTTTGCGCTCACGCAGTACCGCAATCCGGCTCTCCACATCTTCCAAGTCCTTGACCTGTGTTTCCTGAGCTTCGCGATCGCTTTGGATGATCTGCAGCCTCACTTCCTCGATGCCGTTTTGCGCCCGGGCAATTTGGGCGTCGCGGCCGGCAATTGTACTGGCCACTTCGGCCTGCACGCGTTCGAGTGCCAGGATGCGGGTAAGCCGCGCGTATCCCTTTTTGTGGAGGTCCCGCAGGCCGGACAATTCTTTTTCGAGGAGCTCAAGTTGCCGTTCTTCCTCTATTCGTTGAGCTTCCAGCCCTGCGATTTCCTGCTCAAAGCGTAGAATGCGCTGACGCAAAAGACCGGTTTGACCGTCACGCGCGTCTCGTTGTGCCAGAAACAGTGCCTGCTGCCGCTTGAGAGTGTCTCGAAGGGCGCGCTCTGATTGGCGTATGGCAAATTCTCTAGGGAAGGTAATCTGTGCCGCGTTTTGGGTTTCCGCCTGCAGCCGCGCACGCCGGGCCAGAAGTTCATCAAGCTGACTGGATATCGCCTGAAGATCGGCGCCGTCGACCGTTCCATCAAGGCGCGCGAGAACTTGCCCGGCCTCCACCCTATCGCCGGCTTTCACCAGAATTTCGCTGACAATGCCACCGTCCGCATGCTGAACGGTCTTCCTACTAGATTCCACAGTGACGGTGCCGCTGGCAATCACCGCGCCATTGATTTGGGTGAGAAGGGACCACCCGCCTAGACTGCCCAGCAAAAGGACAATGACCAACAGTCCGAGCCGGACAGGGTTTCGTATGTCGTCGTCGTGGAAGCTCAAGGGCGGGTTGGGTTTTGTGGTGGTGACCTCGCGCGTCATGAGACATTCCTTCTCGGTAGTTGTGATACATTCGCTGTTATGGCGGGTGTGCCGTTCTGAGTGTGATTAAGAATCTCATCTTTCGGGCCAAAGGCTTGTTGGCGCCCTGCTTGAATCACCAATAGTTTGTCGACAGCGTCGATGGCGCTTGGCCGGTGTGCCATGACCACCGCAATGCCGCCCCGTTTCTTAATTTTGAGAATGGCCTGGGTCAGGGCCGCATCACCGTCCGCGTCGAGATTGGCATTCGGTTCATCCAACACCACCAGCAACGGATCGCCATAGAGCGCCCGGGCCAGTCCGAGGCGTTGCCGCTGGCCGCCTGAGAGCCGGCATCCGCCATCGCCGATCTGTGTGTTGTAGCCTTCGGGCAGCCGCAGGATCATCTCATGAACGCCGGCGGCACGCGCCGCATGGACGACCGCTTCGGGATCGGCGTCCGGCCGAAAGCGTGCGATATTTTCTTCGACGGACCCGCCGAACAGTTCCACATCTTGTGGCAGATAACCGGTTTGTCTGCCGAGGGACGTGGGGTCCCATTGGTCGAGCGACGCGCCGTCCAGCCGCACCGTTCCGATCTGAGGATGCCAGACGCCTGTAAGCAGCCGAGCGAGCAAAGATTTTCCCGACGCGCTCGGACCGATAACGCCCAAAGCTTCGCCGGCCTCAAGGTCAAAGTCTATTCCGGAAACAATGGCCCGTGTGGCCTCCGGCGGACCGGCAGCGACGTTTTGTACGACCAGGGGCCCTTGCGCTTTGGGTAGAGCCATTCGGGTCGGCGGCAGGGGAAAATCCGTAAGAAGGCCGGAAAGGCGTTTGTAAGCGCCATGGGTGCTCACGAAATTGCGCCAGTTACCGATCGCCTGGTCGACCGGAGCCAAGGCGCGCCCCATGATGATCGATGCTGCGATCATCGCTCCGGCGCTGATGGCTTGGTCGATAGCGAGCGCCGCGCCGACGCCTAGAATCGCCGATTGCAAAGCTAAACGCATCGTTTTCGAGGCGGAGGTGAAAGCGCCCGCGCGGTCGCTCGCCAGGCTTTGTCCGTGTAAAGCACGATCGCGCCAGATGATCCATTGCTGGCGCAGGCCGTCGAGCATGCCCATTGCCTGCACTGCTTCTGCATTGCGCAAGCCCGCATCCGCGAGAGTTTCGCATTTGGAGTAATCGTATGTCGCGTCCGTCAGCGGCCGACGTGTCGTCACTTCGTTCAGGACACCAATGACAAGCAATATGAGGGCGCCTGCCAAAGAAACGACGAAAAGAATTGGATGCAGGAGATAAATCACCGCCAGGTAAACTGGGACCCAGGGCGTGTCGAAGATGGCGAAGGGGCCTTGACCCGACAAGAATTCCCGCACGGTTCTAAGGTCGAAGAGCGGTTGGGTTGTCCCACCGTCCCGCCGACAAGTTTGGCGTCGGATGACGGTGTCGAATATCCTTGCACCGAGGCGCGCCTCGATCCGATTGCCGATGCGCACCAATACGCGTGCCCGTACCAGTTCGAGCGCTCCCATAAACAACAGCAGGATGCCGACGAGCACCGACAGAGCAACTAAGGTCGACACGCTCTGGCTGGTGAGAACGCGGTCATAAACCTGCATCATATAGAGTGGACCGGACAGCATCAAAAGGTTGATGAAGAAGCTGAACAAACCGATTGCGGCAAAGCTGCTCCGGCATTGACGAAGTGTCGTTTGCAGTTCCGTCACTTGTTTTTCTTGCATGGCACCGATCCGATTTTCAAGGAGTCGTTTGACGGTTGGGCGGTAGGAGAACCAGACCCAATGATCCGGTTCTCCCATGGTCTCGCTTAGATGCGGAACATCAGACGATGAAGTTGTCCGTATCGAGATCGTTTACATTGACGCCGACGAGACGTACTTGATCGCCGTTCGACACATCGAGATCGATGACCGTGTCGCCGCCGTCCTGACGGGCTGCCGCCAAGGCGTCGCTTTGGCTTGCGAAGAAGTCGCCCACATCGAGTGTTTCGTTCGCAAACACAAAGTCCGTCACGGTGTCCGATCCGGTGTTCGATTCGAAGACGAACGTGTCCCGGTTGCGGCTGCCGGTCAGCGTGTCGTTGCCGCCGCCGCCATTGATGTCGCCGAATACCCGGCCGTTCGAGCCGTCGAACACATCGTTTCCGCTGCCAAGCAATACGTCGCCGCGGATGCTCCCTGTGTTGACGACTGAAACGCCGGTGTCGTTTTCTGTGGCATCAATACCGACCTTGCCGCTGATCAGGCCATGATTTTGGATGGTGCCGTCCAAGGCGACATCGGCGGAGAGGCGGATGCCGGCGGCGTCTTCCGAGAGAATACGGCCATTGTTGACAATATCACCCTGGAAGGTGGTGGCGCCGTCGGAAATGCCGGAGAACAATCGAATGCCATCCCCGGTGAGGTTGCCGTCGCCATCGCCACGGCCGACAATCAGTCCCGAATTGGTAACGCTGGCAATCACTGTATCCCCATCCTCATCGCCGGTTTGCAGCGAGACGGCGGCGCCATCGTTTCCGCGCCCGGCATCGATAATGCCCCGGCGGTGATTAACCACGGAAAATTCGTCAGCCGTTGCATCCGAATAGACGGTTCCGTTGCGCTGGTCGCCGGTTCCCAATATGCGGCCAAAGTTATTTAGCTCGACGCCGCTGCCGTCGATGTTGACCGCTCGGCTATCGGACTGAATTCGGCCGAAATTGTTGACCGTGGCGTCGTGATTGCCCGTCCCGAAGTAAAGGCCGTTATTGGTGCCGTCGATCAGGCCGCGAAAGCCGTTTTCGATGGTGCCGTCAAAGTTCACACCATTTGCAATGCGGATGGCGCTAACCGGGCCCTGGTTGCTTTCCGATGTGATGGTGCCGTGATTGGTGATATCGCCCTGGAAAGTCGGGTTTTCGGCGCCTGCGAAAATACGCACGCCATCGCCTGCGGTACCCACATTAGGTGCTGCTTGCCCTCGACCAGTGATCGTGCCGCTATTGGCGATGTCGGCATTGACTGTGTCGTTCGCCACGTCGCCCGTTTGGAGCGCGACCCCGGCACCGTCATTGCCTTCACCGGCGTCAATGCGTCCGCGGCGGCCATTAAAAATCGAATAGTCGTTGGCCGTTGCATCCGAATAGACGGTGCCGTTGCGCTGATCGCCTGTGCCCAAAATCCGGCCGAAATTGTTGAGATCAACGGCGGACCCATCGATGTTCACTGCCCGGCTATCGGACTGAATTCGGCCGAAATTGTTGACCGTCGCGTCGTGATTTCCGGTTCCGAAATACACGCCGTTATTGGCGCCGTCGATCAGGCCACGAAAGCCGTTTTCGATGGTGCCGTCAAAGTTCACACCGTTTGCAATGCGGATGGCGCTGACTGGACCTTGGTTGCTTTCCGAGGTGATGGTGCCGTGATTGGTAATGTCGCCCTGGAAAGTCGGGTTTTCGGCGCCCGCGAAAACACGGATTCCATCGCCTGCTGTTCCCACATCTGGCGCGGCCTGTCCACGTCCGGCAATCGTACCGCGATTGGTGATGTCGGCATTGACCGTGTCGTTCGCCACGTCGCCCGTTTGGAGCGCGACCCCGGCACCGTCATTGCCTGCGCCGGCGTCGATACGTCCGCGGCGGCCGTTTAGGATCGAATAGTCTTCCGCCGTTGCGTCGGAATAGATCGTGCCGTTGCGCTGATTGCCGATGCCCAGGATGCTTCCGAAGTTTTCGATTTCAATGTCCGATCCGCCGATGTTCACAGCGCGGCTGTCGCTGCTCACCACACCGTGATTGACAAGTTGGCCGGAGGATTCGCCGCCATTGACGAAGTTCACGCCATTGACGCCGCCGTCGATACTGCCCCGATTGATGATGGACGCATCATCTCCGGAAACTGAAACCGCAGTCTGGCCCGCAGAAATTTCGCCAGAGCTGAAATTCTGCACTCGGGCATCGTCGCCCAGAATATTGACGGTTGATGTGTCACCGGTGGTTTCAGCCGTGCCCCGGTTGTCGAAACGAACACGGTCGTTGTCGATTGTCAGAACCGGTGCGCCATCCACCACGGTCGTATCACCGCGGGCAAGGATGAACCGTTCCCCATCCGCTTGGCTGGTGCGTGCCTGGTTGTCGCCGTCTGGGATTTGGGTGACGCTTGAGGAGTCGCGCCGAAACCCCAACCCCCCGAATAAAGCTTGTAGAATACTCATAACTCTCTTCTTCCTTGTTGTATGTAGAGATGGACGAGCCCACGAAAATGGGCCAGTGAAGACGCCGGTCTTTCCGTCGTGTATTCGCCTTGCGAAAGGTGAAGGGGCGACGCGTTCGCCTGAACCGGCGTCGGGTTTTCCGGCCATAGATCGTAATGGGCCGGAACCGGTAACCGCGACGCGCGAGCAAGGAGTGGGGTCCGGGGCCGGCCGCTGCCGGTAACGACAGGTATTGTCAAACTGCCTCGATGCACCTTCCAACTACTCCCGAAACTCAGGTCGCGATAATGCTGCAACTGCTATTAATCCGCACACGTTTATTGTGGTTTGAATGCGGACTGATGCGACTTGTACGGGGCAACCTAGGTGTCAGATTAGAGTGGTTCTAATCATCTTAATGTGAGGAGTCTTTTACTCGCTGTGAGCGAATAAAACTCGACGTGGCGTAAAGCTATGATCTAACGGTGTGCGTTTTCCTGGCAAGATGGCGCGGTCTAGGGCGGCGGACGGCGACCGCCGCGTCAGGGCGCAGTTTCTGCGGTATGTTATCTGGGGAGCAAGATGGACAGGCTCAGAAAAGCTTTTTGAAGAATCGCGCTAAGGTGTTTTTGTGCGGGCCGGAGGGAAGATCCACTCTTCCGGCCGCCGGCGCATAGAGATCCATACGCTCCAGCACGCCGTCGTCGATCGTATTGCACACATATGTGATGAGAAGCTCCTGCGCGGCGCGTGCGAACTGGCCGTGTTCCTTCGCGGCATAGCAAAAGACATTCGTATCCCCTTGCGCGTGCGCTTCTTCTTGTTCGGCATAGCCGATGATTTTCTGGCCGTCGTGCCAAGGCCCCGCGGGATGAGGCGCTTGCTTAACGATGCCATAGGGCACGAATGGTTCATCGGCAGGCATGATGGCGATCCATTTGTTTCCGCCGGGATGGAACCGCAGGCTCATTTCAGTGGCGCCCGACGCCATGACGCGCCGGCTATTGGCACTTGTGAGCCCGTCGATCCACACGCCGTCATGCCGCAAGGTTTCGACGGGCGGTGCTGCGGCGTCGATCTGAGCAAGGGGCAGCCTTGCCAATATGACCGCATGATGGTCGCCCGATTGTTTGAATCGCTCGCCTTCAAGCGTGGTGTAGACCAACAGATGAGAGCCGTCGCGGGCGTTCGCCACGCCGGGGATCAGATCAGTTCCCTCGTAAAAGCGGCCTATTTCGATCCGCCAATCGCGTGCGGGGGCAAGCGGATTATCGATCCGGGCAAGGTCGACGCCGGTCGTGCGAAACGACAACGCGTCATTACCGTCCAGTGTTTCAACACGGACGACAAAGACATATAGACGGTCTTGGTGCCTGAAACTCGACAGCGGCCAATATCTGTAAGCTGACGAGTCGGGCGTGAAAACTGCTGCGGGGATGCCGTCACGCGTTTTCCAGAAATAGTCGATCGCCCAATTGCCGTCAGTACAGGCCGACCGGGCGACCGAATTGCCGATAAAGGCTGCGTCATGGCGGTGTGGAGCGTCTTCTTGACCGACAAAGGTATCGCCGAAGAACCAAAGAGAGTCGGTTTCTGAAAGGGGGAGGGAATAGGCGGCATCGCCACCTAGCCAACCACCCTTCAACGGAAACGAGGGCGTACAGGCCGCCTGGGTGTCGTGCTGTTTTATGCCGATCGATCCGCAGGCCGCGAGCAGCACACACAAGATGGCGGCGGCTGCCCGCTGTCCCGCTGAGTTTAGCGCGTCAAATAGATATCTAGCGTTTGATGCCAATGTCGGATGCGGCTTTCCTGAGAATTTGCAAGTGTCACGCCCAGTTTGAAGGTCGCGTTCAAACCTTCTTGAACGGCCGCCATATTTGTCGTGTCCTGATCGAGCACGCCACCAAGACCACCAAGTTCGGGAACGCTGGCCCACGGTGTGTCGACGTCTAAGAGAACCATTTCGGCCGGTTCCGGTTTGGGCTGATCTGCTTGATGCCGTAGAATATAGCCCACTTCCATCAGCGTCTGTTCGTGATGATCTTTCCACGGACGGAAGCGATACCAGAGATTGGGGCCGTATCCGCCCCAATGCATCAGATTTGGAAAGACATTGTAATACCATCCATCGGCCAGTTCGGCGTCGGAAACGTTTGACAAGTCGGCCCCCGACATGTTCTGCGCATTGGTCCGGTTGAGGTCGGCGAAGGTTTGCCGAGCGGTCATGCCGTCTGGAACGCGGATGTAGGTATCGCTTTCCGGCGATTGTCCGGTCATGCCGTCGAAGACTTCTTGTTCCGCAACCTGATCGACGACATAGGTGCTCGGCGCCGCGAATGGAACCATCATGCGGTTGACATGCGGCTTGTCCTTCCACTGATCGTATTGGCATCCGAAATCGTCCACATAGGACATAATTTGCGGGTGCGTATCGAGGGCGTGGAACGATTCCATGAAAGCTTCTTGAATGATCTTCCAATTGCCGTTCAAGACCTTGCCGACATGAACGCCCAAATAACTCTGTTCCCATAAATAGGGCGCAAAATGCTTGTTGATGGGATCGAGATAGTTCGAAAGGCTGGGGGCCTGCGGGTCCGGGTTGATGAAAACCCAACCGGCCCAGGTGCCGGTTTGGACTTCCGGAAGCTGGAACTCCGCTGCTTTGACTTGGGGAAAATCCCACGGACACGGGATGTGCACACATGCGCCGTCTAGGCTCCACGTGTAACCGTGGAACGGGCAGCGGAATTCGTCTGCATGGCCGCTTTCATTGCGCAGTTTGCGTCCCCGGTGCAAGCAAGCGTTCGGATAGGCTTTGATCTGGCCGTCGGCGGTACGCACGATGAGATAAGAGCGTTTGGCGACTTCGTACACCTGGTAATCGCCCGGTTCGGGGATGTGTTCTTCCCGGCAGGCGGCTTGCCAGACACGGTCCCACATAGAGCGTTCTCGGTCGTAAAATTCACGGGCGATGTAGCGGTTGACGTCTACATCCGAGGTGCCGGTTTCCGCCGTGGCGACATCGCGAAAATGACCCGGAACGGCGTTGCGGTCCTCGTCCAGATATTCCTGGTAGGATTTGTGGGGCTCGGGCTGTAACGGGATTTTGGCAAGGTCGTAGGACATGGGGTCTCGTTCGGTGTGTTTCGTTATCGGTTCCGTAATCCAATAGTGCCGGTTTCGATTGCCGTCGGTCAATATCAAGACGTAGGGTCACATTGGGTGTTTTGCGGGTGTCTTGACATTGGGGCTCAGCATGATTGAACACCAACACCACCCAGTCTTCGCATTCCTGATCGAGGTGACCCATGTCCAATGCAAGCGAACAAGAACTGAAGGACTATCGTGCTGAGGCTGCTGCGTGGTTCAAAGAAAACACGCCAACGGCACCGGATTTCATGCTGCCTCTCACCTTCATGGAGGTCGGGACCGATCAGCAGTTCAATTTCCTGCGAGATTGGCAGCACAAAGTGTGGGAAGCCGGTTATCTCGGAGCGGCCTGGCCAACGGCGTATGGCGGACAGGGGCTTGAGCAGGTGTTTCAGAACATCGCCACCGATGAAATGCGGAAGCACAATGGTCCCATCATGCTAAATGCCATCGGGATCAATTGGGCCGGCCCGCTGATCTTGGATATGGGGTCGGACGAGGAGAAGGAGCGCTATGTGAAGCGCATCCTGTCGGCCGAGGACATTTGGTGTCAGGGGTTTTCTGAACCCGAAAACGGCTCGGATCTGGGTAACGCCCAGCTAAAAGCCGAACGCGATGGCGATGAGTGGGTGCTCAACGGCAGCAAGATTTGGACCACCCAAGGCAATTACGCCAAATATATGATCCTCCTGGCACGAACAAATCCGAATGCGGAAAACAAGTACAAAGGCTTGAGCTTTTTCCTGTCGCCGATGGATGTGCCCGGCATCGAAACCGTTCCCATAAAAAAGCTCACGGGCGAGTTCGGTTTCACGCAAACTTTTTTCACGGATGCCCGCATTCCGGCAGATTGTTTGATGGGAGAAGAGGGGCAAGGCTGGCTCATCGCCATGCGCACCCTGGAATATGAGCGCGGCGCCCGTGGAGGGCAAGCCGGGGGTTACATCGTTACGATGCCGGATGCGGCGGA
Source organism: Alphaproteobacteria bacterium (assembly GCA_028279895.1). Classification (GTDB taxonomy): domain Bacteria; phylum Pseudomonadota; class Alphaproteobacteria; order JANQMY01; family JANQMY01; genus JANQMY01. Next base: position 13,084 of record JANQMY010000275.1, read on the forward strand.
AATCTTCGGCCTTGCTAAAGAAGCGCAACGTGGTGGAAAGCCCGCCATCGAAGACCCCTTGATCCGCGATGAGTTGATCAAATTCCTCATCGAAGCGCGGAGCATGGATTTGTGTCACAAGCGGGCTCGCATCAATCCGCTCACCCAAGACAAGCCCATGTCGTTGCCGCTGATGTCTAAGCTTGTGTCGTCGGAGTTCTATCGCGAACTCAATCAATTTGCCCTCAGCATGCAGGGAACCAAAGCTGCTTATTATGTAGGTGAGCCGGACGCACATAATGATGGCGTGTGGCAGCGCGGTTATCTAAACGCTTTTTCCGCGACTATCGGCGGCGGCACCAGCCAGATCCAACGCAACATCATCGGCGAACATGTTTTGGACTTGCCCAAAAGCTAGAAGAAAGACGTCACCATGGACCTCAGAGGCGCGCTCGGCTTTAGCGAAGAACAAGCCGATTTGTTGGAAGTTGCCGTCAATTTTTGCCGCGACAAATCCCCGGTCGACAAAGTTCGTTTTTTGCTCACCGATGAGCTTGGCTACGACCCGGCCGTTTGGTCGGAGATTGCGGAACTCGGCTGGCTCGGCATTGCGATACCGGAAGAATTCGGCGGCGTGGGCCTTGGGTTGGCAGAGGTGGTGCCGGTGGTCGAACAAATGGGGCGCAATCTCATGGCCGGCCCCTTTGTCTCCACCACCCTCGCGGCGCAAGCCATTCTGATCGGCGGGACGGACGAACAAAAAGCCGACCTGCTGCCTACATTGGCCGCTGGCACGGCCGCCACTTTGGCCCTGTCGGAAAATCACGCCGACTGGGATCTTTCACATATCGCGTGCACGGCCCAAAAGGACGGCGACACGTTAACGCTCGCGGGCACGAAGACGTTCGTGACGGAGGTGCCGTCTGCCGAGTGGGTCGTTGTGTCCGTCGAGTTGGACGGGGCGCCGGCCTTGGCGGTGCTGAACAAGTCGGCCATCCCGGAAACGGCAACACGGCGGGAAACGGTTATCGACGAAACGCGCCGCTCTTATCAGCTTTGTTTGGATGGCGTGTCCGTGCCTGCTGCCGCACTGTTAGATACCGGCAAGGTGTCGGAAACACTCTCCCATTTGCATTTGGCATCGAACCTTCTGCTGTCCGCGGAAATGTGCGGCGGGACAGCCAGCGTGATCGATTATACCGTCGACTATCTGCAGACCCGCAAACAATTCGGCAAGACGATCGGCTCGTATCAGGCGCTAAAGCATCCGATTGTGGATGCCCATGTGGGATACGAAAAGGCGCGCTCCCATTTGTATAGCGCGGCCCATACCTTTACCCAGCAAGGGGAAGGCGAAATCGCGACACGCATGGCGAAATCAACCGCGAGCGAGGCCTTTGCGTTTGCCGCGGATCGTGCCATCCAGTTTCACGGCGGTTTCGGTTTCACCTATGACTGCGATGCGCAGCTTTACCGCAGGCGAGCGATTTGGTGCGATGCCATGCAGGGGGACGGTGCCTATCATCGCAAGAAGCTAGCCGACCTTCTTCTCTGATCCTCGCCGATCGTTGGCGGAGCGTGCGTAACGGCTGGCGCCGGGTCCGGGGCGGGCGATCACGTCGCGTGCATCGACCGGTTCTCCGCATTCGGAGCAAATGGAAATGGGCTCGAAGTCGTGGCCACAGCTCTTGTGATGGTACACCAGTGGAATACCTCTCTTGCCCGCATAGTAGGTATCTCCCCATTGGGTGATGGACAGGAAGATCGGATAGATGTCCAAGCCCTTCTGCGTGAGCCTGTATTTGTACCGAACCGGGTTATCTTGATAGGCGGTCTTTTCCAGAATGCCGTGGTCGGTCAAATGGCGCAGCCGGTCCGCTATGATCGTCTTCGAAATCCCCAAGTTTTGCTGAAAGTCCGCAAATTTCTTCACGCCCATGAAGCATTCGCGCAAGACCAGCAGGGTCCATCGGTCGCCGAAGACGGCGAGCGACCGGGCGATGGAGCAGGGCTGTTTTTCAAGTTCTTCCCAGCGCATGGGGACCCTCCGAAACAGAATCTTTCTAAAGGATAGGATTTGTTCTTGACTAAGTCCAGTATCGATACTTAGTGTGTTTAAAAAATAAACTGACTGACGGTGGAGATCCCTATGTCTTTTCAATCGAGCGACGAACGCATCAGAACGGAACGCCATGGCCATGTCATGCAGGTCATCGTTGATAATCAGGCAAAGAAAAATGCGTTTGTGCCGTCAATGATGTTGGCCTTGTCTGAAGCGCTGACGGAAATTCATCGTAATGACGATATCTGGGCAGGTGTTCTGTGCGCTGCCGGAGACCACACCACGGCCGGCCTGGATATGCCCAAATTTTTCGGACCCTCGGCCGAGAAGCGCGAGATACCGGATGATCTTATCGATCCCTTCGCGCTGCGAAACCGATGTGCAAAACCGCTTGTCAGCGCGGTGCAGGGCATCACCTTCACGATCGGCATCGAGATGATGCTGGCCTGCGACGTTGTGGTTGCCGCGGACAGCGCGCGCTTCTGTCAGATGGAAGCCAAGCGGGGCATCGCGCCCTTTGGCGGCGCACATTTCCGTTTTCTGACGCGGGCGGGGTGGGGCAATTCCATGTATCACCTTTTCTTGTGCGATGAATTCGACGCGGCGGAGGCCTATCGGATCGGATTGGTTCAGGAAGTGGTGCCCCACGGACAACAAGTGGATCGGGCCTTGGAAATTGCGCAACTCATCACCAAGAATGCGCCGTTGGGCATACAGGTCACCAAGGAATCTGCTTTGACGTACACGGAACAGGGTGAACAAGCGGCCGTGGACTTCATTCCCAAAATGCAGGAGCGCGTTCTGTCTTCGGAAGACATGATGGAAGGCATTGCATCCTTTATGGAAAGGCGCGAAGCTCAATTCAAAGGCTGCTAAGCGCTACATTCTTTCAATCTGATCAATTGCCAAAAGGGGATAGACATGAAAACACGCATTACGGAAATGTTTGGCATTGAGCATCCGATCATTCAGGGCGGTATGCACTATGTGGGCTTTGCCGAGATGGCGGCGGCCGTCTCCAGTGCGGGCGGCCTCGGTATTATCACCGGTCTGACACAACCGACGGCGGAAGATTTGCGGAAGGAAATCGCTCGCTGCCATGAAATGACGGACAAGCCGTTCGGTGTGAACCTGACCTTCTTACCTACTCTGACACCGCCGGATTATCCGGCCTATATCGACGCCATCATCGATGGCGGGATCAAAGTGGTCGAAACGGCCGGCCGCAATCCGCAAGAACACCTGCCGAAACTCAAAGAAGCGGGCTGCAAGATTATTCACAAATGCACCTCGGTACGTCATTCCCTCAAGGCCGAATCGATTGGGTGTGATGCGGTGTCGGTCGACGGATTTGAATGCGGCGGTCACCCGGGCGAAGACGATATTCCGAACATGATTTTGCTGCCGCGTGCTGCCGAGGAACTGAAAATCCCGTTCGTATCGTCAGGCGGCATGGCGGATGCTCGGTCGCTGGTGGCGTCGTTGGCCATGGGAGCCGAAGGCATGAATATGGGGACGCGCTTTATCGCCACCAAAGAAGCGCCGGTTCATGAGAACGTGAAAAAGGCCATCGTGGCGGCGTCGGAACTCGATACCCGTTTGGTCATGCGGCCGCTGCGCAATACGGAACGTGTGCTGACGAATGAAGCCGTCGAGCGTCTCCTTGAAAAAGAGCGCGAACTGGGCGCTAACCTCAAATTCGAAGACATTATCGAAGAAGTGGCGGGCGTCTATCCGCGGATCATGAAGGAAGGCGATATGGATGCGGGCGCCTGGAGCTGCGGCATGGTCGCGGGCCTCATCCACGACATCCCGACCTGTAAAGAATTGATCGACCGGATCATGAGCGAGGCGGAAGAGATTATCAATCGGCGCCTATCGGGTATACTGGCGGCCTAAAGACACCGATTGGAGGCGACAGATGAACGAACCGGCCAATACCGAGAAAATGGTCGAGACCATTCAGCAAAGCGGCATCATCCCGATGGGGCATGCCCGCGAAGCGATCCATATCGGCATCGACGAATTGCCGTTCGTGGGCACGCCGGACGGGGCGTCCATCCAAGTCCTCCATATCGATCTCAACCAGAACCTATGGATTCTGCGGACAAACTTTCCGGCCGGGTATCAGGTGGATACCCACTATCATACCGGGCCGGTGTTTGCTGTCACCGAACAAGGTCAATGGTTCTACAAGGAATATCCGGACTATGTGAACAAGGCGGGATCATACCTGTTCGAGCCCGCCCATTCCATCCATTCACTGATGGTACCGGATGATTGTCCGGAGGACACGATCGTGTGGTTCGCGATCTATGGCAGCAACATCAATGTGGACGAAAACGGCAACGTGACCGGCATCGTCGACGCCAAAGGTGTGCTTGAAGCCTATCGAGGGCTCTGCGCTGCCGAAGGCAAAAGCTGCGACAAACTTATTGTGATCGGGGAGTGATTGCGCCCTCGTGCATCACCCGGTTACGTCAGCGGCCAAGTGTCGTTGCGACCCGACAAGCAGCAGCGCCCCAGTAATCCAGTCGCGCTACCGTTGCGCCAGCTCGAACAGCCACGTTGTGTCGGGCAGCGTTTCCGGAATGCGTTCCTCGAAATCGGGATACTTGCCTAGGATGGAAGCCCGCACTTCTTCCTGTGAATAATCGGTGATCTGTGCGGCGCGTGCCGGGTAGACGAAATCGCCAATCTTGATCCGCACGTCCGGATCCTCCAGCACATAATGCGGCCAGTCTTTTTCCGGTGCGTTCAAGGACGGGATCATCAGCCGGCCATTCACCACAAAGCAGATCGTTGTCACCGAGTGGGGGGCCGCGGGGCGCGTTTCGAAGAAGCAATAGGGATGCGCGTTGGAAAATTCCCAATCCCCGGGGAAGGGCCGTTCCTCTCCAGAGAGCCGCTTACCGGCCAACGGACCGATCGGGTCGGTCCGAAACTGAAACGCCAATCCGGCCACAACAATCAGGCCCAGCAATACGAAACCAACGACCCTGAGACTCCTCATCATCGGTGTGCCCTCCCAGATTGTTTCGTGGAGCTTACCAAAAATGAGCGGCGCACGTCCAATCAGCAAGTTGTTACAGGGAGTTAGCTACCTGCTCAATGGTCTGCCGAAACCAGTGATGGGCCGGGTGCTGGGCAAGCTGCCGGTGCCAGATCATAGTTATGTTGCCGTATCCCGGCGGCACCTTAACGGGACATGATTGCATATCCAGATGAAGGGGGCCGGCATAGATTTCCGCGATTTGCCGGGGCGCTGTCAGCACCAAATCGGTTTGGGCAGCGACCGAAGGCGCCACGGCAAACTGGTTCACGGTGAGTGCAATGCGCCGGGTCAGACCCTTTTCAGCGAGCATTTCGTCAACGAACCCTTGGGCGGCGCCCTTCGGTGTCACCAGCAGATGCGCAGCGTCGGCATAGGCGCGCAGCGAGATGGGGCGTCCGGCCAAGGCGTGACCTTTGCGCACCAAGCAAACATAGGTTTGGTCAAACAGACGCAATGACTCAAACCGGTCGGGAATTTTGCCCATCGCGGTGATGGCAAAGTCGATTTCTTGCACGTCAAGCATCTCATGCATGCGGCCGGCCGTGGGTTGGATACGTAGATCGATGCCGGGCGCTTCCTTCGCCAAACGCTTCATCAATGGGGCGATCAGCACAGCGACCACGAAGTCGCTGCAGGCCAGATGGAACACCCGAGTGGCCGTTTTTGGGTCGAAGGTGGCGGGGTCGAGCGCGGTTTCAAGTTCCCCCAAAGCAGCGCGGATGGGCCCGGCCAATTCTTCCGCCCGCGGCGTCGGTCGCATCCCCTCGGAGCCACGAATGAACAGCTCATCTTTAAGGTGGTAGCGCAAACGGTTCAGCGCATTCGAAACGGCGGGCTGCGACATGCCGATTTTCGCTCCGGCCTTGGTCACATGGCGCTCGGCCATAACCGCGTCGAACACCAGCATGAGGTTGAGGTCTATTCCCGCTAAATTCATAGAAATGATAATAGTTATACTATCTATTAATTTCAATTATTAGGGTGCGCATCCCATTTTGAGGTCAAGGGCGACGGCACAAAGCCAACGCCCCGCCACACAGACCTCAAAAAGGAGACCTCATATGTCTAAGCTCAATGGAAAAGTTGCCGTCATCACCGGCGGAAACAGCGGCATCGGACTGTCCACCGCTCAAAGGTTCGTTCAAGAAGGCGCCAAGGTGGTGATCTTCGGCCGCAACCAAGCCCGCCTCAATCGTGCCGTCGCAACCCTCGGCGCCAACTCCGTCGGCGTGCAGGGCGAAGTGAACAATATCGACGATCTCGACCGGTTGTTTGCCGCCACCAAGGATCGTTTCGGCCGCATCGATGTGTTGTTCGCCAATGCCGGTATCGCCGAATTCTCACCCTTTGACCAAGTGGATGAGGTCCATTTCGACAAGGTGATGGATGTGGATGTGAAAGGAGCGTTCTTCACGGCTCAGCGCGCCTTGCCTCACTTGAATGACGGCGCGTCGATCCTGTTCACGGCCTCCGTCGTCAATGTCAAAGGCTTGCCGGGATCAAGTGTCTACTCGGCCACCAAAGCTGCCGTGCGCTCGTTCGCCCGCGTCCTCAGCGTGGAGCTGGCACCCCGCGGCATC
>JANQMY010000347.1 GCA_028279895.1 Alphaproteobacteria bacterium
CCAACCAGACGAGTGCGCCGATGGCCGCCGCCGCGAGGAACAGTCCGGCGGTAATGTTTATGCCCGCGCTGATAGTGCCGGTTGTGTCCGATTCCTTGATGTCGGACTGGTTGGTCACTTGGTCTTCTCGATGACCATCTTGACGGCCTTAACCGCATTGTCGATATCTGTGGTCAAGTCCTTGGAGCCGACAAATTTTACCGGAAACTTCAGCTTCTTCATTGTGATTTCGACGAATGCAGGATCTTTGCTAGCGACTTCCATTGCCTTTTCGATCCTCGCCGTTACGTCCTTCGGTGTGCCCTTTGGTACGACGATAATGGCCTGACTAGGCATGAAAATTCCATATTCCTCTTTGATTGAAGGTACGTCGGGCGACGCCAGCAGACGCCCGGCATTCATGGATGTCAAAACCTTCGTTTGGTCCGAGTAGCGATTGTGAATGCCGCCGCTGTAAGCAAAATCGATCTTTCCGCCAAGCAGGAAAGGCACCATTTCGCCTCCACCCCTAGTTGGTATTCCGGTCCAGTCAACAGCGGCGGCGGCGGCAATGTAGTTGATGAACATCCGGGACATTGGGCTCTGGTCTGCGTAGTTCAGGCTGTGTGTCCTGGAATAATCGATGAGCTCTGCGAGCGTATTGAAGGGCGCGTCGGACTTGGCTACCAGCGCCTGTTGGTATTCCGTGACCTGTCCCACATAGTCGAAGCTATCAAGACCGTATTCGACGGATTGGGTCAGCGGCGGCCAAAGGAGCGAGGAAGACGCGCCAAACAGTAAAGTGTAACCGTCGGGCGGTGCGGCGGCCACTTCCGTTGCGCCAACCGCGCCGCCGCCACCTGGGCGTGTTTTGACGATCACGCTCTGCCCGAGTTCTTTTGCCAAGGCCTTCGAGTAGAGGCGGGCCATGGTTTCGGTGCTGCCCCCGGCCTTGTATGGAACGACAAGGGTCACGGGCTTTTCCGGATAGTCAGCGGCAATTGCCGGAAGACTCGTCGCGACGGCACCGAGAGCCAGCGTTGCGGTTAAAGCCAATGTGCCCCGTCGCGTGATCGGGCGGTCCATGTTTTCCTCCCAACAAATGGTCAGCCACTGGCGGCGCATAGCCTGCGTCTTGAAAACTGCATAGCTTTAGTATCATTGTCAACATCTAACAGTCGTCAACATTTAGCATAGGTTGCAGGGCCAGAAAGCAGCGCATTGCTGCCGACCGCCGGCTGCCGCCGCTTTAGGTAGAAGCCAATAGAGGGGGGAACCAAGGTGTCCGACGTATGCTTGGGCGATTCCTGTTCTCCACCCACCGAGGGCCGCCGCTTGCGCCGTGCAAATTTCTATTTCTAAAGCTACATAGTTTTAATATCATCTGTCGGTACTCATCGATGGAGCATCCCATGACACGACAGAAAAACCCCGGTCCAGTCAGGCGCGAGCTTGTCGGCGACAACGCACCGTCGGTTCGTCCAGGCGACGATCCGGCGATGCTGGGCTCTGCCACCTTGAGGCCCTTGAACCCGGTGGAGGCGCGCAGCTATCAGACCTTCGTGCTGACCTACACTGTTGGAAAGCTGGGGCTCGACGACACGGGCGGCATCCGTGTGGCCTTTCGTTTTATCAGTGACGCGGGCAAGCCACAGATCGATGATCCGCGTGCGGAAAATTATGTGACGGCTTCCTGCACCGGCGGAGGCACAATCACGTTGTCCGTTGACCGAAACGGTGGCCTGCGTCCTTGGAAGCTGATCGTGACTGCCAGGCTGAATGGTGGATATCTCTCCGAGGGCGAGGAGATCACGATCGTGTTCGGCGATACGCGAGATGGCTCTGCTGGGATGCTGATCCAAACCTTTGCCGAAGAAGGCTACGAGTTTCGTGTCATGGCCGACGTGCAGGCCACCGGAAACTTCTACCCTCTTGACCAGCAGTTCTCTGTTCCTGTCATTGCGGGGCCAGCCCATCGCTGGCGCGCGGTCCTGCCATCGCTGTGCCGGCCCGGCGAGACATTTCGGCTGGGTTTAAAGGCGGAGGATGTTTGGGGCAATCCGACACCACAGGTCGCAGGGCGGGTTCGCTTCGAACCCACCCTGCCAGTG
>JANQMY010000404.1 GCA_028279895.1 Alphaproteobacteria bacterium
GAGGGCCCGTGACGCGGCGGTCGGAACCGTCGTCGGTTTGGGCGAGGGCGGGTGCCAATCCCGCGGCAACCAAACTGCCGGCAAGCGCTAAACTTTTGAAAATACGCATGAAATCCCCGCCGTGCCTATCTGGGGAACTGGGATGTATCGAGTTCTTTCTCGACCGGGGCCACCGGTGCCGGAATGCTTTGGGCATAGACAAACAACCCGCCCGCAACACCGGCAAACAGCAATACGACCGCGCCCATCACACGAAGTATTGTCATTTCAGCTCCACCTTTGTCCAAACTGATTCGATCTGACCGAACATCAGGCCTTTTCGTCCGGCGATTGTCCATCCAGGGGGTTATTGTTTGGTTTCTAAAAGTTAAATACGGCTGAATTGAGAACAAATCGTATACTTTTTGGCCGTTCCGTCCGCCGGACGTGCTAAACCCGTGTGTCGCGAAACGGGTCGCGCCCCGCGCGGCAGCGGCAGAGTTGGGGCTTTGTAAGCGTAGATGATTGAGCAGTCTCTGGTATTGGTGGGCTTGATGGGAGCCGGCAAGACGACGGTTGGGCGGCGCTTAGCGGCCGCGCTCGACCTGCCCTTTGCCGATGCCGACCAAGAAATAGAGGCCGCGGCCGGGGCGACCATTACGGAAATTTTCGAGCGGCACGGCGAAGCGGCCTTTCGGGATGGCGAACGCCGGGTGATCGCGCGTCTGCTCGACGGTCCCGTCTGCGTGCTGTCCACCGGCGGCGGGGCTTTCATGGACCTGGAGACACGGAAGAAAATTAAGCAAAACGCGGTATCCATCTGGTTGCGGGCCGATCTGGACTTGCTGATGGAACGGGTGTTGCGCCGACCGACCCGGCCCTTGCTTCAGCAAGACGACCCGCGCAAAGTCATGCAGCGCTTGATGGATGAACGCTATCCGGTTTATGCGGAAGCGGACATCATCGTGGATAGCGGCAACGGCCCCCACGAAGCGGTGGTCGCGAAAATTACCGACGCGCTTAAGGCGCAATATGGATGGGACTTCTGAGCCGGTACGGTGGCGATCGATAATCAACTCCAACCGCACGTGACGGTGCCGGTGGCCCTGGGCGACCGGTCTTATGACATCGTGATCGGACCGGGGCTGTTGGCCTCGGTCGGCAAATTGATTGCGTCCGTGCGGTCGACGCGGCGGGCGGCCATCATTACCGATCAGAATGTGGCCCGGCATCATCTGCCAACCGTGCGCAAGGCGCTTGCATCCGCTGGGATCGAAACGGTCGAGATCGTTTTGCCGCCGGGCGAGCAAACAAAGTCTTTCGGCTTTTTCGGATCGCTTCTGGAAGAACTACTCGACGCGAAGATCGAACGGTCGGATTTGATTGTCGCCCTGGGGGGCGGGGTGATCGGCGATCTCGCGGGCTTTGCGGCCAGTGTCTTACGCCGGGGCGTCGATTTCGTTCAAATCCCCACCACTCTCTTGGCTCAAGTGGATTCGTCCGTGGGCGGCAAGACGGCAATCGATACCAAGCACGGGAAAAACCTGGTGGGAACGTTCTACCAGCCCCGGCTGGTCGTCATCGACACACGTGTGCTGGAAACGCTGCCGGAACGGGAGCTGAAAGCCGGTTATGCAGAAGTCGTGAAGTACGGGCTGATCAACGATCCTGATTTCTTTGCATGGCTGGAAGCCAATGGCGACAAGGTGCTGAGCGGAGATCCTGCGGCCCGCGCGCATGCCATTGCCGTTTCGTGTCAGGCCAAGGCCGACATCGTCGCCCAAGACGAACGGGAAGGCGGCGTGCGCGCGCTGCTCAATTTGGGCCACACCTTTGCCCATGCGCTGGAAGTGGTGGCCGGGTTCCAGGGCGACTTGTTGCATGGCGAAGCGGTGGCTATCGGCATGACTCTGGCGTTCCGGTTTTCGGCCGAAAGCGGGCTGTGTACGGCCGAGGAGGCGGACCGGGTGTTACGCCACCTGCAAGCCACGGGGCTGAAATGGGATGTGAAGGATGCCATGGCGTCCAAACCGGCCGCGAAAACGCTGGCGGAGGCCATGTTGCAGGATAAAAAGTCCGTCGGCGGACGGCCTACCTTCATACTCGTCCGGGGAATCGGACAAGCCTACATCGACCCCAATGTTTCCCTCGAACGCATCGAATCCTTTTTGCAAGACCAGTTGGATTGACCCTAATGGATCCCTTACTGACAATTTTGGCCGTATTCGGCCTGTTGATCTGTTCCGCTTTTTTTTCCGGCTCGGAGACGGCGGTAACGGCTGCATCGCGGGCCCGGATGCACCGTTTCGAAACGGAAGGCGTTTCGGGCGCCCGAATCGTCAATCGCCTCATTGAAGAACGCGAGCGGCTGATCGGCGCCATCCTGCTCGGCAACAATTTGGTCAATATTCTAGCCTCCATCTTGGTGGGCGGATTATTCGCCCAAATGTTCGCCGAAGGCGGGGTCCTCTACGCCACCATCGTGATGACGGCCTTGGTGCTGATCTTCGCCGAGGTTTTGCCGAAAACCGTCGCCATCACAAACACGGACCGGGTGGCATTGCTGGTGGCGCCGCTGCTGCGCATCCTGGTCTTCGTCCTGGCGCCCATCGTGGGGTTCGTCCAGTGGATCGTTCGCCGCACGCTGCTCGTTTTGGGTCTCGACGTGAGCAACACGGAAAGCGTGTTGTCGGCCCATGAGGAATTGCGCGGCGCCATCGATCTGCACCATCAGGAAGGCGCTGTGTTCCGCGAGGACCGGGATCGCCTTGGCGGGGTGCTGGACCTGCACGAGCTGGAAGTGGGCGACGTCATGGTCCACCGCAAAAGCATGTCCATGATCGATGCGGATCAGCCGTCCAGCGTGGTCATTTCACAGATCCTCAAAAGCCCGCACACGCGCATTCCCATCTGGCAGGACGATCCGGAAAACATTATCGGCGTTTTGCATGCGCGCGATATTCTGCGCGCCCTAAGCAGCGCCGATTGGGACCCGGATAAGCTTGACATGAAAGCGATTGCCTCGACGGCGTGGTTCGTACCGGAAACCACATCGCTGAGGGAACAGCTCGACGCCTTTTTGGCGGAGCGCGGCCACCTTGCCTTGGTGGTGGACGAATATGGTGCCCTTCAAGGCCTGGTCACCTTGGAAGACATTCTGGAAGAGATCGTCGGGGAAATTTCCGACGAACATGATGTGCACATCACGGGGCTTCGTCCGCAGGCGGATGGATCGATTATCGTCGACGGCAGTGTGCCGGTGCGTGACTTAAATCGCGCCATGGATTGGACGCTCAGCGATGAAGAAGCCACGACCATTGCGGGGCTGGTCATTCACGAGGCGCAAACCATTCCGGATGTGGGGCAGATCTTCACTTTCTACGGGTACAAATTCGAGATATTGCGGCGCCAGCGCAACCAAATCATGGCTTTGCGCATCACGCCGCCCCGTTCCCAATTGTCCGTCGGCGAGGCGTCAAAGGTCGGCAGTCAGCTTCACTGATCTTCCTCCGGGGTGAGGGTCTTCAGCGCAAGCGCATGCACAGGGCCGGACATTTCTGCAGAAAGTGCGTCGTAAACCATTTTGTGACGGGCGACGCGCGGCTGGCCCTCAAAGGCGCTGGCGACGATGGTCACTTTAAAGTGGGTCTCGCCTTCCGGCCGCGCCCCCACATGGCCGGCATGACGGTGGGACTCATCAACCAGGTCTAAACGCGCCGGTTCAAACGTATGTAAAAGTTTTTCTCTAATTTGATCGATCACGGCCATCGGTCCACCTGAACGCATGCTTCAATTTGCTCATCAAAACCGGTCCGTTTGCTTGGACGCGGATGACTGTTTGGTTTACCCTTATGCGTTTTATTTTTCGATCTCGCAAAGTGTTTTGAGTGACGATGTCAGACGGTCAGAAGTTTGTATTCGATATTCCGGTGACCAAGTCCGGTAAGGGCAAAGGCAAAAGCCGCAGCGCGGACACGCCGCGCCGGACCAAGCGGCGTTGTGCCGTGAAGGGCTGCGACCGGCCGGGCGACCATAAAGCGCCTAAAAACCGGAACAATTTGCGGGAGTATTATTGGTTCTGCGTGGATCACGTGCGTGAATACAATCGGAACTGGAATTTCTTCAAAAACATGTCCGACGACCAAGTCGAAGATTTTCTGTTGGATGGGCTGACCGGCCACCGGCCCACTTGGTCTATGGGATCGAACCCCTATGTATCTGGAGGGAAACCTGCGGAAGCCCGCCTGAGCGACCCGTTTTCGGTTATCGATGACGGTCCCGAAGGCAAGGTAGATGTGGATCAGGGGGTGCGGCGGCCCAAAGTGGGCAAAATCACTGCTGAAGCCCTCGCCGTGCTGGACCTTGACGATAGGGCAACCTTGAACGAGGTAAAGGCACGGTATAAGGAACTGGTGAAACGCTATCATCCGGATGCAAACGGGGGTGATCGTGGCGCGGAAGAACGCCTGATGAAGGTGATACGCGCCTACAAGCAAATCAAAAACAGCGGTTTCGCTTGATTAACGACAAAGTAGATGGCGATTTGACCGTCCGGTTGCATCTCGGATGGTGCCCGCTGAGAGAAAGATAGAGTCATGGTGGTTATGCAAAGTGATGCGGAGGTGCTCGACAAGCCCGATATTGAGGTGTCGGTCGCCCAATTGTTTGGGATCGATTCCGACCTCAAAGTCCCGGCCTTTTCGGAAGCCAACGATTACGTGCCCGACCGGGACGACGATTACCGCTTTGACCGGGAAACCACGCTGGCCATCCTCGCAGGCTTTGCCCATAACCGGCGGGTGATGATCCAGGGCTATCACGGCACCGGTAAATCCACCCATATCGAACAGGTGGCCTCGCGCCTGAATTGGCCGTGCATTCGGATCAACTTAGACAGCCATATTAGCCGGATCGATCTGGTGGGCCGCGATGCCATTGTTCTGAAAGACGGCCAGCAGGTCACGGAATTCCGTGAAGGCATTCTGCCATGGGCGTTGCAACACCCGACGGCGCTTGTCTTCGATGAATACGACGCGGGCCGGCCGGACGTGATGTTCGTGATTCAGCGCGTTCTAGAGGTGTCGGGTAAGCTGACGCTGCTCGACCAAAACCGGGTTGTCCGCCCGCATCCCGCTTTCCGCCTGTTTGCGACCACCAACACGATCGGATTGGGCGATACCACAGGCCTCTATCACGGGACCCAGCAGATTAACCAAGGTCAGATGGACCGGTGGAATATCGTCACCACACTGAATTATTTGCCCCATGACGAAGAAACCAACATCATCCTGGCGAAGACCAAGTCTTACAATACGGAAAAAGGCCGCAAGACGATCGCTGCCATGGTCAATGTGGCGGATCTGACGCGTTCGGCCTTCATCAATGGCGATCTGTCGACCGTTATGAGCCCGCGTACCGTTCTTACCTGGGCAGAGAATGCGGAAATTTTCGGCGATGTGGGTTTCAGTTTCCGCGTGACGTTCCTCAACAAATGCGACGAGCTGGAACGGGCAACGGTTGCGGAAATCTATCAGCGTTGTTTCGGCGAAGAACTGCCGGAATCGGCGGCCAATGTGGTGATGGGCTGAAGTTAGGTTCTGCTGCGTGAGCAACGAAGGTCCAGTCGAAGCATTTAAGCGGGCGGTCACCATGACCATGCGCGCGATTGCGGGCGACGACGAGCTCGTCACCACGTTCGGTGCGGAAGCCCCTAATTTGCGCGGTCACCGCTCGCGGTTGCCGTTGCCGTCGCGGGATCTGCCGGCCGACGAGGTGGCATGCGTGCGCGGCAATGCGGATGCGCAAGCTTTGAAGCTGGCCCATCACGATGAAGCGGTGCATGCCGCACATTCGCCGGTGGGACAGAACGCCCGGGCGATCTTCGAGGCCGCAGAACAAGCCCGAGTGGAGGCCATCGGGGCCAATGCCATGTCGGGCATGGCGGAAAATCTGGACGCCGCGCTTGATGAGCGTTGCCGTGCCCAGGGTTTTGCGCGCATGCGCGAGCGGTCCGAAGCCCCGTTGAGCGATATTGTCGGCTTGCTGATGCGTGAGCATCTCACCGGGCGGCCTGTGCCGGAATGCACGCGCCACATTGTGGATGAATGGCGCAATGCAGTTGAAGAAAAGGCAGGCAAAGACCTAGCGCAGCTCGGCAAATGCCTTCATGACCAGACCGAGTTTGCGCAGCTTACGCGCAACATCATTTCCGAACTGGGCATGGCCGACGAGTTGGGCGAAACCCCCGACGATATGGATGACGCGGATCAGGACGAGGACCAGTCCGATGCCGAGTCGGATTCCAATGAAGAAGGGGGCGAAGGACAGCAGCCCGAAGCGTCGTCCAGCGAACAAGTCGAAATGGCCGAAGGCGAAGGGGATGAAGGCGACGAGCAGGCTGTCGAAGTGCAGTCCGATGAAGAAATGGTCGACGCCGACCCGGAAGACAGCGGCGAGGGCAAGCAGCCTTGGCGGCCGAACAATTTGTCCGGCGATCCGTCGAGCCATCCGAACTACAAGGTCTTCAGTACCGCGTTCGACGAAACCATTGCCGCGGAGGATTTGTGCGACTCGGAAGAACTGACGCGGTTGCGGGCCTATCTCGATCAGCAATTGCAGCAGTTGCACGGTGTGGTTTCGCGCCTTGCCAATCGCCTGCAGCGGCGTCTGATGGCCAAGCAAAACCGTGCTTGGGAGTTCGATCTGGAAGAAGGTATGCTGGACGCCGCCCGTTTGTCGCGGGTGGTGATCGATCCCATGCATCCTCTGTCCTACAAAATGGAACAGGACACGGATTTTCGCGATACGGTGGTGACGCTGCTATTGGATAATTCAGGGTCCATGCGCGGCCGGCCCATTACGGTGGCCGCTCTGTGTGCGGATATTTTGGCGCGCACGCTTGAGCGGTGCTCGGTGAAGGTGGAAATCCTCGGCTTTACCACGCGAGCGTGGAAGGGCGGACAATCGCGCGAGAAATGGTTGAACGAAGGCAAGCCCGCAAACCCCGGGCGCCTCAACGATTTGCGCCACATTGTGTACAAATCCGCCGACGCACCATGGCGCCGCGCGCGCCGCAATCTCGGCCTCATGATGCGTGAGGGCCTGCTGAAAGAAAACATTGACGGCGAAGCGCTGATCTGGGCCCACAACCGCCTGCTGGGGCGTCCGGAACAGCGGCGTATTCTCATGGTCATTTCCGACGGTGCGCCGGTGGACGATTCCACCTTGTCCATCAATGCCGGCAATTACCTGGAAAAACATTTGCGCGAAGTGATCGAGTATATCGAGACCCGCTCGCCGGTGGAGCTGATTGCGATCGGCATCGGTCATGATGTGACCCGATATTATCGGCGGGCCGTTACGATTGTGGATGCCGAACAGTTGGGTGGTGCAATGACGGAAAAACTGGCCGAGCTGTTCGATGAAGAAGCGCCCAGCCGTCCGGTTCCGGGCGGGCAGAAACGCCAGCCTAATGCCGGCGCCGAGGCCGGCGGCTTAAGCCGCACCTCTATGGCTCAGCTGCGCCGTGCGGCCGCCAAGGAAAGATCCCGTTGACCGTAGCACCGCGCCCGGGGGTCCGGCAGATCCTGCAATGGATCGCTTTTGCTGTTTCATTCTCGTTTCCCATTGTCACCTATGTGCTGCCTGCACGTGCGGCGGTCGAAACCGTTTCCGCCGAGGTGCATGTGAGTGCCGTGCCGCTGTCTGCGCGGGCCGAAAGTAAGGTCGATCGGGTCGGTGCCTTGACCTATCGCGGCGGCGTGCGGCTCATCTC
>JANQMY010000408.1 GCA_028279895.1 Alphaproteobacteria bacterium
AGGCGCGCATTCTGTCATCCAGCCTCGATCTGCTGAACGTGGCACGCGAGCTGGTGGGCTTGTGCGAAACCAACGATCAAGACACGCCGGCCTTCCTGAAACCAATCGTTAAGCGCGGCAAGCTGGTCCTCAAGAAAGTGATCGAGGGCTAGAGCACCCTACGCCGAGCTGTGCTAAGAACGGAAAGTATTCCGTCAACCGGCAACCGCCCGCACCATGCTTCCACTTACCCAGTGCCCGATCGACACTCTCAGATCCATTAAGGTGGTCTTCACCGATATTGACGACACGCTGACCACCGAGGGGCGCCTGGAAGCCATTGCCTATGGCGCGATGGAAAAATTACAGCGTGCCGGCATAACCGTCGTTCCGGTGACCGGGCGGCCCGCCGGGTGGTGCGATATGATCGCGCGGTTCTGGCCCGTCGCCGGCGTAATCGGTGAGAACGGCGCATTCTATTTCCGATACGATCACCAGAATAAAAACATGGCCCGTGTCTATTGGCAGGACGACGCGACACGGGCAGCCAACCGGGCCAAGCTTCAGACGCTTGAAGCGGAGATCTTGGCAGCCGTGCCGGGCGCGGCCGTGTCGGCGGATCAAGCCTACCGCGAAAGCGACTTGGCGATCGACTTTTGTGAAGATGTACCCCCTCTCGGCCGCACCGACATCGATCGGATTGTCGCCATCTTCGAAACGGCCGGTGCTGTCGCCAAAGTAAGCTCGATCCATGTGAACGGCTGGTTCGGGGAATTCGACAAGCTATTCATGACCCGCCGCTTCATCGCCGATCTGGGCATGGGCAGCTTCGGTGACGTCATCGAGCGCGCGGCGTTCATCGGCGATTCCCCCAATGACGCCCCCATGTTCGCCGCCTTCCCCCATTCCGTGGGGGTCGCGAATGTGGCCGACGTTCAAGACCGCATGAACCACCTGCCCCGTTGGATCACGCAGGACCGGGGCGGTAAGGGATTTGCCGAACTTGCCGACCTGTTAATCACCACACGAAAACGCTAACGGCGCCTTACGCTTGTTCCGCTGGAAAGACGGGCGCGGCCTGGCTATATGGGAGGGTGAAGTTGTCCCCAACGCGCCAGCGAGTTTGCCCATGTCCCAAGCCGCCCCAGATGCCCCGCAAACGATCTATCTAAAAGACTATCGGCCCCCGGCCTATTGGGTCGACACGATTCATCTGACCGTAGATCTTCAACCGACGGCGACACGGGTGACGTCGCGACAGGTGCTTCGTCCCAATGAAGGGACGGCGGCAGGCACCTCCCTCTCGCTGTACGGAGAAGACCAAAAACTCCTCTCGGTTCAAGTAAACGGCAAATTGCTGGAAGCGGGCGACTACGAATTGAACGACGAAGCGCTCACCATATCGGCCCCAGCCGTCACCAAAGACGGTAATGTGGAACTGGTGATTGAGACGGAGATCTCGCCGCAAGAGAACAAAGCACTTGAGGGCCTGTATATGTCGAACGGCATGTACTGCACCCAATGCGAAGCGGAAGGCTTCCGCAACATCACGTACTATCTCGACCGCCCGGACGTTTTGGCGGTCTTCACCACGAAGATCATCGCCGACAAAGCCACCTGCCCTGTCTTGTTATCGAACGGAAATCCGGTGGACGCGGGCGATTTGCCCGACGGACGCCATTGGGCCGAATGGCACGACCCATTTCCCAAACCGTCCTATTTGTTTGCGCTTGTGGCGGGCAATTTGGTGGCGGTCACGGATACGTTCAAAACCGTGTCGGGGCGCACGATCGACCTGCGCATTTATGTGGAACCCGGCAACGAGGACCGGTGCGACTTCGCCATGGAGTCCCTCAAAAACTCCATGGCCTGGGACGAAAAGGCCTATGGCCGCGAATACGACCTCGACATCTTCATGATCGTCGCGGTGGCCGACTTCAACATGGGCGCGATGGAAAACAAGGGCCTCAACATCTTCAATGCCAAATACATCCTAGCGCGCAGCGATACGGCCACCGATATGGACTATGCGCTGATCGAAGGCATTATCGGCCACGAATACTTCCACAATTGGACAGGCAACCGGATCACATGCCGCGATTGGTTTCAGTTGTCCTTGAAGGAGGGCCTGACCGTGTTTCGCGATCAGCAGTTTTCCTCGGACATGCGCAGTGCCCCGGTGAAACGGATATCCGATGTGCGCAACCTACGTGCCGGACAGTTTCCCGAAGATGCAGGCCCCCTCGCCCATCCGGTGCAGCCCAAGGCGTATATGGAAATCAACAATTTCTACACCGCCACGGTCTACGAAAAGGGCGCCGAAGTTATCCGCATGATGCACACTCTGCTGGGAGCTGAGAAGTTTCGCAAAGGCACGGATCTTTACTTTGAACGGCATGACGGAGAAGCGGCCACAGTCGACGACTTCGTCAAATCCATGGAAGATGCCAGCGGCCAGGACCTGACGCAATTTAAGAGGTGGTACGACCAGTCGGGCACGCCCGATATTGCCGTCACCGAATCCCATAACGCGGCGGACGAAACCTATGAGCTGACATTCACCCAGAACCATCCGCCTACGCCCGACAATCAAACGAAGCAAAACCTGCATGTCCCCATTGCGGTGGCGCTGTTGGCCAAGGACGGCAAAGAGCTGCCACTGTCTCTAGACGGCGAGGCGTCCGGCGACGCAGCGACACAGTGCGTCCTCAACTTGACCGAGAAGGCTCAAACCTTCCGCTTCAAGAATATGCCGGAAGCCCCAGTGCCATCTCTATTTCGCGAATTCAGCGCCCCGGTGACGATTTCCGGCGATGCGGCGACCCGCCATCAGACCGCGGTCATGACATTCGACAAAGACCCGTTCAGCCGTTGGGACGCATTGCAGCAATTCGCAACCCGGCTTCTGCTCGATCTTGCAGGCGGCAAAGCCGACGCTGAAACCCGCATTAGCGCCCTGACCGAGGCGTTCGGCCGTGCACTGACAGACACCACCTTAGATCCGGCATTTGTTGCTTTGATGATCTCTCTCCCATCCGAAAGCGAACTCGCTCAGGCAGCCATGCCGGTCAATGTGGAAGGCCTGCATAAGGCCCGGCAAAGGGTTCTGAAAGAGCTTGCCTCATCGTTGACTGGCGACCTCGAAGAAACTTATCAGCGTCTCACCTCCAACGAGCCCTATTCGCCCGATGCGGTATCCGCCGGCCGTCGCGCCTTGCGCAACGGTGCCCTGTTCTACCTGTCGCAGTTGGACACGCCGGAAACCGATCAAATGCTGACCGGGCAATATCGCGGCGCTGACAACATGACAGACAAGGTGGCGGCGCTGTCGCTGATCGCCGACTCCAATAGCCCGGATCGGGACGCGGCGCTGGACGATTTCTGCAACGCGTGGAAAGACGACCCTGTGGTCATCGACAAGTGGCTGCGCATCCAAGCCCTCACCAAGCGGCCGGACACGTTGGATACGGTCAAGGCCCTGACATCGCATCCGGTGTTTTCGTGGGACAGGCCAAATCGCGTTTACGCGCTGATCGGCGCCTTCAGCTTCGCCAACCACGCCCAATTCCACCGGGCGGACGGCGCCGGCTACGCCTTCTTGGAAGACGCCGTTTTGCGGTTAAACCAATCCAACCCGCAAATTGCGGCACGCATCGCGTCGGCCTTTGAATCCTGGCGACGCTATGACGCTGAGCGTCAAGGAAAGGCGCGTGCATCGCTGGAGCGGATTGCGGGGGCAGATAACCTTTCCCGCAACGTTTTTGAGATCGTTTCGAAGACGCTCAACGCTTAGGAGATTGTGGATAACTTTCTCCGGCAATCCGCCGAGCTGTGGATAAGTCGGCCACCGCCTTGATTCGGGCGGCGGGTTTGTAGCCTGTTGATTTTTCAAGAGAAATCTTTGCGTCAAACGGGTTTTATGTGCGTGACACACCCGGCCCGCTCTGGATAATTACCTTTTGTTAACGAATCAGACATGGGGTAAAGGCAGGCGGCATCCTATAGGGTTTCCGGGTGAAGGGCCAAAAACTTATATTGGCGGTTCACCGTCCGGAAACGCACTAAAACAAAGACGTGGGGCACTTTTGTGATTCTATGAAAACCAAAAGTGCCATAGTGGGTAGGTGGGATGACTTTTCCAGACTGCAGACCAGATGGGCGAACTGGATACTCGAGACTCGAACATTAGTTTGGGGCCCTCCGTCGTACCGAAACAATCTGTGCACGGTGCAAAATCACACCTGCCTGCAATCTTCCTCACCACATTCTTCGTTGTCGCTCTCATTCTCATCATTGCCACCGCAATGCACGGCCGGCACGGCCAGGTTTTGTGGAACGCGGAACAGCTTTTGAACGCTCAGGCAAGCTTGGCGGGCGCGAGGATCGATCAGCGATTGCAAGCCACACTCCTCTCGGCGCAGAGCATTGCGCAATCTGTTAACCGCGCCGACACCGTTCCCATCAATCTGGACTCCTATTTCACGGCATTGAAACCGTCGGCGCCTTGGGTGTCGGGCCTGGCGCTGGTGGCGTCCGATCTTGGGGCCAGCACATATGCCGGCATGCCGCCACCTGGATTGTCCGAAGGATGGGAATCCGAGGTACCTGTTCCCGAAAACGGGATAACCGTGTGGCGGCCTGCGTCTGCCGTGGATCGGAATGTACCGCTTGGCATTGTTGTTCGCTTGAATTCGGTACCCGCCATGCTGATCGCCTGGGTCAATGCACAGCAGCTTCTTGAAGATGCCATTACCGACGGCCCTCCCCTCACAGCGGACCAGTTGGTACTGGTGGATGGAAATTCACAATTCGTGGCCGCCCTCACCGCCGGCGAGAATCGGGTCCAAATCCCGAAAGAAATAAGCGGATGGTTGACCCGTGCTCCGAGCGAGCTCGCGGCCCCGCTCTACAGCGCGCCCCTCAACGGCAAAGACCGGCTGACCATGCTTCGTCCGTTGACGGATATCCCCTACGCCATCACGCTGTCTCTGCCCGTAGCCGATGCGCTGCTGCCGTGGTACCGGGCACTGCCCACCTACATACTGCTTATGTTGGCGCCCACATTGGTCGGCATTGGTTGCACCGTATTCTTTGTCCGCGAAGCCCAACGGGCCGACCGGCTCAATCGCGCCCTCCTGGCCAGCCGTCACCGTTTCGAGATGGCGGTATCGGCCGCGAAATGCGGTGTGTGGGATTGGGACCTGGAAGGCCGTCAGGTGTATTGGTCGTCCGCGATGTTTCGCCTGCTTGGATTTACCGATCCGGCAACTGTTCGCTCCTTCGAGGATGTGGCGGACCAAATCCATCCGGCGGACCGCGCAACGTTCCAGGGCCTTATTACGGATATGGACGCCGCGTCGTCCGATTATGACATCAGCCTCAGGCTGAAGCGTGCTGACGGCGCATGGGCATGGATTCGTCTCAAGGGCCACGCGGTCCGCCAGGAGCATCTATGGGCCAAGCGCTTTATCGGTGTCGCCATCGATGTCACCAGCGAACGCAGTGCACGGGAAAAACTGGCGGCGACCGAACAGCGCTTACGGGAAACCGTCGACAGCCTTGAAGAAAGCTTCCATCTGGTCGACGAACGGGGCACGACCGTGCTAGCCAACCGTTGTCACCGGCAATTGTCGACGCTGCTTGTGCCGGAAGATCGCGACTTGCTGTCGCTGAAAGACATAAGCGCCACCCAAGCCGATCGCGAGGTGAAACTGCAAGACGGGCGGTGGTTCCAGCTCAACCATCAAAAAACCGCGGACGGCGGTTGGGTCCAAGTGGGAACGGATGTCACCCGCTTGAAGAAACAAGAGCGGATGCTGAAAGACAGTCAGGCCGTCCTGACCGCAAGCGTCGATCACATCAAAAAATCGCGCGCCCAATTGAAGCAACAAACGCGGGAACTTGCGGACTTGGCCGATCGCTATGCCATCGAGAAAAAGCGCGCGCAGGAATCGAGCCGCTCGAAATCCGAATTCCTGGCCAATATGAGCCACGAACTTCGTACGCCGCTCAATGCCATTATCGGCTTCTCCGAAATGATGATGTCCGAGATCTACGGCGCACTGGGAGACGAAAAGTATCGTGTCTATGCCTCCGACATCTTCGAAAGCGGACAACGCTTGCTGACGATGATCGAAGACATATTGGAAATGTCCCGCATCGACTCCGGCCGGCTCGAGTTGGTTCGTGCCCACCTCAATCTCGAGGAGGTGGTCCGGGAGGTCATTCAGATTGTGGAAGTGCGGGCAACGGAAGCAAGCATTCGCGTGACAACCGATCTTAGCGGTTTACCGTCCGTTTTCGCCGATCCGCAAGCCATCCGGCAAGTCCTGCTGCAATTGCTCTCAAACGCCATCAAATTCACACCCGAAGACGGGTCTGTTCATGTGTCGGGGCGTTTTGAAAACGATCAGGTCATTGTGTCGGTCGCCGATACCGGCATCGGCATTCCGCAGGACAAGATCGAACGCCTGGGACAGCCATTTGAAATTCTCGAAAAACAAGACGCCAAGACGCATGCGGGCAAAGGATTGGGGCTGGCCCTGGCCCGTTCCCTCGTTGAGCTTCACGGCGGCACACTCACGATTGAAAGCGATGAAAAGTCCGGAACGACTGTCAGTTTCTCACTGTCGATTGAACAAAAACTCCGCCCCAGCAAGGTGGATCAAGACGAAAACCGTCCGTCGGAAGAAGACTTTATCGAAGACACCAGAACAGCCATGGGGGGCCGTTAACCTAAACGAAAGATCAATCCGCTTGTCTTGTAACTGATCGGTATGCGTAGCGTTCCCCGAAACTTTCACTAATGAGGGAGTATGATGACTCGATCCGTACTGATCCTGGACAGCAGTCCCCTAATGTTCGACCAGCTTCGCAGTTGCCTGAAATCTTTTGCCTGCGATCTCAGCCATGCACGCTCCGGCGAAGAGGCCCTAAGATTGGTCGCACAAGACTACTTCGATGTGGTGTTTACGGAACTGGAGCTGCCCGGCCTTTCGGGATTTGACGTAAAGGCGCGTATGAACACCCAACCGATTCAATGCGACATACCCGTAATCGCCGTCTCGGCCCCTGCCGATGAATGGACCCTAAAACGCTTGCGGTCATCGTGCTTTTTTGCATTTTTCGCCAAGCCGCTCGACCATGACCGAATTGCCGACATCGTCGCCCCGTTGCTGGCACCGGCGCCAACCTATGCAACGGCAACCGGCGTATCCAGATAGTTCTGAGAACGAAAAAAGCGGCGGTCAACGATCTGTAGGGGAACCTCCAGATGGTCCACCTTGAGTTCGGCACCATGGTGGCCGACGATTCGCAATTCATGTGGCGCTTTCAAGGCTGACTGCAACACCCATGCAAAACCGATGTGGCGGGCCAATCGAGGCGACCACACCACCGATACCGTCGCGCCCACATCCTGTCCTTTCGCCACAATCGGACAGTGACCCAACGCGTCTTCGGCGTCATAGGTGATGCCGCACAACACCTGTCGGGGCGCAAAAAGCCGCTTTGCCTCCAACGCCCGGCGTCCTACAAAATGAGACTTGTTCCGGTGCACGCGGTCACCCCAGCATAATTCAAAGGGTGAGACTGCCCGGCGCGGTCGTATTGCCGTTTCAGCGCTCAGAAAATCGATCCCAAGACGGGGATGTCCCGCCTCGATCGTGGTGACGGAGACTGCGGCCTCTCCCACCGGCACCGCCGCCACCGCCTTTTGATTCAACAGTTCATCCCACAGGAACAAGGCATCGTCCACATCCACGAAAAGCTCGTACCCCAACTCGCCGCCCGCGGACACACGCCCCACAAGGATAGGAACCTTTTGGATTTGGCCTTCCAGCAGCCCCATCGGCGGCAGCGTATCGACGTCGACCAAACCAACGGCCCGCAGCAACGCTCGGGCGTCAGGACCTTGAATGGCCAATCCGGCAACGGTGTGGCTTACATCTTCTACCGCCGCCTCAAAGTCTGCGGCGGCGTCCGCGAGCCAAAGAAAAGACGATTGCCGGGAGAACAATCGAAACTCTTGGGCGTTGAGGCGGTACAGGAGGCCGTCGCTCACAAGCAATCCGTTATCGTCGCACCACAACACATGGTGGGCCGTGCCATCCGCCATCGCACGTACATGACCGGTCAACACATAGTCCAACAAGCGAACAGCTTCCACGCCGCTGATGCGATACTGACAAAGCCCCGTCAGATCATGCACACCGACGCTATTGTGCAAGGCCCAATATTCTGCCTCGGAATCGGAGTAGGTGTTGACCTTAGTCCACCCATTGGTCTCGGTCCAATCATTGGTCAGACACAGCCGCGCCGTGCGTAAATGAAACGGCGTCGACATCATGGCGGGAGAGCTGCCAGCGTTCATGGCCTCTCCTTTTCCCGAGCTATGATCACCTGCGCCGTTTCATTTACGCACGGCGCGGCTGTGTCTGACCAATGATTGGACCGAGACCAATGGGTGGAC
>JANQMY010000412.1 GCA_028279895.1 Alphaproteobacteria bacterium
CGCGTGGGTCATTGGCCAAGATGCTAGTTTCCAAATTCGAGCTGGACGCAAACAGCGAGCCGCAGAAGTACGGCATCGGCCTTAAGGAGCTTTGGGAGATCGATCCGGAGAAACACAAGCCCGGCCTTGTGACCCACACCATGGGCTGGCCGTTGAACAACAGCACGGGCGGCGGCTCATTCATGTATCACTTGGAAGACAATCAGGTGGCCGTAGGCTTTGTCGTTCACCTGAACTACAAAAATCCTTACATCTCACCCTTTGATGAGTTCCAGCGCTTCAAAACCCATCCGTCGATTCGTCCCTACTTCGAAGGTGGGAAGCGTATCTCCTATGGTGCCAGAGCGATCACTGAGGGGGGCCTTCAGTCCGTGCCCAAACTGGTTTTCCCAGGCGGTGCATTGATTGGCTGTTCGGCCGGCTTTGTAAACCTGCCGCGTATCAAAGGAAGCCACAACGCCATGACCTCCGGCATGTTGGCGGGCGATGCGGCCGCCGATGCGCTGGGCGCGGGAAGGGCTTCCGATGAATTGACCGCCTATGAGGAAAGCTATCGCAGCTCCAGCATCTACACCGATCTGAAGCGGGTCCGAAACATGAAGCCGCTTTGGAGCAAGTTCGGGACGGCGCTTGGTTTCGCGATTGGCGGTGTGGACTTGTGGATGAACAATCTTGGAATCGGCCTGCCGATTACCATGAAACATGGCAAAGCGGATCACGAAACGCTTGTGAAAGCGTCGAGCGTGAAACCGATCGACTATCCGAAGCCTGACGGAGAGGTCTCGTTCGACAAGCTTTCCTCGGTCTTTCTGTCTAGTACGAATCACGAAGAGGATCAGCCCGTCCACCTGCAATTGAAGGATGAATCGGTGCCGATCCAGTACAATCTTCCTTCCTTTGCGGAGCCGGCTCAGCGCTATTGCCCGGCTGGCGTCTACGAAGTGGTGACCGATGACGATGGCGGCACCCCCAGATTTGTCATCAACGCGCAAAACTGCGTCCACTGCAAAACCTGCGACATCAAAGACCCGACACAGAACATTTCGTGGACGGTGCCGGAAGGCGGGGGCGGGCCCAACTATCCGAATATGTGATATGAAGAAGTTCTTAAACTTGATGTGGTCGATTAGGATATAAGCCTGCGGGGGGTGGTTTCTCTGCTGGCAGTTGGGCGAGAAAGAACGGTGCCGAGTGGCGAGTAGTTTTCATAAAGCGGGCGTCATTTGCAGTGTCCTGCTTTTGGCGGCGTGTTCGTCGGCAGGTGATATCTCACGGCCATTTGGCGGCTTTGGCGGATCTGACAAGGTGCGTCCCGGCCACTCATTGTTCGGCAACTATCTTGCGGCACGCCATGCGGGTGCCGTGCGTGACACGGCCAGCGCGGCGGATTACTACGCCAGCGCACTGGCGCGGGATCCTGACAATGAAGTCATTCTTGACCGAGCGTTTTTGCTGCAACTGGCCGACGGCCAAGTTGAAAAGGCGACCGATCGAGCCTGTGAGATCATTCGACGGACACCGGACAAGAAATTTCCTCATCTCATCATCGGCCTGTCCGATTTCCGCAATGGCGATTTTTCGTCGGCGCGGGCAAATCTTGAACGGTCGGCCGACGGTCCATTTAGTACGCTTGCATCCACATTGCTGATTGCCTGGGCGCATAAGGCAGAGGGCGAGACGGACCTTGCCCTCGAACTCATTGACAATTTTAATTCCAATCCGGCGTTCGACATTTTCCGCTTTTATCACCGCGCACTGATCAATGAACAAGCCGGCCGCACGGAAGCGGCGGACCGAGATTTTCAGGCAACGCTGGATTCTGGCGGTTCCAATTCAATTCGGGCTGTTCAGGCCTACGGTCAGTTCCTGGAACGTGCGGGACGGGGAGAAGAAGCATCTGCTCTGTATAAAGACTTTTCGCGTGCAGCGCCTAATCATCCCCTGATCAAAATTGCGCTTGATCGTATCGATCAAAATCAGATTCCCGCCCCCATGGTGCCGGATGCAAATTATGGCGCTGCCGAGGTGTTGTATGGGCTGGCGAGTGCGCTCGCGAGAGATCGCAGCATCGACCTGCCCTTCGTTTACTTGCAGCTTACCTTATATATGCGGGACGATTTTGATGTCGCGCTTCTTTTGTTGGCCGACCTCATGGAGGCGGTGGGTCGGTGGGAAGAAGCCGCCGATGTCTATGGGCGGGTGCCGTCGGACTCCGGCATTTACGCGCATTCGCAGCTTCAAATTGCGTTTAACCTGGAACGCATGGAGAAAAGTGACGAAGCGGTTCGTTTTTTGCGTCGCGTGACGGAACGGCAGCCCGGCGATATGGATGCCGTTGTTGCGCTGGGTGATTTGCTGCGGAGCAGAGAGGACTACGGAGCATCGGCTGACGCGTATGGTCAGGCAATCTTGCTGGCCGGCGAACCCGAGCGGCGTCATTGGTCGCTTTTTTATGCCCGCGGGATCGCCTATGAACGGTCGGGCCGGTGGCCGGAGGCCGAACGCGACTTTCTGTTCGCACTTGAGTTGGAGCCCGATCAGCCTTTGGTGCTGAATTATCTCGGCTATTCTTGGGTGGAACAAAGACACAATTTGGATCAGGCACTCGAAATGATCCGCCTGGCGGTGGAGCTCCGCCCCAATGACGGGTACATCGTCGATAGTCTTGGTTGGGCACACTACCAATTAGGACAATATGAAATTGCCGTTGAGCATCTGGAACAAGCGGTGAGCCTGCGCCCGGAAGATCCGGTTATCAACGATCATTTAGGGGATGCCTATTGGAAGGTCGGCCGGGAAATCGAAGCCAGATTTCAATGGCGCAGAGCCCTAGGCTTGAGCTCGGAGGAGGATCAAGTTCCTCTCATTGAAAAAAAGCTGGATCAGGGTATTCGAGGATCTCAGGGCTCTCACATCCAAAAAGCCGAAGCCCCGAAAACACTGACCCAATAAAGGTCCCGCCAGTCGGATGTCAGAAGATGCGCAAGGCCAGCCCCGAATGCTCAGCCTATTTGCGCCGGCGAAAATCAATCTCTTTCTGCATGTCACTGGCCGCCGCGCGGACGGCTACCACACGCTGCAAAGCCTAATCGTCTTTGCCGATGTCGGAGATGAGGTTCGCATTCGGCCGGCCGACCGTCTGGATCTGAGCATCGATGGGCCGCAGGCGCCCACGCTTACCGAGGATCCGGTTGAAAATCTTATTTTGAGGGCGGCCAAGGGCCTCCAACAGGCCGCTGGGGTGTCTGCGCAAGCCCGGTTTGAACTTACTAAGGATTTGCCCGTGGCATCCGGCATTGGCGGTGGGTCATCCGACGCAGCAGCCGCCTTCCGTCTGGCGGAAGCTTTGTGGCAATCCGAGTTGCTGCCGGAACAACGCGACGCTTTGTTGTTGGCGTTGGGCGCGGATGTGCCGGTTTGCTATTTCGCGAAACCGGCTGTGGCGTCCGGTATCGGTGAGATCCTTACGCCTCTTCGGTCTCTGCCGGAATTATCGATTTTGCTGGTGAATCCCCGGGTGGCGGTGCCTACCGGAGCGATCTTCAAGCGCTTGGAGAGGTTCGATGCTGGTCTAGAAGACCCGTTAGACGCTTTACCGCAAGATGGGTTTGGCGGGTTCATCGATGTCTTGTCATCATGCCGCAACAGTCTTGAGACACCGGCACGCCAAGTCGAGCCGGTGATTAGCCAGGTGCTGTCGGCTATTCAAGAACTTCCGAATTGTTCCTTGAGTCGTATGTCCGGCAGCGGAGCAACCTGCTTTGGTTTGTTTGAAACCTTGGATCAGGCGTCGCATGCTGCCCAGCAATTGCGGTTGGAACAGCCCGGCTGGTGGATCGAAAGCGGCAGCGTGCTGAGCGCGCGCCCGGCCATTTGCGGTTTGGTGACACCGGCAGGCACAGATGAGTAGCAGTGCCGCACTTCAGCACATGGGATTTGCGCTGATCGTTTTTTTGATTGCGGCGATTCTCACCCGGTTGACCATTAATCTTAATATCCGAGACATACCGAATGAGCGCTCAAGCCATCAAAAGGAAACGCCGAAAAGCGGGGGCATTGCCATCTCGGTGTCTTTCACGATCGGCATTGCTTTACTCTATGGATTCGCGGATGTGGTCCGATTACCCGAAAATCAGTTTTTGGTCTTTGTGCTGATTGTATTTGGATTGCTGTTCGCTTCTCTCGCGGATGACCTTTACGACATTAGCCCGCTGCACAAATTCGTTGCTCAATTCATCGCAGCCTTATTCTTCGCCGGGCTTGTGGCCAGCATTCAGGAAGTTTGGATCCCCTTTATTGGCGTGCTGCAGCTTGGCGCGGCGGGGATGGCGTTGACCGTCTTGTGGATTGTCTTCTTTATGAATGCCTTCAACTTCATGGATGGCATCAATGGCTTAGCAGGTGGGGGTGCGTTGATCAGTGGAACTTGCCTTGCGGTAATTTCCTTTTTTGCGATGGCGCCTTTTGTGTACCTCTCTTCGATGGTGCTGGTGGCGGCAACGCTGGGCTTCTTCGTCTTTAACTTCCCCCGCGGGCGGATATTCATGGGGGACACCGGAAGCCAGTTTCTGGGGTTTGCATTCGCGTCCCTTGCGGTGTTGGCCTCGACCGACGGGTTTGGCGGTGTTTCCATTTACGTGGTTCCGGTCTTGTTTCTTCCGTTCATCTTCGATGTCGTTTACACGCTTGCGCGACGCGCATGGCGCCAACGAAAGCTGAGCCAAGCGCACAATGAACACCTGTATCAATTGCTTACCCAATGCGGGTGGAGCCATGTGCAAGTGAGTTCGCTATATTTTGCTTATTTCATCGTATGCGGGATCACGGCACTTGCAATTCAGGCTGCGGATCCGTTGACGCGGGTGGTGTTGGTGGGCGCCGCGGTCATCACCATGTTGGGGCACGCAATTTTTGTGCACCACACTGTGCGTTTCCACAATCGGCTTAGTGAGACGCCGCTTTAGTAGGCCCGGCTGATGCAGAAGTCGATGATCTCGCCCAGAGTGGTATTCAATGGGCCGCTGGGTAGTTGATCCAGGGCTTCGCGGGACCGGTTGCCGAACTTTGTGGCCCGGTCGATCGTATCGGAGATCGTGTTATATTTTTCCATCAGGCGTGTGGCGCGATGCAGATCGCCATCTTCCTGGTGACCTTCTTCCAGCGTTCGCTGCCAAAAGGTGCGTTCGTCGTCCGTCCCACGGCGGTAAGCTAGGACAACGGGCAGGGTGATCTTGCCGTCTCGGAAATCGTCCCCAACCGTCTTGCCTAATGTCGCCTGACGCCCGGAATAGTCTAGCGCATCATCCACAAGCTGGAAGGCGATCCCGAGGTTGCGACCGAACTGTTCCAGTGCTTCTTCTTGCGCCTTGGTGCCGCCGGCGGCGATGCCGCCAGACCGAGCTGCGGCCGCAAACAGCGCCGCTGTTTTTGCTTCAATAACGGCCATGTAGTCTTCTTCGGAGGTGGCCGTGTCTTTCGCCGTCGACAACTGCATGACCTCGCCTTCAGCGATGACGGCTGCCGCATTCGAGAGGATATCCAGCACTTCGAAAGAACCGACTTCCACCATCAAGCGGAATGAACGGCTAAACAGGAAATCGCCAACCAACACGCTGGACTTGTTGCCCCATAAAACGTTTGCGCTGGCTTTGCCGCGCCGCAATACGCTTTCATCGATCACGTCGTCGTGCAGAAGGGTCGCCGTGTGGATGAATTCAACCGCTGCGGCCAGTTTGATATGGGCGTCTCCATCCACTCCCAGCATGCGGGCCGTGGACAGCGTCAACAGCGGGCGCAGGCGCTTACCGCCTGAAGAGATCAGATGGCCTGCCAGTGTCGGAATGAGTTCGACAGGGCTTTTCATGCGGTCAAGTATGACCGCGTTGACAGCATCAAGATCATCAGAGACCAGGTCGACCAGACGTTCGACCGAGTTTCCTAATGGGCTTGTTTCCTGGTTTAATGAGATAACAGCGCCCAAAATCTCACCCTCTGTATCTTTTAGCGTTTGAGGGAAACTAGGGGTGCCGGACTTTTAGGGTCAAGTGCGACCCAGTGCCGCTTTGCCTTGGTCTGCCTCATTATTTTGGAGAGTAACGCAGTTTTGAATGCGAAGCGAGGGACCAGACAACAAGGGGGAATGGGGCTGTTTTGAAGGAAGTGGTCAGAACGAACGATTTGGTGCTGATATCTTTCGTAGAGGCGTTGCTCGGCGATGCCGGTATCGATTCCGTCGTGTTAGACGCTCACACCAGCATGATCGAAGGCAGTGTCAACGCCATTCAGCGACGTCTGATGGTTGTCGATGAAGACTACGAACGTGCGAAAAGCTTGCTATTGGAATCCCGTATTGGCACAAGCACCTGAATTGACCCTCTGGATTTCAACGTAGGGTGGGCCTCGGCTTGTGGTGGAAACGACGGACGACGATTTTTTGGGGGGACGGCTAAAAGTCTTGCAGCCGACCCACGGGTTCCGCGCCGGCGTAGATTCTGTCATGGCGGCGGCGGCCGTACCGGCCGAAGATGGAGCCCGTGTTTTGGACGTGGGTGCCGGCGCGGGCGTGATTTCCTTGGCTTTGGCCCACCGAGAGCCCAGCTGTCGCATTGTGGCTTTGGAGATCTCTGCGGACCAGTTTGAGCTGCTCGTACGTAATATCGAGCGCAACAAACATATTGAACGTGTTACGCCAATTCGGGCGGATCTGTTTGAAATTGCGAACGATCCAGAACCGAACAGCTTCGATCATGTGGTGACCAATCCGCCATTTTATCAAGATGGCGCTGTACAAACCTCGTCCAATATGGGGAAGGCTGTTGCCCATGCGGGGCCGGAGGGATTTCTCGCCGGCTGGCTTGCCCGCAGTATTCGCATGTTGCGCCCGGGGGGCCTCTTTACGATGGTGTATCCGGTCGCCAGCCTGACACGTGTGCTCGCCTGCCTTGATGGGCATCTTGGCGATATTGTCATCTTTCCCCTTTGGCCCCGTGCGGGGCAGCGCGCTAAGCGTTTTATTTTGCAGGGGAAAAAGGGGGCGAAAGGACCCACAGTCCTGGCGTCTGGTCTGGTGCTCCATTCCGATGCGGGGGCATTCAATGAAACGGCAGAAGGTATTCTGCGCCACGGCAATTCCTTAACGCTGATTTGAGAAACTGCATCCGGTTTTCTTTGTGAAAGGGCTCTTGAGGGGCCTTTAGGGCAGGGCTACATAATAGACGTATGATGAGAACACTTCGCAGATGGGTCCCCTTCGGTTTGCTGGGGCGCAGCCCCGCGCTGGTAACGGTATTGCCGCTCCACGGCGTTATTGGGCCGGCGGCGCGATTCGGGCAGGGGCTGCATCTTTCCGGTGTTGCGGGAGCCATTGAATCGGCGTTTACCCAAAGTGGCGTCAAGGCGGTGGCGCTGGCGATCAATTCCCCAGGGGGATCGCCTGTCCAAGCAACCCTGATCCACAACCGCATTCGGCAATTTGCGGATGAGAAGAACATTCCCGTTTTTGCCTTCGCGGAAGATGTGGCCGCCTCGGGCGGCTACATGCTGGCATGCGCCGGCGACCAGATTTTTGCCGACCACAGTTCGGTTGTCGGATCAATTGGGGTTGTATCCGCCGGCTTCGGCTTCACCAAGCTCATGGAAAAGGTTGGCGTCGACCGGCGCGTTTATACGGCCGGCGATAAGAAGTCCATGCTCGATCCTTTCCAGCCTGTCGATGAAGAAGACGTCAAGCGGCTTTTGGCGCTCCAAAAGGAGGTTCATGGAGCTTTTCGTGACCTAGTAAAAAGCCGTCGGGAAGGGAAACTCCAGGCGACAGAAAAGCGTCTGTTTTCAGGTGAGTTCTGGAGTGGCGTCCAGGCGGAGAAACTTGGGCTCATAGATGGTCTTAGCGACTTGCGGACAGAGATGCGCAAGCGCTATGGGGATGATGTGCGGTTTAAAGTGATTTCAGGTGATCGCCCATGGTGGCGGGGCCGCATGTCTGGGGTGAGGAGCGAAGCTAGTGGCGCCCCCGCGTCGCCCAGCCTTTCATTTCCCCGCGGGTGGGCGGAAGACATGTTGTCCGCCCTGGAAGCCCGTGCCATCTGGTCCCGATTCGGGCTTTGAGCGGCTTTTCGGCTTCTTGACCCGTCCCAGTCCCATCGTTAGGTTGCGCGGCGCCGAGGCCATCCCGCAACCCCACCGACGTGATCCATAGAAAGACCGCTGAATGACCGGTACGACCGATTCGCAGGGCGCCCGCTCGTTTCAGGACTTGATCCTGACGCTGCAGCACTATTGGGCCGAGCGCGGCTGCGTCATTCTTCAGCCATACGACCTCGAAATGGGAGCGGGCACATTCCATCCGGCGACCGTGTTGCGTGCGCTGGGGCCAAATCCGTGGAATGCCGCCTATGTTCAACCGTCGCGGCGTCCGACCGACGGCCGCTATGGGGAAAATCCGAACCGGCTGCAGCACTATTACCAATTCCAGGTCATTCTGAAGCCGTCCCCACCGGACCTCCAGGATCTGTATCTGGGTAGCCTGGCCGAGCTCGGCATCGACATGTCCACCCACGACATTCGCTTTGTCGAGGACGATTGGGAAAGCCCGACCTTGGGGGCTTGGGGCCTTGGCTGGGAGGTCTGGTGCGACGGCATGGAAGTTAGTCAGTTTACGTACTTCCAACAGGTCGGCGGTTTCGATTGTCATCCGGTCGCCGGCGAGCTGACCTATGGTCTCGAACGCTTGGCCATGTATGTGCAGGGCGTCGATAACGTCTACGACTTGGATTTCAATGGCAGCGGTGTGACGTATGGCGAGGTGTTCCATCAGTCGGAACGCGAGTTTTCCGCTTTCAACTTCGAACATGCGAATACGGATGTGTTGTTTCGTCAGTTCACGGATTGTGAAGACGCATGTAAGGCCTTGATCGATCGGAAACTGCCGTTGCCGGCATATGATCAATGCATCAAGGCCAGCCACCTTTTTAATCTACTGGACGCCCGCGGCGTGATTAGCGTGACTGAGCGCGCAAGCTATATCGGTCGGGTGCGGGCGCTTTCCCGCGGCTGTGCAGAGGCCTGGCTCGATTCGCCTCAAGGCGCCTATCCGCATGAAGGAGCTGGGGCATGAGTGAACTCATTCTCGAGCTTTTTTCGGAAGAAATACCGGCTCGCATGCAAGCGCAGGCGGAACGAGATTTAGAGCGCTCTCTCGTCGCGCTTCTAAGTGAAGAAGGCATCGAGCCGGAGCAAGTTCGAACCTTCTCGACCCCCCGTCGATTGGTGCTGCACGCAACTGGCCTGCCGCTTCGGCAGGAAGACCGCACCGACGAACGAAAAGGACCCAAGGTCGGTGCGCCGGAAAAGGCCATCGACGGTTTCTTGCGCTCGGTCGGCATGACCCTCGATCAACTCGAAACGCGGTCGGATAAAAAGGGCGAATTCTACGTCGCCAGAATAGAAACGAAGGGGCGGCCCACTTCTGAGGTGCTGGCCGAGATTGTACCCGATGTGATTCAGAATTTCCCATGGCCGAAATCGATGCGATGGGGCAGCGGGCAGCTGAGGTGGGTGCGGCCGCTTCATTCGATCCTCTGTCTGTTTGACGACAAAGTCGTTCCCTTTGATGTGGGTGAGATTTCCTCCGCCAACACGACCAAAGGCCATCGTTTCCTGGCACCAGGTGAGTTCACCGTCGAGAGTTGGGACGACTATCTCACGAAGATCCGGGGCGCTCACGTTCAGCTCGACGCAAACGACCGCAAGCAGCAGATCTCCGCGCAGGCAAAAAAGCTGGCGGAGGCTGAAGGGTACAGCCTTGTTGAAGACAACCGGCTTCTCGACGAAGTGGCCGGATTGGTCGAGTGGCCGGTGGTTTTGATCGGGTCGATGCCGGACCGTCTTGTGCGTCCCATTGCGGACGGCGGGCTGCCGCCGGAAGTGTTGCAAACCGCCATGCGCGTGCATCAGAAGTATTTTTCGCTTAAAGATCCGCAGACGGATTTGTTGGCACCGCGTTTTGCCGTCGTATCCAATATGGAAGCGCCGGATGGTGGTAAGGCAATCGTTGCCGGCAATGAAAAAGTGCTGCAGGCGCGATTGGCTGATGCGGAATTCTTCTGGGATCAAGATCGAAAGGCGCCACTGCACAGCCGCGTCGAACCGCTGAAAAATATCGTCTTTCACGCGGATATCGGTTCGGTCTTCGACAAGGTGCAACGCAACGGAAAATTGGCTGCGTGGTTCGGTGAACGGTTGAATTGTAATGCCGATATAGTGGGCCGGGCCAACGAGCTGGCGAAGGCCGATTTGACCACGGAAATGGTCTATGAATTTCCGGAGCTGCAGGGGCTGATGGGGCGATATTATGCGCGTCACGATGGAGAGCCGGATGCCGTTGCGGATGCGATAGAGCAGCATTACGCACCGCTGGGGCCGACGGATGATTGTCCGACGTTGCCGGTGGCGATTTGCGTGGCTCTTGCCGACAAGATCGATACGCTGGTTCAGTTCTTTCACATCGGACAGCCACCCACCGGGTCGAAAGACCCTTTCGCGCTGCGCCGTGCTGCGCTCGGGGTCATCCGCATCACATTGGAAAACAAATTGCGGTACCGCTTGAGCGAGGCATTCAATGTCTTGCAATCCGACTATGGAGATCTGGTTTCCTTTTTCGCGGATCGCTTAAAGGTTCAGCAACGGGATCTGGGCGTCCGTCATGATCTCATTGATGCGGTTTTTGCTCTGCCGGACCAGGACGATCTTGTTCTGGTTGTGCAGCGTGTGTCGGCGTTGGCCGAATTCTTGGCCAGCGGCAGCGGCGAGCAATTGCTGGCGGGCTACAAACGGGCGACCAACATATTGCGGATCGAAGAAAAGAAGGACAAGGCCACCTATGATGGGGCCCCCGATCCTGGTCTTTTCAGCCAAGCCGAAGAAAGCACCCTCAATGAAGCCATCGCGCGGGCCATCACCGAAATGGAGCAGCGGATCGGCGCAGAGGATTTCACGGGCGCTATGGCGGCTGCGGCCGCCCTCAAAGACCCGGTGGATGCGTTCTTCAATGAGGTTCAGGTGAACACCGAGGAGGCGGATATCCGCCAAAATCGGCTGAAAATGCTCTCCCAGATTCGAAGTGCACTCGGCCGGGTTGCAGATTTTTCGAAGATTGAAGGATAAGCCTCAGCATCGTATATGACTGCTCCTGTTTAGATCGGCCGGGCGGTCTCCAGCGCTGGGGCGGCTATTTGTGGGTGTCACGGAGAAGGACCAGACCAGTATGAGCAAATGGGTCTATCGGTTCGGCCAAAGCGGCGCGGATGGCGATGCGACGATGCGCAATCTTTTGGGCGGCAAGGGGGCCAATCTTGCCGAGATGAGCAATCTCGGCCTGCCGGTTCCGCCCGGGCTGACCATCACGACCGACGTTTGCACCTATTTCTACGACAATGACCAAAACTATCCCGCCGACTTGCGCGATCAGGTTCAACAAGCCATCAGCCAGATCGGTGAAGGGGTAGGGCGTTGCTTCGGCGACGCGGCCAACCCGCTTTTGGTTTCGGTAAGGTCTGGTGGCCGGGCGTCGATGCCCGGGATGATGGACACGGTTCTCAATCTCGGACTTAACGATGACACCGTGAAGGGCTTAATCGATCTATCGGACGATCCGCGTTTCGCCTTCGACTCTTATCGCCGTTTCATCCAAATGTATTCCGACGTGGTGTTGGGCATCGAACATCACAATTTCGAAGAGATCCTTGAGATCTTCAAAGAAGAAAACGGATACATTCTAGACACGGAGCTCGACAACGAAGACTGGGAAGGTGTCGTCGACAAATACAAAGCGAAAGTCGTCGAACATCTGGGTAAGGCCTTCCCGCAGGACCCCGATGAGCAATTGTGGGGCGCAATCTCGGCGGTGTTCGGATCGTGGCAGAACGCCAGGGCCGTAACATATCGCCGCTTGCACAATATTCCCGATTCCTGGGGCACCGCGGTGAATGTGCAAGCCATGGTCTTCGGCAATATGGGGTCGGACAGTGCGACCGGGGTTGCTTTCACGCGCAATCCGTCGACGGGGGAAAAGGCTTTCTACGGCGAATTCTTGGAAAATGCGCAAGGTGAAGACGTTGTGGCAGGTATTCGAACGCCTCAGCATCTGACGAAAACGGCGCGCGAGGAATCGGGAGCGAGCGCGCCGTCGATGGAAGAACAAATGCCGGCCGCCTTCAAGGAACTCACACAGGTTTTCCAAAAGCTGGAAGGCCACTATTCCGATATGCAGGACATTGAGTTCACCATTCAGCGCGGGAAGCTCTGGATGCTGCAAACGCGCTCTGGCAAACGTACAGCGAAAGCAGCTTTAAAGATTGCGGTCGATATGGCCCGGGAAGGACTGATTTCGAAGGAACAGGCCGTCGCGCGGATAGACCCCGAAGCACTCGACCAGTTGCTGCATCCGACACTTGATCCGGATGCAGAGCGTGACGTTGTCACGACCGGTCTGCCTGCATCGCCCGGTGCGGCGAGCGGTTATGTGGTGTTTACCGCGGATGAAGCGGAACAGATGCGCGCGCAAAACAAAGATGTGATCCTGGTACGGATCGAAACCAGCCCGGAAGACATTCACGGCATGCACGCCGCCGTGGGCATCTTGACCGCGCGGGGGGGAATGACCAGTCACGCCGCGGTGGTCGCGCGCGGCATGGGACGCCCGTGCGTTTCCGGTGCAGGCGGTCTGCGTATCGACGAGGCAGCAGGCACGTTTACCTGTTTGGGCCGAACCGTGGGCCGTGGCGATCTTATCACGGTGGATGGCTCCACAGGGCAGGTGATGTGGGGCGCGGTGCCCACCATCAAACCCGAACTCTCTGGCGACTTTGCTACCGTTATGGAGTGGGCGGACGATCTCAGAGAGCTGAAAATTCGCACCAATGCGGAAACACCTGCGGATGTGCAGGTGGCACGAGAATTCGGAGCCGAGGGCATCGGTCTTTGCCGAACGGAACATATGTTTTTCGATGCCGAC
Organism: Alphaproteobacteria bacterium; assembly: GCA_028279895.1. GTDB lineage: Bacteria > Pseudomonadota > Alphaproteobacteria > JANQMY01 > JANQMY01 > JANQMY01. Next base: position 13,010 of record JANQMY010000412.1, read on the forward strand.
CGCATCCTGGCCGTGCGCGAGATGATCCTTGCCAGAGATGAGGCGGGTCGGCGTGAGGCGCTGGCGAAAATCTTGCCGATGCAGCGCACGGACTTCGAAGAGATTTTCAAGATCATGGCCGGGTTGCCGGTGACCATTCGTCTTTTGGATCCGCCGTTGCACGAGTTCCTGCCGAAGACCCGGGAAGAAATCGAGGAGGTCGCCGACGCCTCGGGAATGGATCTTGAAAGACTTCGCCGCCGGGTGACGGAATTGCATGAATTCAACCCTATGCTGGGACACCGGGGTTGCCGCTTGGGGATCTCCTATCCGGAAATCTACGAAATGCAGGCCCGCGCGATTTTCGAAGCGGCTATCGCGGCCGGCAAATCAACCGGACGTGCTGTCGTGCTGGAAATCATGATCCCGCTGGTCGGCATGAAGGCCGAACTCGACACGCTGAAAAAGCACATCGAGCAAACGGCGAAGACAATCGAAACGGAAACGGGCGAGAAGGTCAGCTATTTAATCGGTACCATGATTGAATTGCCGCGTGCCGCTTTGAGGGCAGAGGAAATCGCCGAATCGGCGGAATTCTTTAGTTTCGGCACGAACGATCTGACGCAAACCACGTTCGGCATCAGCCGTGATGATTCGACCCGTTTCATCAACGATTACCTGGAAAAGCGGATCATGGAGCGAGACCCCTTCGTCTCTATCGATGAGCACGGAGTTGGCGAGCTTATTGCAATAGCAGCGGAAAGGGGGCGTCAAGCGAGGCCTGGAATCAAGCTCGGAATCTGCGGTGAGCATGGTGGCGATCCCGATTCGATACAGTTTTGTCAGAAAATGGGACTGCAATATGTCTCATGTTCGCCCTACAGGGTTCCCATTGCCCGATTAGCGGCGGCTCAGGCCAAACTAAAAGCCCAATAGAATCAATGATTCGTTTGGTTAATTCGCTTTAACCAAATCTTTCGGTCTAGAAATTGCTCCAAGAAGGGCTAATTAACGCATCTGCCTAAATTTTTTTTCGGCAGCTACAAAATTTTACCTGATGGCGGTAAAATCCGGATGCGCGCTCAAAAGGTGTGCAGGAAGAGTGAGGCAACAGACTTTGGCTCAGACGGCGAACAAAAAGCTGGCATTCGCGGTAGGTGCCGCCGCGTGGGCGGTGGCCGGGCTCGTTGTCGTGGCCGACCTCACCTCCGGCAAGCCCGTCGCCGAGCCCGAGCTGGCACGTTTCGAGAAAGCTGTCGACGCGCCGACCATTTATGGTTCGGCTGCAGAAGATCAGAACGCGGAGATTGAAACCTCGTTCACCGAGGCGGCCGCAGAACTGAAAAGCGAAGCTCACTGCCTTGCCCAGGCGATTTACCACGAAGCCCGTAGCGAGACCTATGCGGGGCAGCTCGCTGTCGCCGAAGTGGTTATGAACCGGGTGTCCAGTCGGCGTTATCCCAACAGTGTGTGTGGTGTGGTCTTCCAGGGCCACAAGCGGCGCACTGGGTGTCAGTTCACCTTTACCTGCGATGGATCGCTGAAGCACGGTGAACATGGCGTTCCTTGGGCCCAATCGCAAAAACTGGCGTGGAAAGTAATGTTCGGTCTGCATGAAAATGTGAGCGATTCCGCCACGCACTATCATGCGGTCTATGTGAATCCGGTTTGGGCCAAGCGCTTGGTGAGGACCGTTAAAATCGGCCGTCACATCTTCTATCGGACGCCGGTGCGTTCGGCATCACGCCGATAAGGCGCACTTACAACCAGTCCTGTTCGGAACGGCGGCGGATCACGCGCCGCAAAAGCCCCGCAAATTGGTTCGAGGCGACCCGAGCAACTTTGGCGTATCCGCCGACCGGGTGGTGGATGCGGCCCTGGCCGGGGTCAAAGGCGGCCAGCTGCCAAACTTTATCGACCACGTCCTCCACCGGATACACCTTCACATTTGAACTCGCCAGCGAGTCATTGATCGATTCATTTGAGCCGTCGAGCGCGCCCTCGAGTAGGGGCGTATTGATGAACCAGGGCATAATGTCCGTCACGGAGATTTTGTGACGCGCGAACTCGTAGTTCAACGCTTCTGTCAGTCCGCGTACGCCGAATTTCGTAGCGCTGTACACGGCCATTTTGGGGCCGCCAACCAAGCCCGCGACGGATGCTGTGTTGATAATGCGCGCAACGCCTTTTTGTGCCGCGGTCGCCTTCAGGAGTTCCAGACTGGCATACACGCCATTGACCACCCCACCGAGGTTGATGTCGAGGACTTTGTGGGCATCCTCAATAGAGATGTCTTCAAACCAACCGCCTTTTGCGATACCCGCATTGTTGAACAATATGTCCATCTTGCCGCCGGTGGCTTCGGCGAATTGGCCAACCGCTTCCGTCCACTGAACTTGATCCGTGACATCTAAATCCAGGACGATCCCGTTTGCTTCGCCGATCTCGGATCGTAGTGCGTCAGACGCCGTGCGATTTACGTCGGCGATGCCGATAAACCATCCTTCTTGCGCAAAGCGCAGGGCGGTCGCTTTACCAATACCGCTTGCCGCGCCGGTAACAAAAATCGTGTTCTTTTGCATCGATGATCACCCAAAAGAATCAAAGAACGGTTTGATCGAAGTCTAGCCCAATATCCAAACAGGGCGCGCTGTGGGTGACCCATCCGACGGATATGAGATCGACACCCGATGCCGCGATTGCAGGTGCGCTTTCCTCTGTGATTCCACCCGAGGCCTCCGTAATCATGCGTCCACTGACCATCTCAACAGCACGGCCGAGCGTGTCGGGATCCATGTTGTCAAGCAGGACGGCGTCGGCGCCGATGTCGATGACCGTTTCGAGTTGTTCGAGCGAATCCACCTCGATTTCGACTTTTACCAAGTGGCCGGCTGCCGATCTGGCTGAGCGTAACGCCTTTTCCAAGTTGCCGGCCATGGCGATGTGGTTGTCTTTGATCAATATCGCATCGTCGAGCCCGAAGCGATGGTTCATGCCGCCTCCCGCCCGCACGGCATACTTTTCGAAAGCTCTGAGGCCCGGTGTCGTCTTCCGTGTGCAGCAAACATGCGCTTTGCTGCCGTCGATGGATTTGACAATACGGTTGACGCAGGACGCAATGCCGGAAAGGTGACCCAAGAAGTTAAGGGCGACCCGCTCAGCCATCAAAATGGATCGGGCAGCCCCTTCAATCGCAGCGATGTCCTGACCGGGGCCCACGCTGGTGCCGTCTTTCGCTACAACGGCGATTTGGAGAGACGGGTCGATGAGCCGGAAGGCCGTGCGTGCGATGTCGAGCCCGGCAACCACGCCATTTTCCCTGGCACGCAGGACCACCCGCGAGTTGACATTGCTTGGGACCACGGTCTGTGTTGTCAGGTCGCCGGCGCGCCCCAAGTCTTCCTGAAGCGCTTCCTTGACCTTGTCCTCCACAAGGACCCGTGGCAAGGGCGCAAGATCTTTGGTGCTCATATCGACGCAAAACTGGCGTTTTGGATGTCGCCGCCGTTTGCCCCAATGTCTGACGCTGGGTCGCCGCTGAAGGTAAAGGGGCGGCGGCGCGCGAGTTCAACCGAGGGCTCGGGATAATCGGCCCGAAAATGTCCGCCTCGGCTTTCACGACGCTCAAGCGCATCGCGGGTCACCAATTCCGCGACGACCAGCAGGTTTAACAAGTCAAGCGATGGCGTCTGCGCGCTGCTTAAGTCCGCAATGTCGTCGAGTGCCAAGGACAGCGATTGTTCCGTTCGCACCAGGCCAACCCGCGTCGTCATGATATGACGCAACCGTTTGATGGCGCCCAATGAGGTTTTGGTGTTGGGCGCCAACAGCGCCGAATTGCAAGGCTCGACGCCGACACCACTGACAATGTGCGCCGAGCGTTGCCGATTCACGATATCGGCGGCGATACGGGCGCCGAAAACCAATGCCTCAAGCAAGGAGTTGCTGGCAAGCCGGTTAGCGCCATGCGCACCGGTGCAGGCCACTTCCCCGCAAGCCCACAGTCCGTCGAGAGTGGTTCGGCCGTGGGTGTCTGTTATCACGCCCCCCATGTGATAATGGGCGGCCGGCGCGATCGGAATAGGATCGATACGCGGATCGATGTCTTCCGCCATGCACGAGGCAAAAACGGTGGGAAACCTGTCGGGAAATGCCTCGCCGACCGCCTTGCGGCAATCCAGATAGACATCGTTTCCCTGCCGGATTTGGCGGCTAATCTCCCGTGCCACCACATCGCGAGGCGCAAGTTCAGCATCGGGATGAGCAGCAGCCATGAAGCGTTCTCCACGACTGTTTATCAGCCACGCGCCTTCGCCCCGCAAAGCTTCCGTAGCCAGTGGCGCAGGGTCGCGGCCGACATTGATGGCGGTCGGATGAAACTGCACGAACGCCGTGTCAGCCAGCGCGGCCCCGGCCCGCGCAGCCATAGCCAAACCGTCCCCTTTCGCGGAGGGAGGATTGGTGGTCACTTCGAACAACGTGCCGATACCGCCGGTCGCCAGGACGACGTGCTCGGCCAGGATTAATACGGACGACCGTTCCGGTGCCGTCTCGTCGATGGCATAAACGCCGACAATCTTGTTCTTGCGTTTAGCAAAGCTGACCGCCCGCAGGCCGGCCATGATCGAGATGCGTTCATCGGCTCGGGCGGCACCCCACAACGCGTCCATGATCACGGCACCGGCCCGATCTCCACTGACGTGAACGATCCGATTGCGCGAATGGGCTGCTTCACGGCCAAGAACAAGGTCGCCTTTTGCGTCGCGGTCGAAGGGCACGCCATAGGCGATCAGGTCGTGCACCCGGTCCGGTGCCTCCTGAGCAAGAAGGGTAGCGATCTTGGGATCGACAAGGCCGGCCCCGGCGGCGATGGTGTCCTGTGTATGCAGTTCCGGCGAGTCATCCGGCCCCAATGCAGCAGCAATGCCGCCTTGTGCCCAAGCGCTGGCGCCATGCTCGGTCACGCAGCGCGAACCGGCCAGCACGGTTACGCGCTTGGGGGCGAGTTTGAGGGCCGTAAAAAGACCTGCGAGGCCGGCGCCGAGAACCAGAACGTCGCCCGCATCGACTATGTTGGGCCTCGTCATCGTTTGAAACCTTATGCGCTGGCTTGAAGCCTGTGGTCGAGTGTGGCCGCAATGGGAGCCGGTGCACTTGCTTCAATCATCGCTTCCACCGATGCCCGCGCCCTTTCGGCAACGATCGGATCCACGGTGACCTCGTCGGTCATAGTTTGCAGCGAATGCAAGATTTTCGGCAGCGTGATCCGCTTCATGTGCGGGCACAAATTGCACGGCCGTATGAAGTCCACACCCGGTGTTTCGGCGGCCACGTTGTCGGACATGGAGCATTCGGTCACCATAACCACCTGACGGGGCCGGCGCTCCTTGACGTAGTTGATCATGGCCGAGGTGGAACCGGCGAAATCAGCTTCTTCCACCACTTCGGGAGGGCATTCGGGGTGTGCGAGAACAATGATGTTTGGGTGCCCTTCGCGATAGTTTCGGATTTCTTCCGCGCTGAACCGTTCATGCACTTCACAGCGGCCATGCCATGCGATGATCTCCACATCAGTCTGTTTGGCCACGTTCAACGCCAGATACTCATCCGGGATCATCAGGACACGGTCGACACCCAGCGACTCGACGATTTGAACCGCGTTAGACGACGTGCAGCAGATATCGGATTCTGCTTTGACGTCGGCGGAGGTGTTCACATAGGTGACGACGGGAACGCCAGGATATTTTTCACGCAGAAGGCGGACATCGCGGCCCGTAATGGACGCAGCAAGTGAGCAACCCGCTTTCATGTCCGGGATCAAAACCGTCTTGTTCGGATTGAGCAGCTTGGAGGTTTCGGCCATGAAATGCACGCCGCACTGAACGATCACATCGGCGTCTACTTCAGCGGCTTCCTTCGCAAGCTGAAGCGAATCGCCCACAATATCGGCCACGCCGTGAAAAATCTCCGGGGTCTGATAATTGTGCGCGAGAATGACGGCGTTCTTTTCACGCTTCAGATCGTTGATCGCCTTGATATAGGGCGCGTGAAAAGGCCATTCGATTTCAGGAATCACATTGGCAACCCGTTCGTACAGTGGTGCCATTTCTTTCGCGATTTCGGGCGTATATTCAAGCGCGCCGCTCTCTGCGGCCGCTGTCTTTGAGGTGGTTGTCATGGGAACTCCCTCCTTATGCTCATATTGAGTATATACAACACCCAAAAAAACGGGAACCAACGCCCGACAAATTGTTATGCTAGATTTGAGCATTAGAGGGGGTGGTGTCAACCCCCCGGACAAAAACTATCAGAAATCACAGAAAACCAAGCAAATAAGCCATTAGCGAGGCTTGGACGTCCGCCCGCTGCTGGGAAGTTTCACCCCGGGGGCAGGCCGTTCCTTGAGTACTTCACGACGAAAACGGAATAGGGCGGCGGGTCGGCCACCAGTTTTAGTAGAAACATGTCCTGTAGATTCAACTAAACCACCTTTTTCCAGAAGCCGCCGAAAGTTCTGCTTGTGGATCCTCACACCGGAAATGGCTTCGACGGTCCGCTGGAGTTCGAGCAGAGTGAACGAGGGCGGCATGAGTTCAAAAACCACCGGCCGGTATTTGAGCTTCCCGCGCAGGCGTCCCATCGCCGTGGCCAAGATACGGCGGTGATCGTGAATCATGGGCACCCCCAGGTGCGGCTTGACCCGATCCACCTTATCGGCATGCAGATGCGGCCTGTCGCGCTGAGCTTCATAAATGAGCCCGGCCTCGTAAAGCAATTCATACCGCTCCAAAACCTTTTCCTCGTCCCACGCGGAGGTTTCAAATCCGAAACACTGACACACACGATCCCACCGTGCGCTTTGGGCGCTAATGTCCGACGCGTCATCGGACCATTCTCGAAGCAGGGGGGTAATAACCTGGGCGATTAGCTCCGGCTCGCCATTGCGCCAATCCTCCCATGGAAAATACTGGTACCAGGGGCGCCAGACCGTATCGGTCCCACTTAAGCTCTGGGTCTCTTGCGTGAGCGCCAGGTATCCGATCGAGACTACTTGCGGACTGTGGTCGCCGTCTGCCGCGTGGCGGCCACGGTCGCCAAATGTATAGAGTTGCTCCGTATACCCCAGAGATAAGCCGGTCTGTTCATCGACCCAGGTACGCAGTCCAAGCTCTAACGTGCGATGCTGCGCCGGTTCGAAAGGACCGAAGGGCAAGCCGTCACTGTCATCGGGTGTGCCTTCCTTGCGTGACGAGCGCTCGCCCGGTCGGCGAACCACGGTGACCTGCGGGACTTCGTCGGAAACGGCAACGATGGCGGCGTTCAAGCCGATGGTGACAGCCGTCGAATGCTCATTGGCGCCGTACAAAGTGACCGTGTTCTGGGCGAAATCTACGACGCGGTCTGTGCTTTTTGCCTTTTGTTGCTTGCGGCGCGTCATTATCGCGAAGCTTCGGGATAGATCGGCACCGTGAAGACCTCGCCCTCCCAGGTCATACGCCCTGGGCCCATTTGCTCGACCGCCGCAATCAAGCGTCCTCTGCGCCCCAATAATTCATCGGCATGTTGGATCATCAGGCGGTTGGGATGGGCATGGGGAGCTGCGTCTCGGACCAGCTGGGCCAGCGCAGCCTCTTCTGCCTCTTGGTTGAAGCGGCAAAGGGTAATCAAGGCCGCCGCCGTCGAACGGCTGATGCCTGCCCAGCAATGGATTAGGATCGGGTCGTCTGCCGACCAGGTTTCTATGAAGTCGAGCAGGGATTCGATGTGCCTGCGGTTTGGCGGCACCAATTCGTCGTCGTGATGTGCAATGTCATTGACCGACAATTGCAGGTGCTTGTCCGAGGCAATGCCATGCGGTGTGTCGATCATCGACTCGGGGTCCAGCAGACTAATCATGTGGGACGGGGACGACGTTTCGATCACGTCGCTCACCGCGCTCAGCGGGCAAACATAAATCATTGTGTCCTCGTTTCTGGTCCTACCGACCGGACGGCATGCCGCGGATTGATCTGACCGATATTCGATTCCTATGGCAACGATATTACGACAATTAGCGATCTTTGTTGGGTTAAAGTGAAAACATCACTTAACCCATTAAGGTTTTGAATCTTCTTGTAAAAGTAGTTTCAATTTTGGGGGTTTCCAGGGGGATGAGCGTGATGCCGTCCGCGTATCGTGAATAGGTGAAGAACTTTTTCGCTTCGGCCTGGGAAAACCCGGCAAGCTGAGTTGCCTCCAAATAGGCGGCAATGCCATCGGCCCGTTTGATGACTTTCGTCACATCCTCCGGCAACGTAGCCGGCAGTCTGAACCGCAGATGGATGGCGGCAAGCAGCCGGTTTTCCAGAGACTTGTAGCCCGTGCCGATTGCCGCCTTAAAAGGGCTAATGAGGTCGCCGACGACATATTCGGGGGCATCATGCAGCAAGGCAGCCCGCCGCCATTTCTGAGGCCAGCTTGGTTTGATGCGGATGCAGAGATCTTCGACCAGCAGTGAGTGCTGAGCTACGGAGAAGGCGTGGTCGCCGACGGTCTGACCATTCCATCGCGCAACGCGGGCCAAGCCGTGAGCGATATCTTGGAGTTCGATGTCAAGCGGCGACGGGTCCAACAGATCCAACCGGCGGCCGCTCAGCATGCGTTGCCACGCGCGCTTGGGGGGCTGCTTCGGCATCTAGTGGCATTCCATCGTGGGGAAATACTTATTAATCAGAATGGTTGATCGGTAAGCCTAAGATAATTTCTCAACAACAACCGTGCCTGCCGAATATCCGGCGCCGAACGAACAGATCAATCCCAAATCGCCAACAGCCATGTCCGACTTGTATTTGTGGAACGCAATGATCGAGCCTGCTGAGCTTGTGTTGGCGTACTCGTCCAAAATGACCGGGGCCTGATCTTGATCAGGGTCCTGTCCGAGCACTTTACGGCTGATCAGGTCATTCATGTTTTTGTTGGCCTGGTGCAGCCACATGCGTTTCAGGTCATAGGCGTTTTTACCCAGGTCTTCCAGATGCGACGTGATCATGTCTGACACCAGCGGCACCACCTCTTTGAACACTTTGCGGCCTTCCTGGACGAACAGCTTGTCTGTGTTGTTGGCCGTCTCGGGGGAGGTGCGATTGAGGAACCCGAAATTGTTCCGGATATTGTTGGAAAAGGCAGTTTTCAAACGGGTCCCCAGGATCCGGAAACTGTCCTTCGAGTGAGCGGTTTCTTCCGGTTCCAGAACCGCGGCGGTTGCAACATCGCCAAAAATGAAATGGCTGTCCCGGTCCCGGAAGTTTAAGTGTCCGGAGCAAATCTCTGGATTCACAACCAGAATCGAGCGCGCATTGCCCGCTTTGATCATATCGGCAGCCGCTTGAATGCCAAAGGTGGCGGACGAGCAGGCCACATTCATGTCGAAGCCAAACCCCTCAATGCCCAGCGCGTTCTGAACTTCGATTGCAATCGCGGGATAGGCACGTTGCAAGTTCGAGCACGCCACCAGAACCGCATCAATGTCTTCCGCTTTCTTATCGGCCGCCTTCATGGCGTCGCGCGCGGCTAGCACCCCGATCTCGGCGAGGATCGACAACTCGTCATTGGGACGTTCGGGCAGTCGCGGACACATAATTTTCGGATCTAGTGTGTGTTCCTTTTCGACGACATAACGGGATTTGATACCGCTCGCCTTTTCGATGAACTCGACGCTCGATTCCTGAAGGGCCTCAACCTCTCCACGAGCGATGGCATCTTTATTCTGTTCATTGAAGTTTCGAACGTAAGCATTGAAAGATTCGACCAATTCTGCGTTCGAAATGGATTGGGACGGTGTATGAAGTCCGGTCCCGCTGATGGCAATGCCCATCGCGTTACTCCACCCTAGAAAAGCGTTAGATTTGACTCTGTTGCCCGTAACGTAGTGCAGTTTTTCCCCGAAATCCAAGCCGCAAGTCACGGCGGCTTCAAATATCCGGGCGAAGCAGGCCGTCCTGGCGCCGATCAGAGATGGGATGGGAAGACGGAAAGGGCACTATTTCGCCAGCTTTTGACACGCTTTATGTCGAAAACAATCCACCATGTGATCGTTCACCATGCCCACCGCTTGCATGAAGGCATAGGTGATGGTGGGGCCGCAAAATTTGAACCCCTGGGCCTTCAGCGCCTTGGACATAGCCTTGCTTTCGTCCGTCGACACAGGCACCTGATCCATGGACCGCCAATTGTTGGTTACGGGCTGCCCATCGACGAAGTCCCATAGGAAGTCGGAAAAACTGACGTCCTTCTCGGTAATGTCCAAGAAAGCGCGGGCGTTGCCGATCGTCGCTTCGATCTTGCCGCGATGCCGGATGATGCCCGAGTCCTTCAGCAGGCGGTTGACCTTCGCCGGCGTGTAGCGCGCGACTTTGACCGGATCGAACCCATCGAAGGCCTTTTGAAAGTTTTCCCGCTTGCGCAGGATGGTGAGCCAAGATAGCCCCGCTTGGAAACCGTCTAGAGTCAGCTTTTCGAACAGCGCCACATCGTCCCATTCGGGCACGCCCCATTCTTCATCGTGGTAGCGAATGTAGTCATCATGCTGCCCGGGCCAACTGCAGCGCTTCTTGTGCTTCGCCATCACCAGCCTTCCGTTATTGTCGCTTCAAAGGACACTCAACCACGGTGGGTTGGTGGGCGTCACCTCAATGCCGTCGGCAAACAATGACTTGTTTGCGGCACGGGCTTCTTCCAAGCGATCCAAGCGCAGCACGGCAAGGCCCCGTAAATCGCTGTTGGCGCACATGGTACCGATATCCCGATCGCCCGCGGTTAGCGGAACAGGCGCGGTGGGCAGGGTTTCTTGGGCATCCAGCGGCACAATTCTCTTCCGCAGCGTGGTTTTGTGCTTCATACGGGCCGTGAGCTCTTGGCCCACATAGCAGCCTTTTTGGAAATCCACCCCGTTGAGTTCAGCCAGGTTGGCTTCCAGGGCGAACATTTGCTCGACACCGAGTTCCTCCGGACCCTCGGCGATCCCTAACTGATGGCGGTGCGCCTGATAGGCCCCGGGGGATGTCTCATGCGGCGTCAGCTCTTTCGCAAGCGACAGCGCATCCGTCCCGACAAGGCGCACGCCTAATGCAGCATATCGGGGATCCACCACCAAAAGGGTATCTGCTTTTCGAACCGTCTTGCCGGGTGAAGCCTCGGCACCGGCCAATTCGGCCGCGCCTGCGCCGAAAATTGCAGCGACTTGCAGATCCGGCGCAGTGTCAATGGAGACCTCAGCCCGCAGCTTGTACATGGTCAGACGTTTCAGCAGATTGGGGGCCGTGTCGGCATCGCAATCCAACAGGATTTCTTCGTCGCGCTGGATAAGCATAAAATCCGCCAGAATTTTGCCTTGGGGTGACAACAGGGCGGCGTAAAGAGCCCGTTCAGGCGACAGTTTTTCGATATCGTTCGTCACAAGCCCCTGAAGGAACGAATGACGCTCAGGTCCGCCGATACGCAAGACCTGGCGATTTGGGAGAGGGGCAAAAGTTGGTTGGCTCATCTAGTCACCGTCCCTAAAGGAAAGCACAGTCGCAAGGTTCACAAATAGGTCCGGCCTACTTATAAGCCGAACAGTCATCGCGCTCTGAAACGCTGGACATACCATTTGCGTATTCTTTTCATCACTTCAACCCGGATTGGCGATGCGGTGTTGTCAACGGGCATTTTGGCCTCGCTCAAAGACGACCACCCAAATGCCGATATAACCGTTGTTTGCGGACCCGTCGTGGCGCCTTTATTCGCCGCCATGCCGTCGGTAAACCAAGTGATTGCGCTGAAAAAGAAGAAATTTGCAGGACACTGGTTCGATTTATGGCGGCAATCCGTGGCGTATTATTGGGATATCGTCGTGGATCTGCGGGGGTCCGCCATCACGTGGTTCCTCTTGGCAGGTAAAAGGTTTGTCGCAGGGCGTGTGAAGGGGCAGGACCATAAAGTCATCACCCTTTCCAAAGCGATTGGTCTTGAACGGCCGGCCGATCCCCGGATTGAGGTCGATGCGTCATGTTATGACATGGCCGGCCGGTATATAGGGGATCGGAATGCTTTGCTCGCGATTTGCCCCACAGCCAATTGGATGGGAAAAACATGGCCCGCGGAGTCCTTTTTGGAACTTGTCCGTCGGCTGACGAAGCCCCGGGGCCCATTTGCAGGCAACACCATTTTGCTTCTGGGCGGGCCGGGAGAAGAACACATGGCCGCCCCCCTTGTTGACGGGCTTGGGGCCGCCGACGTGGTCGATCTAATCGGAAAAATCGATCTGCCGACAGCCTATGCCTGCCTCCAAAAATCGGCTTTCTTTATCGGGAACGACTCTGGGCTGATGCATTTGGCGGCGGCGGCCGGAATACCGACACTCGGCCTCTTTGGGCCGAGCCCTGATCGGCTCTACGCCCCCTGGGGCAAAAACTGTCGAATAGTGCGTGCTGAAAGCTTCGAATCGATCATCAACCGGCCGGATTTCGATCACCGAAAGCCGGTCACCTATATGAAGAGTCTGACGGTTGAGGTGGTGGAGAACGCCGTTATCGATCTGTTGGCTCACGTCGACAAAAACGAGGGTAAAAACCATGGGCACCTATGACTTGATTCTCAAAGGAGGAACCTGCGTCAATCAAGACGGAGTCCATCAAGCGGATGTGGGCGTCAATGACGGTAAGATAGCCTTTATCGGCTCTCTCAACGGCGCATCGGCCGATAAGATCGTGGATGTAGCGGGCCTGCATGTCCTTCCCGGCGTGATCGATAGCCAAGTGCACATGCGTGAACCCGGTCTTGAAGCCAAAGAGGACCTGGAGACAGGCTCGAGAGCCGCAGTGCTTGGCGGCGTGACCGCAGTGTTCGAAATGCCCAACACCAAGCCGACCACGACTACCTCAGAAGCTCTTGCAGATAAGGTATCTCGTGCCACCGATCGTATGTTTTGCGATTTCGCATTTTATGTGGGGGCGACCGTAGAAAATGCGGAAGAAATCCCGACCATAGAGCGTCAAATCGGGTGCTGCGGGTTGAAGGTATTCATGGGGTCGTCCACCGGAACCTTGTTGGTTGCCGACGATGGAGGTGTGAAACGGGTCTTGAGTCATGGCCGCCGCAGGGTCGCTATCCACTCCGAGGACGAGTTCCGCTTACGCGAGCGGCGCGAATTGGCGGTGCTCGGCGACGTGTCGACCCATCCGGTGTGGCGAGATGTCGAAGCGGCTGTTCTGTGTACGAAGCGATTGTTGAGACTGGCGCGCGAAACGGGCAGGCGTATTCACGTCCTTCATATCTCCACGGCGGATGAAATCCCGATCTTGGCGCAGAACAAAGACATCTGCACGGTGGAGGTTACCCCTCAGCATCTCACTTTGGCCGCGCCGGAGTGCTATGACGAGCTAGGGACTTTCGCTCAAATGAACCCGCCGATTCGTTCGGCAGAACACCGTGCGGGCTTATGGGAAGCGGTTGCCCAGGGCGTTGTCGATGTGATCGGTTCCGATCATGCACCTCATCTTAAAGAAGAAAAGGAGCAGCCTTATCCCAAATCGCCGGCCGGCATGCCTGGCGTACAAACGTTGCTGCCGTTGATGCTGGATCATGTGAATGCAGGACGTCTGACCATTGAACGGCTGGTCGATCTGGTTTGCCACGGTCCGCAGCGCTTGTTTGGCATCTCCGGCAAAGGCCGATTGGCAGTAGGCTATGATGCAGACATCACTGTGGTGGACATGAAAAAAAAGACCGTGATTTCAAATGACTGGATTGCGTCTAAATGTGGTTGGACGCCATTCGCCGGCAAGGAAGTCACGGGTTGGCCCAAGGGCACAATTATTCGTGGACGGACAGTTATGTGGGAAGATGAAATCCTAGGGCAGGCCGGCGGTCGGCCCGTGCGCTTCCAAGAGACTATGGATCAACACGCTTGACCTGACCTTCGATTTGGGGTGGTTTGTCGGCGAAATTCCCTATCGTTCCATCCAAAGACACGTCAGTGAGGAAGCATGGCCGACACTTTCCGGGCTCTCATGGTCGAAAAGACCGATGATGGGCAGCAAACCGTATTTAAGGACATCACATCGAATGACCTGATGGACGGCGATGTTTTGGTCTCGGTGTCACATTCGACGGTCAATTATAAAGACGGGCTCGCTCTAACCGGGAAAGCGCCGGTTGTGCGGGTTTGGCCCATTATTCCGGGCATCGATTTTGTGGGAACGGTCGAATCGTCCGACCATTCTGGGTTCAAAGCCGGCGATGAAGTCATCCTCAACGGTTTTGGTGTGGGCGAGACCCATTTCGGGGGCTATGCATCGAAAGCCCGCGTGAAAGGGGATTGGCTGGTCAAGAAGCCGGCCGGGCTCACGCCTGCCCAAACCATGGCTATCGGAACCGCCGGCTATACGGCCATGCTGTCTGTTATCGCTCTCGAAAAAGCCGGAGTGAAGCCGGACCAAGGGCCGATCATCGTGACAGGGGCGTCGGGTGGTGTAGGCAGTGTCTCCATTGCGCTTTTGGCTAAGCTTGGATTTGAGGTCATTGCCTCGACAGGCCGCCCGGAAGAGGCTGACTATCTGAAAGGCTTAGGTGCTGGCGACATTATCGAACGGAGTGAACTTTCCGGCGATCCAAGGCCGCTGGGCAAGGAACGTTGGGCGGGTGCCGTCGATAGCGTGGGCTCCAAAACCCTCGCCAATGTCATTGCATCGACAAAATATGGCGGGGCCGTTGCCGCGTGTGGGCTGGCGCAGGGTATGGATTTGCCCACATCTGTGGCGCCATTCATCCTCCGCGGTGTTTCCCTCCTAGGCATCGACTCGGTGATGGCGCCGTTGTCGCGCCGGCAAGAGGCATGGGACCGTTTGGCGGCCGACCTGGACCTCGCCAAACTGGAAGCCATGACCAAGACCATTAGCCTAGACGACGTGCCGGCGGCCGCAACGGACATTCTGGCCGGCAAGGTGCGCGGCCGCCTGGTTGTCGAGATATAGTATCCCGCCCGTTCGGAAAACCTCACACGGGACGTTGTGTTGGTAGACTATGTCACCCTAGCAGTCGTTGGCATGTTCATTGGCTTGTCGGTGTCCGCGCCGATTGGGGCCGTCAACTTGATTTGTATCCGGCGGGCGCTTGAACATGGGCAGGTGAACGGGCTTGTGGCCGGCCTGGGATCGGTTTTGGGCGACGGTATTTTTGCAGTGATTGCTGCGTTTGGCCTGCATGCCGCCCGAAGCGCCATCATGTCCCAGGAGCACCTTCTGGGCGCCGTTGGCGGGCTGGTCCTGATTGGTATGGGCGTGTTCAGTTTCTTTCGCGAACCGCCGGAGGAGAGCAAACTCAAACGCGCTCAGATGGTTTCCAATTGGACGGATGACCTGCCGCATGCCTTCGGATCGACGTTGTTTCTGACGCTGACGAACCCGGCCACCATGCTTGGCTTTGCGGTCTTTTTCGCCAGCCTTCAGGAATTCTTTGGGGCGATTAATCTGGTGGGGTCATGGATCTTGGTGCTCGCCGTGATGTGCGGCTCCACACTTTGGTGGTTCGGTATCACCTTTGTGGCCAGCCAGTTCCACGGCCGTCTGGACCGTGATCATTTTTCTTTAGTCAACAAAATATTCGGTGCTCTGATCGCTGCTTTCGGCTTTGCAGTCTGGATCAGTTTACTATTCTATTAGGCGCCAAGGCGTCGATACGTAAGGGAGGACCCTATGAACGGAGCGGAAAGTCTGGTTCGCACGCTGGTAGACAGCGGCGTGGAGGTTTGCTTCACAAATCCCGGAACATCGGAGATGCATTTTGTCGCCGCTCTTGACCGTGTTGACGGCATGCGTTGCGTTCTGGGGCTGTTTGAAGGCGTGGTGACGGGGGCTGCCGACGGCTACGGCCGTATGGCGGGCAAACCGGCCTCCACGCTGTTGCATTTGGGGCCCGGGCTCGGAAACGGCCTTGCGAATCTGCACAATGCCAAGAAAGCCAATACGCCCATTGTGAACATTGTTGGTCAGCATGCGACCTATCACATCCAATATGATGCGCCGCTCAATTCGGACATCGTCGGCATTGCACGGCCGGTGTCGGGCTGGGTCAAGCAGTCTCCGAGCTCTCGTACGGTTGCGCTTGACGGTGCACTTTCCGTTGCCGCAGCGATGGAACCGCCGGGCCAAATTGCGACGTTGATCTTGCCGGCCGACACGGCGTGGGAAGACTGTGACGGTCCCGTCGCGCCGGTGGAACCTTTGAAACACGGCATTCCCTCTAAGGATGCCGTTGTGGCGGCGGCCAAGGCGCTGAAAGAAGCGAAACGCGGTATGCTGATGGTTTCGGGCGCGGGGCTTCAAGAACGTGGATTGCGTGCCGCGGGCCGCATTGCAGCGGCGACCGGTGCAGAACTCGTTACCGAAACATTTTATTCCCGGATGCGGCGTGGGGCAGGGTTGGTCGATATCGCCAAACTGCCATACTTCGCGGAAGACGTTGTGGAAACCATGAAGGGGGTGGACGTGCTGGTAACGGCTGGTGCGAAGCCGCCCGTCGCGTTTTTCGCTTATCCCGGTAAACCGAGCTGGCTCACCCCGGATGATTGCCGGATACAACAGCTGGCCGCGGTCGAGCAGGACGTCACGGTAGGATTGGAAGCCTTAGCCGACGAGCTGGACGCACCCGCCGAACCTGTCGGCGTTCAAGCGGCGGGCCGTCCTGAACTGCCTACGGGTGACCTGTCCGCTGGTTCGGCCGGCAATACGGTTGCCGCCTTGTTGCCGGAAAATGCCATCGTGTCGGACGAATCCGCCACCTCGGGACTGGCCTCGTATATCCTCATGGCGGGGGCCGAGCCGTTCGACCATCTTCAGCTCACCGGCGGATCGATTGGCCAAGGCATTCCGCTGGCCACCGGTGCCGCCGTGGCATGTCCGGACCGAAAGGTGGTCTGCCTGCATGGCGATGGCGGGGCGATGTACACCGTCCAAGCCCTATGGACTCAGGCGCGAGAAAATCTCGATGTGGTCAACGTGATCTTCGCCAATCGGTCCTACGCGATTCTCAACATCGAGCTGATGCGTGTGGGGGCCGAAAATCCTGGGCCGAAAGCTTTGTCGATGCTGGACCTATCCAATCCCGATTTGGATTGGGTGCACCTGGCCCAAGGTATGGGCGTTGAAGCAAGCCGCTCGGTTACGGCGGAAGAGTTCAACGATCAGTTTGCCGATGCGGTCAAATCAAAGGGGCCGCGGCTCATCGAAGTCGTGATCTAGTTTCAGCGCGGGGGTCTAGACGGCGATGTCGAGCCGCTGTGCACGGGCTTCAGCGCGCACGGCACGGAGCGCGATGGCCGCTTTCTGCCGAACCAGTTGACGAACTGCCTCGCGTCGATCGGAGTCTTCGGCTTCCGAGATCTTGAGAATTTCGCGATGGAAAGAAGCGTCAGCGATCCGGTCGCTTCTGGGGGAGCTTTTGCGCCGGCTGAGATAGGGCCGCTGCGCGGCGATCGGATCTGAGTGGGCAAGCGGTGTAGCAAGCATAATGGTGCGTCCTTGTCATTCGTCAGGCCGCCCCAGCCATGACTGAAAGCCTAGGAACGCCGCGTAAACAAACCCTCACTGGAGCGGGGCGCCTTTGTGTTCCAATTGTGATGATTCCGTGGCGAACTAGCCGGCATTTTCAGACAATTGTTCGCAACTCAGTTGCGGGCCAGCGCGCGCGACAAACGCGCGCCCTCGTTTGCCAATCTGACCGCACGCCGCTGACTGGAGGCGTCGCAGACCGGATAAGCGCTTTGTTCGCGATAATACCCCTGATTGAAGCGTTCAATCATCCGGTCGGCGAGCCATTTGGGGGCTTCTTGAGTTTCGATCAGACGGATCATCGATTGGCGCCAGGTTTGCGCTTCCGACTGGACGCAAAGGGCGCGCAAATGATGAACGCCGCCCAGGACCTCTGAGAGCTGCAGCAGCTTTGTCTGATTGACACCGGACAGGGTTTGGGACGCTGCAGGCAGCGTGAACCCGATGATCGTTGTCAGCATGCCCAGCAACAGGTAATGGCGAAAACTGGTTTTAACGGAACGCACCATTCTGTATCCTCGCAACCATGCCACCTTTTAGCACACTCAGACTGGACCATGTGGTAATTCGCGTTAACGATATCGACGCGTCAAAGGCCTTTTACGTGGATGCGGTCGGCGCGACGGTTGAGAGGGAACGCCCGGATTTAGGGCTTTATCAGCTCCGTATTGGTGATGCGCTGATCGATCTGGTGCCCGTGGAGTCACCCCTCGGTAAGCATGGGGGCGGCCCGCTGGTGTCTGATGGCAAGAATATGGACCACTTCGCTATCCGGATTGATCCGTTCAATGCGGATGAGATTACCGCGCACCTTCAGGGGCTGGGTATTGAACCAAGCGAGATCGGCATTCGCTACGGGGCGGAAGGCGACGGTCCGTCGCTCTATGTCAACGACCCCGATGGGAATACGGTCGAACTGAAGGGACCCCCGAGGGATACGATTTAGCACTGGCGGCTGCAGAGCCACCACTTAGGAACAGTGACGATGCAAATGAAAGTGCCGGACGCCAACCATCCCATCACGATTGAGAAGACAAAAGGGCGCGTGACCGTGACATGGCAGGGGCAAGTCATTGCTGAAAGCAGTGAGGCCTTGTCCTTGGCGGAGTCAACCTATCCAATCGTTCAATATATTCCGCGTACCGATGTAAAGCCGGAGGTGTTGGATCGGTCGGACCATACGACCTATTGCCCTTACAAGGGAACCGCCAACTATTTCACGCTAGTGGCCCCGTCCGGTGAGCGTGGTGAAAACGTGGTTTGGTTTTATGAAGACCCGTATGAGGCGGTGGCGGCGATCAAGGATCACGTGGCGTTCTATCCCAACAAAGTCGATGCTATCGACATCAGCGAGTGATTTGCCGGCACCCTAAACCGAGATCGGCGTGCGTTCAGGCAGGGCTCGCGTGAACGTGCCGTACAGTAAGAAGTTGGTTGTGGCCTCTAACGTGTCTTTGTTCGCAGCGGACAAGAAGTGCACCGTGTTGATAACGGTGTAATCGGCCGTCCCGTCGAGCCATGTTTCCTCGACCTTTAGCAGACCGTCATTGTCCCCGGGCAGCATCGGCAGATATCCTCTGCCACCACGGGATCCGCCTGCGATGATCGCGAATGGCAGCGGAGGTATCGGGATTTCGGCGGCGGCCTCTGCCGTGAGCGACCAACCGTCTTGGTTGACAATCTTCTTGAGCGGCTTTGCCTTATGGGCTTGATCCGCAAACCAGGACCCTTGGTTAGGCGGAACGATCATGACCATGCGCCCTAACCGGATACGAGCACGCCACGCATCGTCATGGGCAAGGGCCGCACGCACCACAAGCGCTCCGTAGCTCTGTGTGACGAACGAGATTTCGTCCACATCGGTCAGGCCGTCCAGAAAAGTGCGCAAACGGCGCGATTGCACGTCGAGAGAACGGCCGGGGCAGGGATAACGATAGAGTTCGGATGCAACGCCGTTATCCGCCAGGCGACGGCTCATGCGCTGAAAAAGGCTTGAAAGACGCCCCATGCCATGGACCATCAGGACCAAGTTCTTCGGCTGCCGACCGACGCGCCCGGCCCGCTGAAAATCCCGAAACGCTTTCTGACATTTGGCTAGGCGGCCCTGTGCCAACACGGTTCCTTCAGGACTCTTCAGGCGAAACTCCGAACGCGTGATGTGTTGCTCGATCTTCCAGCCACTATAAAGGAAATAGTCCGTCCAAGGATAAACCCATTCGATCGCGCCCATAACGCGGTTTGCGAACCTGCTCATACTTTTCCCTTTGCGGGTCACTACGGGTTATTACCGCATATGGGAATCGCTTAGTTTTTTGTCAAATCTATGACGCCGCGCCGTACCGCACTGTCTCTGATGATGCGTTCGGTCTGCTGCCATAGATCGAGTTTGCCGAGTTCCGAGACCGCGGCCCAGCGCACATCGACCACATCATCGGCGGCAGCGGCTTCGCCGGCGGTCCATTCGGCCTCAAAATCGATCAGCGTGTAGTGATGCCGCACTTTGCCGTTCGGATCGCGAAAAATGCCATCGATGACATCGAGCAACGGGCCAACGGAAACGGTAAGCTGGGTTTCTTCACGCACTTCGCGCACGCACGCTTCTCGAACCGTCTCACCGGTGTGCTGGGCGCCCCCTGGCAGGCTCCATTCGCTCTCGCGAGGTGGTTTTCCCCGCCGAACAAGCAAGACTTTGTTTTCACGCCAGACAACAGCACCAACACCCACAAAGGGCCTCGACGGATAGGTCCGATCCATTGCGTCAAATCCCCGAATCAGCAATTTCTGGAGGTGGTATAAATATACAAGGTGTCGGGTGCGACACCAAAACGTGAGACGGAAAACATGTGTGGAAGATACGCCATCACGACCCCGTTGGAGGCAATGGAGCGTCTCTTCAACTTTGAGGGCCAGCTCGTCAATTTTCCGGCCCGGTACAATGTGGCGCCGACCCAGGATGTTCCGATCGTGCGCATCGAAGAAGGCCGGCGGCGGCTGGCGATGGTGCGCTGGGGCCTGGTGCCCCATTGGTCGCGTGACATGCCCAAGGACAAGCCCTTGATCAATGCCCGTAGTGAAACCGTGGCCGAAAAGCCCAGCTTCCGCGAAGCCTTTCGGCGACAGCGGTGTTTGGTGTTGGCGGATGGTTTCTACGAATGGAAGCGGACGGACAGCCAGCGGTTTGCATTCTACGCGTCGCCGTTCGATGGCAACATGTTTGCGATGGCCGGCGTTTGGGACATCTGGCGCGCGCCGACCGGGGAAGACGTTGAATCGGTTGCCATCGTCACCACAGCCGCGACAGGGCGTACAAGCGAAATTCACCATCGCATGCCGCTGGTGGTGACACCGTCGGACTATGACGAATGGTTGAACTGCGAAGGGGCACCCCCGCTGCATCTATTGGAGGCAGCGCCGCAGGACTTTTTCGACATTACGCCGGTGTCTTCATTGGTCAATCGCATTGCCAATGACGGGCCTGAACTCCTCAATCGGGCGGACCACGCGGACATCAGCCCTCCACCGGCAAAAACAACGGATCAATTATCCTTGTTCTGATGAAAGGCCGGGTTGGGGGTGAGCCAATAGGCCAGATTGGTGAGCGCTTGCTGCTCCGCGCCGAGCTTCTCGTAGAAACCGATCACTTTTGTGTTCGATGCGCGCACCATAATGTTGAGCTTGGGCACCTTACGTTGCTTCAGCCAATCGATGGCGGCGCACATGATGTCCTCGCCTAAGCCTTGCCCCTGCAACTCGGGGGCAACGGAGACGTAATACACATTGCCGCGGTGACCGTCCTGTCCGACCATCACACTGGCTGCGATCTTGCCGTCAAGCTTACCGACAAGAATGTCGGCGTTTGGTTGTGCGCGCGCAAATGCGATATCTTCGCGAGGGTCGTTCCATGGCACGATCAATTTGCACCGGTGCCACAGGTCAATCACCGCATCGACGTCCGGGTCATCAATCACCGAAATGGACATATTGGAGGTCATTGTGCTCTCCGCGTATAGGGAAAGCGATTGATCGTAGCGTGCCGTCGACGGCACGGTCAACGCGCCGCCGTTGGCATTTCGCATTGGCAAATCGCCGTCAATGAAGTAAGCACACCTCGGTGACCAGCAACGGAGGACGAACGTGCGGATAGCATATGCCATCGCCGTAGTGGCGATTCTTTTTGGGGTCAGCGCTTGCGGCGAAACCGAAACCGTCGAGCTCGATCACAACGGTTATCTTGAGAACAACGCAAAGGAAGACGGCGTGGCAGTGACTTCTTCGGGGCTCCAATACAAGGTCATCAGAAGTGGCGAGGGTCGGTCGCCGGCACTGAACAGCATTGTGAAGGTCCACTATGAGGGTACACTCGTGGACGGCACAAAGTTCGACAGTTCCTATGACCGCAACGAACCGGCCCAGTTTCCCGTCAATGGCGTTATCGCCGGCTGGACGGAAGCGCTGCAGCTCATGAAAGAGGGCGACGTTTGGGAACTGACCATTCCGTCCGAATTGGGGTACGGCGCTCGGGGCGTGCCGGGAACCCCGATCGAGCCCGGCGCAACCCTCGTGTTTAAGGTCGAGTTGCTCGAAGTCTTCTAGGTCCTGCGCGAGGAGAGGCAGCCCATGGCGCTTACCCCCACACCGGTTTGCGATTTCGGATGGCCCGCGCCTGATTTCGAATTAGAGGGCATAGACGGCAAAACCTACCGGTTCGCGGATATCCGCGGGCCGAAAGGCACCTTGGTGATGTTCATCTGCAACCATTGCCCTTATGTCCGCTCGATTGTCGATCGGCTTGCGGAACAGGTTGGCCATTTGCAAAAGACCGGCATAGGTGCCATCGCCATCATGTCCAATGACACCGACGCCTATCCGGAGGACTCTTTCGACAATATGAAACTGTTCGCGCGTGACCACGGCTTCACCTTCCCATATGTGATCGATCGCACGCAGAAGGTGGCGCGTGCCTATGACGCGGTCTGTACGCCGGATTTTTTCGGCTTCAATGCGAAGGATGAATTGCAGTATCGCGGACGTCTCGACGAGTCCAAAACGCACCTTGTGGCAAACGCCCGGCAAGACCTGGTTTTGGCCATGCAGCAGGTCGCCGAAACCGGTCAAGGGCCTCAGGACCAAATACCCAGTATGGGATGCTCCATAAAGTGGCGGGCCGCGTAGCGCGGCCTATTGCCTGCCATCCGGCCTTTACTCGGATTTGACGTCCAACACTTTTCCGGGGTTTAGGATGTTGTGCGGGTCTAGAGTGCGCTTGAGGTCGCGCATCAGGCGCAGGGCCACCGGGTCTTTGTAACGCGGCAACTCCGACGCTTTCATGCGCCCAACCCCATGTTCGGCACTGATACTCCCGCCGAATTCCGAGACGATGTCGTGCACGAGTGCGTTGAATTCTTCCCACATCCCAAGGAATTGTTCGCGCTGCATGTCGGTCGGTTGGCTAAGGTTGTAGTGAAGATTGCCGTCTCCCACATGGCCGAACGGAACGGGCCGAACACCCGGCAAGTGGGTGGCAACGGCCTTGCTGGCGCGCTCGAGAAACGCGGGAATGGACGAGACGGGCACGGAGATGTCGTGTTTGATTGACCCGCCTTCTGGCTTCTGGGCTTCGGGCAGGGATTCGCGAAGGCGCCACAGCGCTGCCTTTTGTGTAAGAGACCCCGCGACAACGCCGTCTTGAACCAAACCTGCGTTCAAGTTTTCTTCCAAGAAAGATTGAACGCGCTGGCTCAACGCATCGCCGCCGATCTGTGAGGCCACCTCCATCAAAACATACCAAGCCTGATTGTCCGCTAGCGGATCTTTTGTGTCGGGGAGGTGCTTTAAGACAAAGTCGAGGCCGATTCTGGGCATCAATTCAAAAGTCGAAACGTCTTGTCCGAAACACACTTGTGCCTTGTCGAGCAATTGAAGCGCGGCCGCCGGATCGGCGACGGCGAGGAAAGCGGTTTCGCTGGTGCGCGGCTTCGGGAACAGCTTGAGCACCGCACCGGTGATGATCCCCAAAGTCCCTTCCGACCCCATGAACACATGCTTGAGATCGTAGCCGGTGTTGTCTTTGCGCAGAGATTGCAGGCCGTTCCAGATGTCGCCATTCGCCAAGACGACTTCTAACCCCAACACCAGATCGCGTGCCGTGCCATAGCGTAAAACGGCCGTTCCGCCCGCATTGGTCGCCAGGTTGCCGCCGATTTGGCAACTTCCCTCTGAGGCAAGGCTCAACGGAAAGAGCTTGTCGTATTTGTCCGCCGTTTCCTGGATGGCTTGAAGCACCACACCGGCATCAACGGTCATAGTGTTGTTCAGCGCGTCGATGTTCCGGATTTTGCTGAGGCGCCGTAAATTGACGACAATCTCCGCGCCGTCTTCGAAGGGGATTTGGCCGGCCACTGCGCCTGTATTGCCACCCTGAGGAACCAGGGGCGTCTTCGTCTCTTGACAGATCTTCACAATGCCGGCGACTTCTTCGGTGGTTTTGGGCAGCAGAACCAAAGGTGTGTTACCGACGAAACGGTCCCGCCACTCGCGGACGAAAGGGGCCAACTCATCCGGCCGATCGATGGCGCCCTGAGGCCCCACAATGTCACGCAACCTGTCGAGCGTCGCGGGCGAAGGCGGTGTGCGTGTCGTCGTCATAGCCGCCTTGCCACGATAACATTGACGCTCACGCCGCGACGGCTCAGGGCTTCTTCGTGCTCGATGTGCCAAAGTTGTGCCGGTAGATGGCTCGGAAGGTCCAAGGCACGACATCCGCCCACGCGCAATGGAGCGAGGCGAAAGGCCGTTTTCCACAATGCGCCAACGAGGCGGCTTGCGGTTGTCTTTCCGTCGGCAAGACTTGCAATGCACAGTAGTCCGCCCCGGCCCAGTGCACGGTGTGCTTCCACGCCGAATTGCCGAATGGCATCCTCCGGCAACAGGTCGAGGACAAAGGTGCACACCAGGCGATCCACACTGCCATCAGGGCAGGGTAAAGTTGTTGTGCCATCCGACGGCTCAACGCGCGCGCGATCTCCCCACAAGCGAAGGTTCTCCCGGGCAAGGTCGACCATGGTCTCACTAATGTCGACCCCGTGATACTGCGTTTCGTCGCTAAAGTGGTGTGAGAACAACTGCGCGGCGAAGCGGCCGGTTCCACTGCCGAATTCGAATACCGAGCGGGCATCGCTGAATGATCCGTGTTCGGCCAAAATATCGAAGGCTGGGTCCTCATAATACGCTTGGCCGTCCTGGCGTGCGCCATAGCGGTTGTAATAGTCTTTGGCCTGCTGTTTGGTCAGCGTGCTCATGCTAAACGTCCTAGGCGGTGCGCCCGCGTGGCGCGGCGGCGCGCGTCAGCCGATCATTCAACGCTTTGCCGATGCCCTTATCAGGGATCGGCGCGACGGCAATCCCATCACAATCCATGGCGTCAAGCGCTTGCAGGTAAGCATATAGATGAGAGGCGGCCTCGGCCAAATCCCCGGTTTCGCTCAGATTGAGTGTCGGTGCGGCGGTTTCGGTGTCGTAGGGGCCAAAGGCTAGAAACGCCTCCCCTTCATTTGGAGAGCTGGCTGCCAACCGTACCGGCTTTTGCGGCGCATAATGGCTTTCGAGTTGACCGGGCGCCGTCGGTCGATCGGCAGAATCTCGACACTCGGTTACGGGACCGATCACCGTTTCGATCTCTTCGGCCGTGATTGCACCGGGACGCAGCAGCCGTGGTGTGGGGCCGGTGAGACTCAAGATGGTCGATTCAAGCCCGATCCGGCAGGGGCCGCCATCCAATATCATGGAAATGCGGCTTTCATCGGTGAGCTGAACGTGCTGAGCCTGCGTTGGGCTCACGCGGCCTGACGTGTTGGCACTGGGTGCGACCAGAGGGCGGCCAAACGCGCTGAGGACCGATAGGGCTGTGTCGTGGGCCGGAATGCGCACGGCGATGGTGTCGAGGCCGGCGGTGGCTCGGTCATCAACAGGGCAGGCCGCTGATTTGTTTAGCACCATGGTTAGAGGGCCCGGCCAGAACTTTGCCGCCAAGGCTTTGGATTTGTCGCTCACCCGAGCGATGTCGTTCAGTTGCGCAGCCTCGGCAATGTGACAAATCAGCGGGTTATGGGCCGGGCGTCCCTTGGCGTCGAAGATTGCCTGAACGGCGGCGCCATTGGTTGCATCGCCTCCCAAGCCGTACACGGTCTCCGTGGGAAAAACCACCAGTCGCCCCGCTGCAAGCTGCTCAGTTGCTTGCCGGATGGCCGTCGGGCTTGGTCTTAGAATAGGTATTTCATTCAAAACGGACCTAATTCGGGTTGTCGTTGGCCGATAATGTCGGCTTATAGGTCGAAATTGCGGCTCTGAACACGATATTATGCCTCTTGACCTGGCAGGGCGGCTTCTCCAAAACCCTGACCTGGCCATATGACCGACCGTTTTTTCCCGCCGTCTCGTCCATGAGCGGCGAGCGCTTGTTGAAAGGAAACGTATGACTTTTGCAGCTCCGACGCGTGATGTCCGGTTTGTCCTGAAGAGTATTTTGGATATTGATCGCCTGGCGGAGACAGGTGCGTATGACGAACTGAGCGACGACATCGTCGACGCGGTGCTTAACGAGTCGGGGCGGCTTGCGACGGAGGTTGTGGCACCCCTGAATTGGGTTGGAGATCAACAAGGCAGCGTCCGCCAAGAGGACGGCAGCGTCAAAACGCCGGACGGTTTTCGAGACGCCTATCGCCAGATTGTTGAAGGCGGTTGGGGCGGGGTACCGTTCGACCCGAACTACGGTGGGCAAGGCCTGCCGAAAGTAATGGGGCTTGCGGTCCAGGAATTTTGGACGGCGGCAAACATGGCGTTCAGCCTGTGTCCTCTACTCACGCGCGGTGCGATCGAGGCCTTGTCTGCGCACGGCACCGATGAACAGAAGGCCACTTATCACGAAAAGCTCGTATCGGGCGAATGGACCGGCACTATGAATCTAACCGAGCCCCAAGCCGGGTCCGACGTAGGGGCGCTGCGGTCCAAGGCCGAAAAACAAGCCGACGGGACCTACAAAATCAGCGGTACAAAGATCTTCATCACCTGGGGCGAGCACGACATGACGGATAACATCATCCATCTCGTGTTGGCGCGCTTACCTGATGCACCGCCCGGTACGCGCGGAATTTCGCTTTTTCTGGTTCCCAAATTTCTGGTCAATGACGACGGATCGTTGGGCGAGCGTAACGATGTTCAGTGTGTCAGCTTGGAACACAAGCTGGGCATACATGCCAGCCCCACCTGTGTGATGAGTTTCGGTGAAAATGGCGGGGCGACGGGCTATTTGATCGGCGAAGAAAATTGCGGCATGGCTTGCATGTTCACCATGATGAACGATGCCCGGCTGGGCGTTGGGCTCGAAGGCGTTGCCATTGCCGAGCGATCCTATCAGCAGGCATTGGCCTATGCCCAGGAGCGCCGCCAGGGCAAACCGGTGGGGAAACAGCACGATAAGGTGGACATGATACCGATCATCGAGCATCCGGATGTACGCCGTATGCTGATGACAATGAAGTCCCATGTGGAAGCGGCACGGGGTATCTGTTATGCGGCGACGATTGCCGGCGACTTTGCCGAAGCAGCAAAAGATGAGGCCGCTAAAGCCGATGCGCGCGCCCGGTTGGAGTTGCTGACACCGGTCGCTAAAGGGTGGTCGACGGATATGGGCGTCGAGATGACCTCGATTGGGGTTCAGGTTCACGGCGGCATGGGCTTCGTCGAAGAGACGGGAGCTGCCCAACATTTCCGGGATTCTCGCATCGCGCCGATATACGAAGGGACCAACGGCATCCAAGCCATCGATTTGGTAACGCGCAAGCTGCCCCTGGATGGCGGTAATGTGGTCCGCCGCTTTATTGCGGAAGTTAAGGATGTCGCCGAGCAGGCGGGGCAGTCCAATCATCAAAGCCTAGGTATCATAGGAACGGAACTGTCCCAGGCGGCCGATCACCTAGCCAATGCGACCGAATGGCTGCTTGGTCGCGTAAAAGACGCGCCAAATGATGCCCTGGCCGGCGCGACGCCCTATCTGAAGCTGTTCGGCATCGTTGCGGGTGGATTCTACTTGGCCAAAGGGGCTGTTGCCGCCCAAAAACAACTTCAGAGCGACGATGGGCACTACTTAAGGACGCGAATTGCGTTGGCGCAATTCTTTGCCGAAAACGCGCTGACCACCACCGCCGGTTTGGTCGCTCCGTGTACGAAAGGGGCTGATCTTCTGTTTTCCGTCAGCCCAGAAGGGTTGGCGTCGTAGGTGAGGCCGACAGGTGAAATTTGACGTTGACGTTAACGTCACCTAAGACTTGATATCACAGTATTCATGCGGAAGGGAATGACGCGATGACAGACGCATCCGGCCTACATGCGCTGCCGCCAAGCGGGCTGACATACCCATTCAAGATGGTGCCCGAACCTGGCGCGACGATTGAAATCGCACCGGGCGTCCTCTGGGTACGGATGAAAATGCCGTCTCGGCTCAATCACATCAATCTATGGCTGCTCGAAGAAGACGATGGCTGGACGATTGTGGATACCGGCCTAAACGACCGCGACACACGGGAATCGTGGGAGACAGTTTTTGACAGTGCCCTGAAGGGCAAACCGGTCAAACGCCTGATCGTCACGCATTTGCATCCCGATCATATCGGCCTCGCGGGATGGATTACCCGAAAGTTCGACGTGGAACTCTGGATGTCGCGTACGGACTTTTTGATGTGCAAGATGTTGGTGTTGGACACAGGCGAAGATATCCCGCAGGCGGCGATTGCTTATTACCAAAAGGCCGGTTTGCCCCAAGATGCCTTAGATGTGTATCGGCAGCGGTTCGGCAGTTTCGGCCGGGCGATCTATAAGCTGCCCGCCGCGTATCGACGGCTCCAAGATAAGGACGTTCTAAAAATTGGCGGTCATGATTGGCACGTGGTTGTCGGTCGAGGCCATGCGCCGGAACATGTATGCTTGCATTGTCCCGATCTGAAGCTTTTGATTTCCGGCGATCAGGTGTTGCCGCGCATCACTTCTAATGTCAGCGTTTTTCCGACGGAGCCGGACGCCAATCCGTTAGATGAATGGCTTGAGTCATGTCGTGCTCTCAAAAAGCGCTTGCCCGACGATGTGCTGGTCATGCCCGCGCATAACGAGCCGTTTTATGGGCTTCATCGCCGCCTCGACGATTTGATTGAGGGGCATGAGATCAATCTTCAAGACCTTTATGACCTGCTCGACCAACCCAAGCGTGCGATTGACGTGTTCCCGGCTCTTTTCAAGCGGGAAATCACCAACGAGGTGATGATGATGGCGACCGGTGAAAGCATTGCGCATCTGAACTATTTGATCGAAAAAGGCCAGGTGTCGAAGCAGGAAGACGGCGACGGGATTGTCTATTACCAACAAGCGTAGGCGGTGATGCCGCCTGCTGAATTTGATGGTGCCTTGTCACGTTCAACGAAGTCATGACGACAAAGATCCTCACACACGCCGCGTGCGCGCAGCATTTGACGCCGCCGGGACATCCGGAAAACGTCTCACGTATTGGTGCCGTGGTCGAAGCGCTGAAGACGATTGATCCGGCAATCGTCGATTGGGCGGATGCGCCGCCGGCACAGGCGGACTCACTTGCTTTGGTCCATACCGGCGCGCATGTGGCACATCTAGAACAGTTGGCCCCTCAAAACGGGTTTGCGCGGGTCGATCCGGACACGGCCTTGTCGCCGGGTTCCCTGGAAGCGGCCAGTCGTGCGGTGGGGGCCGTGATTGAGGGCATCGACCAGGTTATGTCCGGCCGTGCCGATAACGCCTTTTGCGCGACCCGACCGCCGGGGCATCATGCCGAGCCCGACAAGGCGATGGGGTTTTGCCTGTTCAACAGCATTGCAATCGGTGCGCGCCATGCCCAGAAGGTTCATGCTCTGGATCGTGTCGCCGTGGTCGACTTCGATGTTCATCATGGCAATGGAACGCAGGCAGCGTTCTGGAACCATGCCAATCTGTTCTACGCGTCGACCCATCAATTTCCTCACTATCCGGGTACCGGACATCCTGACGAAACCGGCAGTGCCCACAATATTGTCAACGTGCCGCTGCGGCCCGGTAGCGGATCCGAGGAGTTTCGTAGGGCGATGGAGGACAATGTGCTGCCGGCGCTGGACGCGTTTGCGCCCGAATTGGTGCTTATTTCTGCCGGATTTGACGCGTACCACGCCGACCCGTTATCGGATATCAATCTTGTGGAAGAGGACTATGTGTGGGCGACCCGCCAATTGTCGGACCTCGCACAGCGTCATGCGGCTGGTCGAATTGTTTCTACTTTGGAAGGCGGATATCATATTGACGGGCTGGCAAGCTGCGCAAAGGCCCATGTGGAAGCGCTTGCCCAATGAGACAGAATCTGTCTCCGTGGCTTTAGGAAGATAGGGACCGTGCCGAGCAAACGAGAAGCAGGAGCCGCTTTGTCAAAATCAGCCAAGTCAGAGATTGCCAAAATGAGTTTTGAAGAAGCCTTGAGTGAGCTGGACCGGATCGTCTCGCAGCTCGAATCGGGCCAAGCGGGGCTGGAGGAATCCATCGAGATATATGAGCGCGGGGCGGCCCTGAAAAACCATTGCGAAGAAAAACTCAAAGCGGCTCAAGCGAAAATCGAAAAGATTGTCGTAAGCCCCAACGGACAAATCTCCACGGAGCCGGCGGACCTTAGCTAATCGGCGACGCGGCAAAATCCTTGAACAAAGACCTACCTTATACATGCCCACATTCGAAGAATCCCTGAAACGCACGGCCGGTGAGATCAATAACCGTATCAGCGAGTTGTTGCCGCAGCCCGACGGTCCCGAAGCGCGAGTTATAGAGGCGATGCGCTATGCGATGGAAGCGCCCGGCAAGCGTCTGCGGCCGTTCCTGATTGTGCAAAGCGGCCGCCTGTTCGGCATCGAAACGGAAAAGATGAATCGGGTGGCGGTTGCCCTGGAATGCGTTCACACCTTCTCGCTTATCCATGATGATCTTCCCTGTATGGATGACGACGATCTGCGGCGTGGGCGGCCGACCGTTCACAAGGCTTTCGACGAAGCGACTGCGGTGTTGGCGGGCGACGCGCTGTTGGCGTTCGCCTTCGAACTCCTAGGCAGCGAGCGCACCCATCAAGATCCCTTCGTGCGCTGCGAACTGGTCACTCATATGTCCAAGGCCGTCGGCGCACACGGTATGATTGGTGGGCAGATGATCGATCTTAGCATACAAACACTGCCACAGGACATTCCCACGATTACGCGCCTTCAACGCTTGAAGACCGGGGCCCTCTTTGCCTTCGCATGCGAGTCGGGCGCGATCATGGGACGGGCCGGGCGGGACTCCCGCCATGCATTGGACGCTTATGCTCATGATCTGGGCCTCGCCTTCCAAATAGCCGACGATATTTTGGACGTAGAAGGAAGTTCGGAAGAGCTTGGCAAAGCGGCTCAAAAGGATGATGACGCAGGAAAAGCGACCTTCATTTCGATCCTCGGTCTCGATCGAGCAAAAGCGCAGGCCCAAATGCTTGCGGATCAGGCTAAATGCCATTTGGACATGTTTGACGAACGCGCGGACCTCCTTCGGGAGGCCGCGGATTTTGTGGTAAAGCGCCGTAATTAACATCGCGGCGTTAGCACAGGGATAGGTGCACCGGATGTCTTCACAATCGAAAACTCCTCTTCTTGATCAAGTCACGCTTCCGCATCAATTGCGTGCGTTGGAAGAGAGCCAGCTTCGTCAGCTTGCAGACGAATTGCGCCGCGAAACGATCGATGCGGTGTCGGTGACCGGCGGGCATCTGGGCGCGGGACTGGGCGTCGTAGAGCTTTCCGTCGCCCTTCATTACGTGTTCAACACGCCGGACGATCGCATCGTGTGGGATGTGGGGCACCAGGCCTATCCCCACAAGATCCTAACCGGCCGGCGTGACCGTATTCGGACGCTTCGCCAGGGGGGCGGGCTGTCCGGGTTCACCAAGCGGGCGGAAAGCGAATATGATCCGTTCGGTGCCGCGCACTCCTCTACCTCCATATCGTCCACATTGGGCATGGCGGTGGCCCGGGATTTGGCCGGTAAGGACAACAACGTCATCGCTGTTATCGGCGATGGTGCGATGAGTGCGGGCATGGCCTACGAGGCGCTCAACAATGCGGGATCGCGCCACACCCGGCAAATCGTCATTCTGAATGACAACGATATGTCTATTGCGCCGCCGGTCGGCGCCATGAGCGCCTATTTCGCGCGGCTTGTGTCGAGCGGCACCTATCACGGCTTCCGCAATTTCGCGAAACAACTCACCAAGCGCTTGCCGAAATTCGTTCAAACAAAAGCAAAGCAGGCGGAGCACTATGCGCGGGGTATGGCCGCCGGCGGTACCTGGTTTGAAGAGCTGGGCTTCTACTATGTGGGCCCTATCGATGGACACAATTTAGATCACTTGCTCCCGGTGCTGAAAAATGTGCGCGACAATGACGATGGGCCCGTGCTCATCCATGTGGTGACGCAAAAAGGCAAAGGCTACGAACCGGCAGAACAGTCGGCCGATAAATATCACGGTGTCGCCAAATTCGATGTGATTACGGGGACACAAAAGAAAAGTGCCTCCAATGCGCCTGCCTACACAAAGGTGTTTGCGCACAGCCTGGCGAAGCATGCGGAACGCGATGACAAGATCGTAGCCGTGAACGCTGCCATGCCATCGGGCACGGGTCTCGACATTTTTGGAAAACAGTTCCCGGACCGTTGTTTTGATGTCGGTATCGCCGAACAGCACGGCGTGACCTTTGCCGCCGGATTGGCGACCGAAGGATACAAGCCGTTTGCGGCGATCTATTCCACCTTTTTGCAGCGCGCCTATGACCAGGTTGTTCATGACGTGGCCATCCAAAGCTTACCCGTGCGCTTTGCCATTGACCGGGCGGGTCTGGTCGGAGCGGACGGCCCCACCCATGCGGGCTCGTTCGATATTACCTATCTGGCCACGCTTCCCGGTTTTGTGGTGATGGCCGCTGCCGACGAGGCGGAACTCATGCACATGGTGGCGACAGCCGCCGCCATCGACGACCGGCCCAGCGCATTCCGCTATCCCCGCGGCGAAGGCGTGGGTGTGGAACTGCCAGAGATTGGCGAGGCGTTAGAGATTGGCAAGGGACGTGTTGTTCGCGAAGGGTCGAAAATCGCACTGCTGAGTTTCGGAACCCGGCTGCAGCATTGCCTCCGGGCTGCCGACGAGTTGACAGCCAAAGGCTATCCGACCACTGTGGCCGATGCGCGCTTCTGTAAGCCCCTGGACGAGGACCTTATCCGGTCTCTGGTGCAGAACCATGAAGTGTTGGTCACGATTGAGGAAGGGGCCATTGGCGGTTTCGGGTCTCATGTGCTGCAGTTCTTGGCGCTCAATGGCCTGCTCGACAAGGGCTGTAAGGTACGGCCGATGACGTTGCCGGACCTGTTCATCGACCAGGATAAGCCGGAAATCATGTATGATGTGGCCGGATTGAACGCACCACATATCGTTCAGATGGCGCTCAGCGCTATAGGCGACGAAGGTACCGTTGAAGAAGCGGACCAACGGGCCTAAAGCGGTATGACATGGCGGCCAGCAAGACATTGCGGGCGGATCAGATGCTGGCGGAGCGGGGCTTTTTCGAAAGCCGCACCCGCGCACGCCAAGAGATCCTGGCGGGTACGGTCTTTGCCGACGGCAAACGCATCGACAAGCCCAGCCAGCCTCTTGCTGCGGATGCCGAAATCTCATTGGGCACGCTTGAAAACCCATACGTCTCCCGTGGCGGCCTAAAGCTGGCCGCGGCACTGGATCATTTCGAGCTGTCGCCGAAAAACCTTGTGGCTTTGGATGTGGGGGCGTCCACGGGCGGATTTACACACGTGCTGCTGAAGCGCGGCGCCTCCGCCGTCTATGCGGTCGATGTGGGGCAAGACCAATTGCATGCCACGCTGCGCTCCGATCCGAAGGTGCGTGTTTCTGAAAAGACGGATATTCGGGACGTTAAGCCATCGGCATTCGATAAGCTGCCACAAATCGCCGTATGCGATGTGAGTTTTATCAGCCTACGGCATATATTACCGGCTGTATTGAGTTTGATGAGTGAGAAATCAGTCCTCATCGTGTTGGTAAAGCCCCAGTTTGAACTGGGCCCCAAAGCGGTGGGCAAGGGCGGCCTCGTTAAGGACCGGCAGCTTGAGTGCACCGCGGTGCAGCAGGTCGTTGAGTTCTTCGATGATCACCCGCCATGGCGGAGCTTGGGATGGATGGACAGTCCGATCACGGGCGGCGAGGGCAATCGCGAGTATTTCGTTGCTGCACAACGCGGGCGTGACCATGCCGGATAGGCGTTGCGTTACCGTCGAATTGCTCGGCCACAAAGGGGACGGTGTAGCGACGATCGATGGTGAGGCCTATTATCTTCCGCAGACCCTTCCCGGCGAACGAGTTTTGGTTCAGCGGCGCGGTAAGAGCGATTGGGTAGTGGAGTCGGTCAAAACGCCGAGCCCGGCGCGCAGCACGTCGCTCTGTCGGCATTTTGGCCGCTGTGGCGGATGCGCATTGCAGCATATGGCTCAACCGGAGTATCTCACCTGGAAAACCGAGATATTGCGGTCCACGCTCGCGCAGCGCGGCTTTGATCACGTGAAGATCGACAAAATCTTTCAAATCCCGCCCCATGCGCGCCGTCGTGTGGTGTTGTCGGCGGTGAAGACAGCGTCAAAAACCGTCCTTGGTTTTCAGCAGCGAAAAAGCCATCAAATAGAGGATGTTTCCGAGTGTCCTGTCGCCGTCGAAGAAATCGAGCATACGCTTGATGCTGTACGGGAGATGCTGGCGATTGCCTTGCGAGTGCGGCAGACCGCGCGCGTGACCATAAACGCCACACAATCCGGATGTGACGTGCTGATTACTTCCCAGGGCGTGCCCGAGTTGGATGGCAAAACCGCCGGGGTGCTGGCGGGCAGGGCGGCTCAACACAAGCTGGCTCGCCTGACATGGGGTGATGACTTGATCTATCAACGGGAGCCGCCTCGAATTGCCATCCGATCGTATGATGTATCGCCGCCGCCTGGCGGATTTCTTCAAGCCTCGGAGGAGGCGCAAGACTTCCTCATCGATCGCGTGATCGAACGTGCGAACAATGCGCAGCAAGCGGTCGACCTGTTTTGCGGTTTGGGGACCTTTGCGCTGCCCCTTGCGTCGGCATGTAAAGTGCGGGCATTCGATGCGGACCGCTATCTGATCGATGCCCTCACCACGGCGGCCAAAAAGGCAGGGCTTGCAGACCGGATAACAAGCGAAGCCCGGGACCTCTATCGGCGGCCACTTCAGGCGCAGGAGTTGCGGGCCATCGACCTGGTTATTTTGGATCCGCCCCGTGCCGGCGCAAAAGCGCAAATCGAGCAGCTCGCAATTTCGTCTGTGTCCCGTGTGATTTACGTCTCGTGCAACCCCGCCACATTTGCCCGCGATGCGCGGATCTTGGTTAATGAAGGGTTTCACTTGGACACGGTGCACCCCGTTGATCAATTTCTGTGGTCGCCGCATACTGAACTCATTGCTGAGCTGTATCGATGAGTCGAGATCACCATGGCCTCTGCTGCTAGCCGAATGGGATATGCCCTGGGACAGGGGACGCGCGTTGCCTGGTATTTTTCTCACTATCTTTTGGCGGCGCGGATCGCGGGGCGTACGTCGCCACCGTCGGATACATCTCGGCCGCGCAAGTACACGGCCAAAAGGGACGCCGTGATCCAAAGTCTCCGAAACCTGTTCGAGCAGGATTTGCGGAACATCGAGGCGGGCCATTACGCCATGCCACACGATTTGGTACCCAATCCGCTGTCTCTTGCGCGCGGCAGCCGGCGCTTCTTCCGGGATTTGCCCAGTGTCCGCAAACGGCGTGCGGCACGTGTAAATACCGATGTGCCGGCCGGCAAGGCGTCCGGGTTTCCACGGTATTACCGGCAGAATTTCCACTACCAATCGGAGGGGTATCTGTCGGACAAGTCGGCGAAGCTCTACGATTTTCAGGTGGAAACCCTGTTTACCGGGGCGGCCGACGCCATGCGGCGCCAAGCCCTTGTTCCGATTTCGGAATATGTACGGGCACACGATCAGCGTCGGCTGAGCCTGCTTGATGTGGCTTGCGGAACCGGCAGGTTCCTGTCGTTTGTAAAGGACAATTTTCCGCGCCTTTCGTCAACCGGGCTCGATTTGTCGCCACATTACTTGCGCCGTTCAGAACGGCTTCTGCGCCGTTGGCGCGATGTCACCATGTTGCACGCCAATGCGGAACAAATTCCGATGGACGATGCATCGCAAGATATCGTGACCTGCATCTATCTGTTCCACGAACTGCCGCCAAAGGTGCGTAAGGTCGTGGCTGCCGAGATCGCCCGCGTGCTCAAACCCGGTGGCATTTTGGTGTTCGTGGATTCGCTGCAGTTTGGTGACCGGGATGGGCTTGACGGGCTTCTCGATCTGTTCCCGGACGAGTTTCACGAACCCTATTACGCTTCTTATGCGGAGCAAGATCTGTCGCGCCTATTTGGCGAACAGGGGTTAACCCAGTGCAGCGAAGACTTTGCTTTTCTGTCGAAAGTGCTTGTTTTCTCTAAGGACTAAACGGTGCCAATTTGGCCGCGGTGTCGCAGCAAGTGATCGGCGAGCACGCAAGCCATCATAGCCTCGCCCACGGGCACGGCGCGAATGCCAACACAGGGGTCGTGCCGCCCCTTGGTGACTACATCCGTTTCCTGTCCGTCCTTCGTGATCGTTTTGACCGGCGCCAAAATGGATGAGGTGGGCTTCACGGCAAATCTGGCGACGATGTCTTGGCCGCTGCTGATGCCACCCAATATGCCGCCCGCGTTGTTAGA
This sequence comes from Alphaproteobacteria bacterium, assembly GCA_028279895.1. Classification (GTDB taxonomy): domain Bacteria; phylum Pseudomonadota; class Alphaproteobacteria; order JANQMY01; family JANQMY01; genus JANQMY01. Next base: position 49,471 of record JANQMY010000412.1, read on the forward strand.
TCCGAAGCGAGGGGCGCCATCGACAAGCCGGATTTCGTCGGCATTTTCCTCGCCAGACAGGGCGGCTGCATCGAAGCCGTTGCCGATTTCAACGCCTTTGACCGCATTGATGGTCATGAAGGCTTGGGCAATGTCCGCATCCAGCTTGCCGTAGATCGGCGCACCGAGACCCGCCGGAATGCCGGTGGCGACGACCTCAATGACGGCGCCGCAAGAAGAGCCCGCCTTGCGCACCGAATTGAGATAGCTCTCCCATTCATTTACGGCATCCGCCGTCGGGCACCAAAACGGATTGCGGCCCACTTCGTCCCAGTCCCATTGGGCCGGATCGATTCGATGCGGGCCAAGTTGAACCAGCGCCCCGCGAATGGCCGTGTCGGGCCCCAGAATGTGGGATAGAATCTTACGAGCGATTGCGCCTGCGGCAACACGTGCCGCCGTCTCCCGCGCCGATTGCCGCCCCCCGCCACGGTAATCCCGGACTCCATATTTTGCATCATAGGAAAAATCTGCGTGGCCGGGTCGATAGGTATCGCGGATGTCGGAATAGTCTTTCGACCGCTGGTCCTTGTTTTCGATCATTAGGCTGATCGGTGTGCCGGTGGTCACCGGTGTCGGCAGGCGATCATCCGAAAAGGTGCCCGACAGGATCCGCACCTGATCCGGTTCTTTACGCTGTGTCGTGAATTTAGACTGGCCTGGCCGCCGTTTGTCCAACCAAGGTTGAATGTCGGCTTCTGTGAGTTGAATGCCGGGCGGGACGCCATCGACCACGCAACCAAGGGCCGGTCCGTGGGACTCGCCCCAAGTCGTAACTCTAAAAAGATGGCCAAAGCTGTTGTGCGACATAGCTAGTTATTCTGTGCTCTGATCAGTAGACTCTTCTGGCGTTTCGATCCTGTCCCGCCGGCTTGGTGAGACAATACCGAATTGGTCGGGTAAGACCGGCGGCAAACCTTCGAGCCGCGTTCCGGTATAACGGCAAACATCCCGATAAGGATAGTCCTCAAAAGTTACGAGGGCCTTGTTATAGGCTTCTCCATAATATGTTCGAATACGGATTTGCCGAGGATCCGTTTGGGCGCTTCTCACCATAATGTCGGTATCGCCCACAATAAACCGGTATTGGTCGCGGTCGCTCCAGTTGGGGCCGCGTCCCGGGGCGCAAGTCACGCCAATCGGCTGCAGTAATCCTGTCTCTACTTCGCCGACCAAGCGGTAATCCCCGGCGACAATTGCGTTGGCGGCGTCGATGTTGAATTGCCCTTTGTCCAGCGCCTCACCAAACTCGATGCGCGGGTCGGCGGGGAATAACTCTTTTGTCCAGCGTCCGATGCCAAAAATGTTCGGCACAAGGCCGGTGTTCAGCAAAATGGCCCAAATGACCATGGAACCTAGCAATGCCAGAATCAGCAATTGGACCCACAAGGGCCGTGCGGGCCGGGTGGCGGGGCTGTCCCGATCGGCCCGGCGGCGGGCCCTTTGCCGCTCCAGTCTTTGTCGATGCTTCATGGGTCCAGCTTATCGAACGGCCCGTCGGCCCGATCGCTAGGTGACACTAATGTCGGGGGCATCTTCCGCTTTCATACCGACAATGTTGTAGCCGGCATCTACGTGATGGATTTCGCCGGTCACCGCACTGCCGAGATCGCTCAGCAAATAGACGCCCGCATTGCCGACTTCGTCGATCGTGACATTCCGGCGCAACGGGGCGTTGTACTCGTTCCACTTCAGAATATATCTGAAATCACCAATGCCGGCGGCGGCCAAGGTACGTATCGGACCGGCCGAGATCGCATTTACCCGGATGTTGCTCTTGCCCAAGTCCTCGGCCATGTAGCGCACGCTCGCTTCAAGCGCCGCCTTGGCAACCCCCATGACATTGTAGTGGGGCATCACCCGCACGACGCCGAAATAGGTCAGGGTGAGCAGGCTGCCACCGTTCGGCATCAGCTTTTCCGCCCGCTGAGCGATTGCCG
>JANQMY010000443.1 GCA_028279895.1 Alphaproteobacteria bacterium
TGTTCAGTGATGCGACGGGTTATGCCGCCGGATACTATTCATATCTGTGGGCGGAAGTTCTGGAAGCGGACGCCTTTGGCCGCTTCAAGGCCGAGGGCATCTTCAACCGGCAAACGGGTCGTGAGTTTGTCGATGGCATCTTGAGTCGTGGAAATTCCGCTGATCCGGCCGAATTGTTTCGGACCTTTCGTGGACGTGACCCCGACCCCGAAGCCCTCCTGCGCCGCAGTGGTTTGTTACCGATTTCCTAGAATGAACGCGAGCAACTAAGAACAATAGAATAGGCTCTTATTTTGAATAGAGTAGACGAGAAGTAGTATGTTACACCAGTCTCTTTAAGCTCGTTCAAACTTGCTGAGATAACCGTAAGCGTCCGGCTTCCCCATAGCGGAAGGATTGACGTTCAGACGGCTGGTTTTCAGCCGCACGGGGGTCAGTTTTGCCTTTTCGATCTTGCTGCGCTGTCTACCTGGCATGACGACTAAACCAAGTCGAAGCTGCTGCTCTCACCCCGCGAGAGTGGGCTGTCTGTCACGTAGTCAATACGCGGTGGGACGGACGCTTACTTGATTTTTTGGAGCACTAATTCAGCGTCGATTCGTATTAACCGAACTTTAACCGCAATTAGGCATACGTTCAGTGAAATTTGGCAGTGATTTATTGCGGTCAAGATACAAAAAGCGCACTATACACAAGGCACGCCTTTCGCGTATCAGTATAGTGCGCTAACCTAAACAGTGGGAAATTGAGAAGAAATGTTATCTTCTCGAATTTAATCACTTTAGGAGTTTTATGAGATCGTCATAATCTAACGTCTAGTGCTTTGCTGAATTGAGAGTGGAAAGACCATTACATCGTAAGAGAGGGTCCGAGAAGAGGCCCGAGCTCATTTTGAAACTTGTCGATGGTCACAATTCCAGCTGTTTTGAATCCATTGAGTAGTGGGTGGTTTGTAGCTGTGAAACGTTTCTCAACTCTAACCGCATTTGCTTCGACTATAGATTTACTATCAAAATCAAGGACAAACGTTACTGTTTCTGCATTTGGATAGAGAAACTCGGAGAAAATCGATGGACTATGTGCCATTCGTCTCCTATCTGCTTCCGATAAGTGCTGGGTATATTTCCCCATCACCTCCAATAGCTGTCTTCTGATGTCCTGTCTTAACTTGGCCGGAATCTTCAGCTCCAAAACATGTTGTGTCTCACGTTCCGCAACTCTAACGACGTAATGGGACGCTTGATTCAAGTATGAATCTTTACATTCCATGAGCTCTTTTCGTAGTGTGCGGACATCCTCTTCAGATAGGGCCAATAGAGCCTGATCTGACCGACTCAAGAACTTACCGAGAGGCGATGATCGGGTTGGGATACCTTCTGAATTGTATCCCGGTTGGATTCTTTTTTCCTGGTCAAGAACTTCGACAGTAGACCTCTGTTTTGGAAGTATTTCGGTTTGTTTGTATTCCTTTATCTGTAGGCTAGTCGAAGGCTGAGCTGAACTAGAGGGAAGAAGAGGTTCCTGATTCGATGTGTCGGTTAGACGCTCAGTTGAGCTATAATTCATCCAATAAAGGAATGCGGAGACGGTGACAATCAAGCTTAAGAAAGCTATTATCAATATATTGGTTTTCATGGCAAAAGATTATCGGTCTCCGTTGTGGCCTTGACCCGAACCGGGTAAGTGAACAAACACAGTGACCGCCGAAGAGATTACGTGGTAGGTGGTTCCGTCCCAGTGTCCAGTGGTTTTATAGTAGGTTATAGGAACGACATTACCGTTTCCGTTCCCTACTACTACATCCCATGAGTTTGAACGACTAATATTGTTAGGCGAACTATTCGTTTGGCTGTTGATATCTGACAACACGCCTAAAGATGACTGCTTCAATACTCCAATTACTTTTGTTCCTCCCTGAGTATTGCCAATTAGGTCGGTCTCGCTCCAATCAACCACCACCACAACTTGACCACCTGTGACCTGAACTAAGCGCACTTCGAATTTTGCTGCCACAACGCCAAGCATCGCATCAAAGGAGAGTAGCCCCGGATTCGAGTTGTTCAGTGCCGAGCCATCCGACAACCACATGACATTGATATTGAACGTAAAATCAGGTTCTCCAGGCAAGGATCCGTTTCCATAGCTTCCCCCTAAAGGTAACCCTAAATCACCGACGTGCACATCCAGTCCGTCTTCTCCGAAATGCGACTGGCCGGACGCAGTCAAGACGATGAGGAAAAACGCTAAATTTATTAAGAACTTCATGCTTATTTAATAATATTAATCTTGGTATTACTGATTGCGGCCAGCATTTTTTAATTCAGAACTCGAACATCCAATGTCAATCGATTTTCTGAAGGCTCAATCACCACGAAAATCACAAGAAAACGGATGCTGAGATTACCCTCTTAAACTAGATGTGAAATGCGCTAAACCTCTTGCGCGTGACGCGGCCTCCTCAACTGGACACTTAGCTCTAATTTCTATGGCCGAGCCAGTGGTGGGTGATTGTTGTTTGCGCAGCGCCTTGGCGGAGACTGTTGGGGGGCGGTGCTATATGGTCCCACTATCGCTCGTCCGACTGGAATAAGGTCACAACCTCGATCCCTGCCCCGTTGATCCGGACGGCACACGGCATTTCTACCTAGGATTCCCTTTCTAGGTGTCCGACTACAATCTGCACCACATTTTCCAAACGCGACCGGTTGCACTTGCAAACGGGCGCAACTCGATAAGTTGGTTTCGGTCTGAGGAACCAATCCTCGGCTGAGAAATCAATTTATACCAATATGCTCTGGATGCTAATCCTCATTGGCGTACCGATGTTATTCGGTCTCTACGCCCAATCTAAGATTCGTCGTGCCTACGAGAAAAACGTGCGGCGTGGATCTCGCGGCGGCATCACCGGTTACGAAGCTGCTGCTGCCGTCATGCGTTCGGCCGGGATCAGTGACGTCGAAATCGTGCAGGTGCCCGGACAGCTCACGGACCACTACGATCCAATCAAAAAACGTCTTGCGCTGTCGGAAATGAACTATCGTGGCTCCAGTTTGGCTGCGTTAGGAGTGGCTGCGCACGAAGCCGGCCATGCTATTCAGCACAAGGTGGGTTACTCGATGATGACCGTTCGCCAAACCATGGTTCCGGCCACGCAAATTGCAGCAGGAGCCTCCAATTTTGCCATCATCGCAGGATTCCTTTTGGCCGGGTCTCTCTTTGGTAACACTATGCTGATGTTGGGGGCTGTTGCCCTTACCATCATCGTGCTCTTCCAACTCGTGACCCTGCCGGTCGAGTTTGATGCGAGCGCCCGGGCCAAAGCCCAGCTCGTCGAGTTGGGTATTCTCGATCGCGATGAAATGGGTGGGGTCAACGAGACGCTGGATGCCGCCGCTTTAACCTATGTCGCTGCCTTTGTGGCTGCGCTCGGATCACTCCTGCACATCCTGATGATCCTTGTCGGTCGCCGGGACTAAACCATAATAGGTTCAGATGCCGAAGCCGCCCGCCCGGGCGGCTTTTTTTGTGCACCGATCGTATTTTGATGGGCGGACCTGTCATCAAATCTCCTCACAAATGTAACATTGTGCCCCATGTTCTCGCTTTCGCTCGCCTAAACCGCCGCCGCTCACAGCGTCGGGGCATGGCAAAGAAAAAGCTTTCTCGGGTGACCGGTTTGGGCGGCCTTTTTTTCAAGGCAAAGGACGTCAAAACCCTCAGTGAATGGTATCGTGATCGACTGGGGCTGCCGGTTGAGGAGTGGGGCGGATGTGTCTTTCCGTGGCGTTACGAAAACAATCCGAAAAAGAAAGGACAGACGGTCTGGGGGGTGTTTGAGGCCAACACCGGTTATTTCAAACCCAGCCGCAAGGCCTTCATGATGAATTTCCGGGTCGAGGATCTCGACCGGGTACTGGCCGAGTTGGCAGCAGAAGGAGTGAAGGTCTCCGATGCCCGCGAGGAGTCTGAATACGGCAAGTTCGGTTGGATCATGGATCCGGAGGGCAACAAGGTGGAGCTGTGGCAACCGCCCGCTCCCGCCAAGCCCAAGAAGAAGGCCAAAGCGAAGGACAAGGCCGCCAAGGACAAGAAGCCCAAGTCCAAGCCGAAGGGCAAAAAGAAGAAGGCGAAGAAGTGATTGAGCGCCGCCAGGCGGCGCCAAATCAGGAACTCAGGCGAGCTTCCACCGCAGCGGCATAGGCGTCGATTTTAGGGGTCAGTCCTTGGATGGCTTCGGCCCAGAAGGCTTCTTCGCGAATGTCGCGGCCCAGCGACTGTTGTACAACTTCCTCACAGGTGGCGCGACCCGTCAGCCCAAGAAAGGTCTCGTAGCGCTCGAGGAAGGATTCTCCCTCTCGTTTAAACTCCTGGAAAAGGGCCGAGCTGAGCAGGTAGCCGAAGGTGTAGGGAAAGTTGTAGAATGAAAGCTGCGTGATGTAGAAGTGCAGTTTCGAAGCCCAGAACCAGGGGTCGACGCCATCCTCGAGCAGGGCATCACCAAACACCTCGCGCTGGGTTGCGGTCATCAGTTCCTTGATTCGACTGACGGGCACGTTGCCCGCCTGACGCTCTTCGTAGAAACGTGACTCGAATTTGAACCGCACCGGGATATCGAGCAGGAAGGCCGGGGCATGGGCCAGGCTGCGTTCCAGCAAGAACGCGCGTTGATCTTCGGTCAGGTCCGGATTGGCGAGCAGACCGTCCGCCAGGATGCTCTCGGCAAACGTCGACGCCGTCTCGGCCAAGGTCATGGGATAATTCTGTGCGCAGGGGCGCAGGGAATTCAGCAAATGTGAGTGCCAGGTATGACCCACCTCGTGGGCCAGGGTGGTGACGTCCGTCATCGTGCCGCCGAAGGTCATGAAGATCCGCTCTTCGCTGATGATGGAGGATCCGGTGGCGAAGGCGCCGGCGCGCTTGTTGGGACGGCGTTCGTTCTCGACCCACCGCTGCTCGATCATCGCCTGGAAATAGGCCCGTAGTTTGGGATAGGAACCGGCGAAAGCTTGGTCGCACATCTCGACGGCGCGCTCCCAACTCAGTTCGGGCAGGGTATCGGGCAGCTGCGGGGCGTCCTGGTCGAACCAAGCGATGCCTGTGGTGCCTTGGAGCCTGGCGTTCAACTTCACCAGGCGCCGGGGGACTTCGATGTTGGCATCGATGGCGGCGAACATCGCGTCCACCGTGTGGCGCGAGACGGCGGCGTCATGGAACGGCGCGTCGAGAAAGTGCTTTTGACCCCGGCGGCCGTAGAGCGTGTGGCGTGTGCCTGCAATGGCATT
>JANQMY010000450.1 GCA_028279895.1 Alphaproteobacteria bacterium
GGCGTCAGCGCCGACACCGCGGGACAAACCCGGCCGCTCGCGCTTCTCTTTGTTCAAGAAGAAAAGCGACTAGTCTTTGACGGATGCGAGGCGCGTTGGGACACAAAGTCCCGCCGCGCCTCGGCATACGCCGTTCGACACGACAGTAATTGGGGGATTACGGCGGCAAAATCCCGACCGTCTCACGGTCACCCGCATCATTCCACTTGCGTTGATACCGGCGGCGCCGTCATACTCCGAACAACAAACAAGCACAAAGTTTGATCGCGAAAGCATAAAAAGGGCAAAAAGTTATGGCGTTGGGGCTGAGAAAACTTCTCTTGAGCACGGCGGCGTGTGCGTGCATGACCGTCCCCGCTCTGGCCGCGAATTGCGTGGCACATAATGAACGGCAAGATCTGGAAGTACGGGTCATCCAAACTGAACTAATGGTGGCCGCACTCACCTGCGGCGAGAGCGATCGGTACAACAGCTTTGTGACCAGCTTTAAGGGCGACCTGACCGGCGCCTATCAAGGCATCAAACGGACCTTCCGGCGCATTTACCGGGGGCGGGCCGTCAGCCAGCTCGACAGTTTCGACACTCAGATGGCCAACGCATCGTCTCAGCGCAGCAACAAGGACAAGGCCAAGTTCTGCCAGAACGCGGCCTATTTGTTCGACAACACGTTGGGCAAGAGCGGCCGGGACATGGTCTCTTTCGTGCGCACCCAGCCATTGGGCGATTCGCATGGCTACAGTGCCTGCAGCGCCAAACCACTGGTGAAACTGGCAGCCCTCAAGGAACGGGACGGCGCCACCACCCATCCTTTGCTGTTCGGCACCGAATCGAAGCAGACGCAGGTCCTTCCGGTGGTTGAGGTCGCGGCGGCCGCCCCAGTGGCGGAAGATTCTGGTGAGGAAGATGGCGGCGGGATCGGCGGCCGCATCACCGGCATTTTCGGCGGTGGCGGGGGTAGCGACGTCGCCTTAAGGCCGGTTCGGGGTGGCGGCGCGCCATAAGGCCTGCGTCCCCGGGCACGCCCACGATTCACCGTCCAGAAACGCGCTAAGACAAAGACTTAGGGCACTTTTGTGATTCTATGAAAACCAAAAGTGCCCTAGCAGCTTGCTGAAAAAATCATTCCTATCCTTCGAGACGGGCCTAATGGCGCTCCTCAGGATGAAGAAAACAAGCAAAAGCCTCATGGTGAGGAGGCGCGATAGCGCCGTCTCGTACCATGGAGACCCAATGTCATGACTTTTTCAGCAAGCTGCTAGAGCGCAATTAGCCAATCATAGACCGGCTTGATCCGCTTAAAGCCCGTTGTGCAGTTTTTGATCACCTCTTTAGAGGTGGCGGGCTTGGTATCCTTGAAATCCACCCAGGCGGACAGCCCCTTCCGTTTAAGAAGATCCGCTTGCGGATGATCTTGGGGATAGGGGGCCGGCACCCGTTTCAGATCGAGCTTGCCCAGCCGCACCCCGCTTTTCTCCAGCTTAGCAAGTGTGCGGGCCAGTGCCGCGCCGTCCGTGCCATCGACTCTTTTTCGGTAAGCATCAAGACGCTCTTTCTCGAACATAAAATTGCCCACACCGATGGTCAGAGATGTCGGATCGAGCCCGAAGAACCAATGCGGCGGATGCTCCTCCTCCCCCTGGGGAATGAAGGAGATATGCAGATGCGCGTTGTAGGGCGTCTTGTCCTTGGAAAAGCGAATGTCCCGATTGATGCGGAACACTTTCGATCCATGAGGTGTGCCCGTCAGCTTTTGAAGCGCCGCCGCCATGTCGTCGCAAAAGTGCCTGGCCGGCGTTTTGATTTCACTTTCATAGACCTTTTTGTGATCCGCAAACCAGGCACGGTTATTGTTGGCCTTCAGATCTTTAAGAAACGCGATCGCCTCTTTCGAAAAGCCGTCGAACATAGTGCACCTCCAAGCCGGTGATCAGACCACCGATCAGTTGGGCGAACAACGGTCTGATCGAACACTGGTGACTAATACTGACAGAAACGCCGTATCAGGCGGCGCGTGCATCGGCCGCAACCGGCGACGGCATTTTGGTCAGAGCATGGCAGGCATACAGCGCCACCGCGAACAGAAATACCGCCCCCGCCTGATGAGCAAGGCCCAACGCGATCGGTACGGCGGCAAGCAAAGTCCAAATGCCCAACAAGATTTGAAGGCCGACGGCCGCCAACACCCAATGGATGGCTTTGCGTGCGGGCCCCGGCAAAAGCGGAGACCGGCATCGCCACCACAACACCACTGTGGCGATGGCAATCGCATAGGCCACAAGCCGATGGTTAAACTGCACGAGCTTCTGATGCTCGAAAAAATTGGCGAGCCACGGGCTGTGAGGAAACAGCTCCGGCGGCACCCACGCCCCTTCCATGAGGGGCCAGGTATTGTAGATCAGACCGGCATCCAGACCGGCCACGAACGCGCCCAAAACGATTTGAACGTAAATCAGCCCCGTCAGGGCGATCATGGCCGTTCGGGTCCCCTGGATGTCGGGATGGAGGAAACGCGGCTGAGGCACGCGGGCGCCTTCCCGCAGCAAGTCCATGGCCACCCAAAATATGAATCCGAGAATGATGAAGGCGAGTCCAAGATGCGCGGCAAGCCGGTACTGGCTCACATCCACCCGCTCGGTGAGGCCACTGGCGACCATGTACCAGCCCAACGCCCCCTGAAGACCGCCGAGAACGAACATCAGCACCAATTTCGGCAGCAGTTCCGGGCGTAGGGATTTCGTGAAATAGAAGTATAGAAACGGCACCAGGAACAAAACGCCGATCAGCCGCCCCAGAAACCGGTGCCCCCATTCCCACCAATAGATATATTTGAACTCATCCAGGCTCATGCCCTTGTTGATGTAGCGGTATTCTGGAATTTGTTTGTATTTCTCGAATTCGCTTTGCCAGGCGGCATCGCTGAGCGGTGGGATGGTTCCGGTCACCGGCCGCCATTCAGTGATCGACAGGCCGGAATCCGTCAGGCGGGTTGCGCCCCCCACCACAATCATGGCCAACAGACAGGCGCAGATCGCCAGCAGCCACAGCCCCACCGCCCGGTCTCGGGTGCCGGCAGGTGCCTTGACGTCTTCCATGGGCAACGTATTTACAGCCATAGTCGGGTTATAGACCGAATTGCCGGGCTGGAAACGCGGTGGTTTGTAGCAGGAACGCACGAGGCCCATCCTTCGAGACGGCGCTAACGCGCCTCCTCAGGATGAGGCTTGGGTATCGGAGGCGCAGATTAGGAAATGTGTTATCAGACTTCATCCTGAGGAGGGCAACGCAGTTGCCCGTCTCGAAGGATGAGATAAATCAATCCGGTTCAAATCATGCCATACGTGTACATCGTAAAATGCAGCGACGGCTCTTACTATACCGGCACGACGCAACGGTCGCTTGAAAGCCGCATCAAGGAACACAATTCAGGCTTGATCAATGGGTACACAAAATCGCGCCGTCCTGTTGACCTTGTTTATCACCAGGAGTTCCAGCATTTGACCGACGCCATCGCTATGGAGCGCAGGGTCAAAGGGTGGTCGAGACGCAAAAAGGCCGCATTGATTGCAGGCGATTTCGAGGCATTAAAACGCCTTGCAAAACGAGGGTCCAATTAAATGCCGCACATTCCGCAGCGTATCCGCAAG
>JANQMY010000458.1 GCA_028279895.1 Alphaproteobacteria bacterium
TTCCTCAGCTGCATACTATCCCGCTAACACACGGATAGCGGGGGCGCTACTCCCCCGGGCCAAGACCCGGGGTGCCATGCGCGCGGATGGATTACCCGGGCTCGCGGTCGCTCCCCGGGTAATGACGTATTTCTAGGTCGTCATTGCCCGGCGAAGTCCGGGCAATCCAATAGTATAGCCGACCAATCACCAAAAATTTTTCAGGACAGACAGCAGTTCAGCAAATTAGAGAAAGCAGCTTTACCGGCTCAGTTCCCGCATGGCACTGTCCAGCCCTTGCAGTGTCAGGGGGAACATGCGGTCGCCCATGATCTGCTGAAGAATCTGGATCGACGGGGTGTATTCCCAATGGCGTTCCGGCACCGGGTTCAGCCACACCGCGCTTTCATAGATGTTCAGCAAGCGCTCCATCCACAATCCGCCGGCTTCTTCGTTCCAGTGTTCCACACTGCCGCCCGGATAAGTGATCTCATAAGGGCTCATGGTCGCGTCGCCCACAAAGACCACCTTGTAGTCATGGGGGAATTTGTGCAGCACATCCCATGTTGCCATTTTTTCCGTATGGCGGCGGCGATTATCCTTCCAAACGTCTTCATACAGACAATTATGGAAGTAGAAATACTCCATATGCTTGAATTCCGTCCGCGCCGCTGAAAACAATTCTTCACAGGTGCGGATATGGGCGTCCATGGACCCGCCAATGTCGAAGAACAGCAATACTTTGATCTTATTGCGGCGCTCCGGCACCATCTTGATGTCCAAATACCCCTGATGCGCGGTCGAGCGGATGGTATCCGGCAGGTCGAGCTCGGTCGGCGCGCCTTCGCGGGCGAATTTGCGCAAGCGCCGCAGGGCCACCTTAATGTTACGGGTGCCCAGCTCCACCTGATCGTCCAGGTTTTTGTATTCCCGTTTGTCCCAAACCTTGACGGCTTTGCCGTGGCGGCCTTCCTTTTGGCCGATGCGCACGCCTTCGGGATTGTAACCATAAGCGCCGAACGGCGAGGTGCCGGCCGTGCCGATCATCTTATTGCCGCCCTCGTGGCGCTTTTCCTGCTCCTCGAGGCGTTTTTTAAGTTCTTCCATGATCTTTTCCCAGCCGCCCAGGGATTCGATCATTTGTTTTTCTTCTTCGGTGAGGAATTTTTCCGTCAGCGCTTGCAGCCATTCATCGGGAATCTGCGTGACGTCGCCGTCGCCGACGATCTCCAACCCTTTAAACACCTGTCCGAAGATCCGGTCGAATTTGTCCAGATTGCGTTCGTCTTTCACCAACGCAGACCGGGACAGATAATAAAAGTCCTCCACGCTGTTGGAGATGACATGCTTATCCATCCCCTCCAAGAGCATGAGATACTCTTTCAGCGAGACGGGAACCTTGCCTTTGCGCAGTTCGTGAAAGAAGTCGATAAACATCGTCGGCTACGTCCTCAAAATCCGAAAACTGGGGGCTAGTTGTTTTTCTCCCGCCGGGCCAGGAAGGCCAAGCGTTCGAACAGATGCACGTCTTGTTCGTTTTTCAACAGGGCCCCGTGCAGCGGCGGGATAAGCTTGGACGGATCTTTCTCACGCAAGGTTTCCGGCGTAATGTCTTCGTTCAAGAGCAGCTTCAGCCAGTCGAGCAATTCAGAGGTGGACGGCTTCTTCTTCAGCCCGGGGACGTCGCGAATATCATAGAAGATGTTCAGAGCTTCGCGCACCAGATCGGTTTTGAGGTTCGGAAAGTGCACATCGATGATTTCCTGCATCGTCTCACGATCGGGAAACTTGATGTAATGGAAGAAACAGCGGCGCAAAAAGGCGTCGGGCAGTTCTTTCTCATTGTTCGATGTGATCATCACGATCGGGCGTTGCTTCGCCTTCACCTGTTCGCCGGTTTCGTAAACGAAGAACTCCATGCGGTCGAGTTCGAGCAGCAAGTCGTTCGGAAATTCAATATCGGCTTTGTCGATTTCGTCGATCAGCAGGATCGGCTTGTCATCCTGGGTAAAGGCCTCCCACAGCTTGCCCTGAGAGATGTAATTGTTGATGTCTTTCACCCGTTCGTCGCCCAACTGACTGTCGCGCAAGCGGGACACCGCATCGTATTCGTACAGACCTTGTTGAGCCTTTGTGGTGGACTTGATGTGCCACTCAATCAACGGCCGGCCGAGGGCCTTGGCCACTTCATGCGCCAACACGGTTTTGCCGGTGCCCGGTTCCCCTTTGACCAGGAGCGGGCGCTCCAAAGTGATAGAGGCATTGACGGCAACGCGAAGATCCTCCGTTGCCACATATTGAGATGTACCTTCGAACTTCATAAACGGCTGTCTCACTTCATTTTTGTAAGTCTTAATATCGAATGGGCGCACGTTAGGGCTATCGGCCCTTGCGCACAAGCATGCACCCCCATGCATGGCGGCGGGCACTATAGCGGTGATGGGGATTTAGGCAAATTCCCCCGGAAAATAAAGGGTTTTGGCATCTTTATGCCTGGCCTTTGGCGCTCGAGAATTGCGCCCGCGAGTCGCACGAGCAAGCGTCTGTCCGCCGATCGGGTGCGCCTGGGGTGTGTTTCCGTAGCGTCAGGCTTAGCGGGCGGCCGGTTGGAAGCCGGCCAGCCCCTCGCCCAGCTTGGCCATCAAGTTGGGCCAATCTGCATAGGTGTCGGGCATGATGACCCGGTTGTTGGAAAAGAACGGGTATTTGTCCTCGCCCAGCATCGGCCAGACATAGCCGATCGTCAGCAGCCAGATTTCAGTGCCGACAGACCCGGCAATCGTGCTGGCGGCGGTGGGCGCGGACAACACCAAATCCAGCGCGGCGCACAGGGCTGCGTTGTTGTCCAAGTCGTTCTTGAGATCGAGCTCGTCAAAATCGTGGATCGTGACACCGAAGCGGTCTTTCACGAATGCAATATCTTCGGCGCAGTCGCCGTACTGCAGATTGATGAACGTGACATCCTTATTCTCAAAGACCGGCGCCCAGTGTTCCATGGGGCTGAAATATTTCGAGCGCTTTGCCGACATGATCAGACTGCGCCAGCATAGACCCACAAACGGGCCGTTGCTCAGGGCTTCGAGTTTCCCTCGCCAATCGGCGACGCGCTCCGGGTCGGGGACCAGCAAGTTTTGCTGCGCCGGAAATAGGTCGATGTTGCGTCGTGCATATCTCAGCGTGTCGCCGCACGGTGCAAAGAAGTCGGGGGCTTGATCTTTGAAGGCATCCGGCGCTTGGCGGATCGTCTTGCCGTTATGCTGATGGTTCCAATACGGCACGATGTCTGCCTCAGGAAGCGACCGTTGAAAAAGCGTGACCAAGCGCTTGTCACAGCTCACCGTCAACTTGCCGTCGGGACCCAACTGCTCGATCAGGTCCGGATAGGCATTGGCGAACATGATTTCGTCGCCCAAGCCCTGTTCGCCGATGACCAGCAGGCGCTTGCCGGCCAAGTCCTCGCCTTGCCAACGGGGGGCGCCGATGGCGTAGATCAAGGACCCACGGAAACCGTGGTTGAGGCGCACATCCCAGGTGTCCCAACCCTGCTCCAAATCGCCAAGACCGAGTTGGCACAACGCTCGGCTGTGTTGAATTTCCAGAATATCGTTGTCGTTCTTGGCGTATTTCAATGCTTTGTCATAATAGCGCAATGCTTCGTCCAACGGCCCGGTGTGATGAACGGCATAAGCAATGTTGTGCAGGGCGCGGGCGAATTTCGGGCGTAGGCGAATGGCTTCTTCATAGAATGTGCGCGCGTCGGTAATGTTACCGTCTTCCATGGCGATCGTGCCAAGGGTGTTCCACAGCTCGGCTTGGTTGGGGAACTGATAGATCGCATTGCGGACGGTATCGATCGCCTCGTCGTAACGGCCCAAGTCGCGCAAAATGCCGCCGAGATTGTTGTAGCCGGTATGCGTGTTCGGGCTGATGTTGATGAACAGGCGGATAAACTTCTCGGCAATTTCCAGCTTTCCCAACTTCCAGGCGACCATGCTCAAGTTCACGTAAAGATCGGGGTCGGTGGGGTCGAGCGTGTGGGCCCGCTCATACATTGCCAGCGCCTTGCTCAATTCGCCCAAACCCTCAAGACCCAGCGCGACCACCAGACAGGCCTGCGCGCAGTTTTCATCAATGCGGGTGGCATCGAGACCGCGCAGCACGGCCGACCGGAAGTCTCTTTTTTTGTAGGCCTTTACCGCTTTCGCCAGCAATTTCCTAATCTGGGGGTTGAGGGCGGGTTGTCCCTTGGACATGCCGCCGGACGTGAAGTGTTCCAGTTTCTTGACACTGGTTTTGGTGCCTTGAAACGCCGTCGTGATATCAACTTTGTCGGTCGGCGTGGCACCCAGAATTAGGGCGTTGGGGGCAGGGGATGCGGCAGCCATTGGCAGTTCAACCGTTTGATCTCACGAATGGTGGCAGTATCCGGCAACATGCTTAATGCGTCGCTAAACAACGAAATTAAATCTAAGGCGGTTGCGTTAAGGATCTGTTAACGGGCGTAAAGAAGACGTTTAGTTTGTTTCCAATCCGCTTAAATTCGTATACGAATTATCAAGCATGTTTTGACACGCTGTATTTCGATTGGCTGCGCCGTCATAGAAGGTGCGTGGTGCCGAAAGCGTCGTGGAGATGAGATTATGCCTTTGAAGTTGTCGCTCAAACCTGGCGAAAAATTCGTCCTAAATGGTGCGGTTCTTGCTAATGGAGACCGCAGGGCGAACCTGATCATTCAAAACAAAGCGAGTATTCTCCGCGAGAAGGACATTATTCAGCAGGAAGACGTGGATACGCCCGCTAAGCGGATCTACTTCCCCGTTATGATGATGTATCTGGATGCGGAGAACAGTAAGAATTACTACGAGGAATTCGCGCTGCGTATGGGTGAGTTCATGGGCGTTATCCGCAATCCGGATATGCTGTCTGTGTGCGTCGCCATTAGTAAAGATGTTATGAGTTCCAATTACTATAGAGCGCTGATGAAGTGCCGGAAGCTCTTTGCGTACGAAAAAGAGAGGTTGGAGTATGTCCCTGAAAGCGTATCAGACGACGCAGCGCACGGTTGAGGATCCGAGGGACACGGAATACCGCCTTTTTGGTCAAGTAACCCGCGCCCTGATCGAAGCAAAGGAAAGCGGGGCGACGGGCGTTGAACTCCTAAATGCGTTGGATTGGAACCGTAGCCTGTGGCGCACATTGGCTTCGGATTGCTCGAGCGACGGCAACAGCCTGCCCGATTCGCTGCGGGCGCAGATTGTATCGCTTTCCATTTTCGTGTCCCGCCATTCCAGTGTGGTCATGCGAAAGCAGGCGTCGATCGATACGCTGATCGATATCAATCGCACCATTATGCAGGGGCTTGCTGCGAAAACCGAGCAAGCGGGTGCACCTTAACTTTGGCTTAACCCTGCTGTGCCCCTACGGGGGTGAAAATTCTGCCGGTACTTTTTTCCCTTCGGCAAATTTTTCCCAGCGATAAGCTGGTAAATAATCCGTATACAAAATAATTTTCCTAAGGATTCTGCGGCCTCACGCATCCGGGTGCGGTGGAAAGCCCCTTGGCATGGAGTTTGCCTCCTTGTGGGTGGGCAAAATGCCCGCGGAGCACAAAGCTCTGAAGTAACCCGAGAACGGAGTCCATAGAAATGGTTTCAGTAAACACTAATGTTAGTGCGGCAGTAGCGCTGCAAAACCTCAATTCCATCAACAGTAATCTTGCCACGGTGCAGAACCGATTGAACACGGGTCTGGAAGTTGCAGACGCGCGTGATAACGGTGCTGTTTTCGCCATTGCGCAAGGCTTGCGGGCGGACGTTGGGGCCTTTAATGCGATCTCTGACAGCTTTGATCGCGCCGGCAGCGCCATCGACGTGTCAGTGAGTGCCGGTACGGCAGTTTCCGACCTCCTGGTCGAATTGCGGACTCTGGCTCTTTCTGCAGCCGACGCGTCGCTCGATACGGCAAGTCGGACGTCTTTGAATGAAGACTTCGTCTCGCTTCGTGACCAGATCACGAGCATCGTGTCGAATGCCGACTTTAACGGGGTCAATCTGATCGACGGCACCACAGCCAATATTCAGCTCTTGACGGATGTGAACGCCTCTTCCCGGATTACGGTAAGTGGTGAAAACCTGTCCTTGAGCGGATCAGTCGTCACGCTGACCTCCACGGCAACGATTTCCACCCAGGCAGCCGCGTCGACGGCGATTGCGACGCTCGACACGAGCATTGCAAACGTCAACAACTCGTTGGCCCGTTTGGGTACGGACTCGCGCCGTTTGGAACTGCAGAACACCTTTGTGACGCAATTGGTCGACACGCTGGAAGCCGGTATCGGTAACCTGGTGGATGCGAATTTGGCGGAGGAAAGCGCCAGATTGCAGTCCCTGCAGGTCCAGCAGCAGCTGGGCATTCAGGCTCTGTCGATCGCCAACCAGGCGCCGCAGATCGTTCTGTCCTTGTTCCGATAGGACATCCTGGTGGAGGGTCGGCGCGGGCGCCGACCCTTCTCCGCCTTACGGGGTCCGATAAGTTCTTTCAATTTGGTTCTAAAGTTTACCGAAAAGTTTACAGCTATATTAGGGGAGTCTGGGGATACTTCATAAGGAGCGACCGAAACAAATCGGCCGGAATGCGATGATTAATGCGATCAACACATTTGTTCCCATCGTTGGCATAACCCGTACAGAAGACAATGCTCGTGGACCTTCATCGAGCAAGCGAGGTAGTCCGGAGCCTGTCGAAACCGTCTCTAAGCAGGCGGTGACGCAAATCGAGGAAACCAACAAACAACGTGCCGCGGCGCTTCAAGAGGAGCGCGAAGCGGAAGCCCAGCGTTTGCTGGAAGAGCTGTCGGCCGGCGTGGTTGGGTTCGGCACACGTCTCAGTATTGATAGAGACCGGGAAGCGGAAAGCTTCGTGTACAGAGCCATCGATGAATCGACGGGCGAGATACGCTCTCAATATCCGCTGGAGGACACGCTTGAGCTTCGGGCCTTCTTTCGCTCTTTAGAAGGGCAGGTCATCGACGAAGAGGCCTAGAGCGGTCTGAGGGCTCAAGGTAACCAAAGTCTTACCGGCTTGTTACAAGAGGCCTACCTTCGGGGTGTGAAAAAATGTCCGTGTAGGGCGGAGTTGCCGAGATGGCGGCAATATCTGCCGCGCTCCGCCAAACCCGCCCACACGAGCGAAATCTGAAAAATCAAATAAAAACAAATACTTAGATCCCAGAAGACAAACTGGCACGACCCTTGCCATTCCTGTGTCGAAAGCTTCACAACTCATTCCGAGGCTGGAGAAGTCGGCATAGGAGAGTCAGTTATGGTATTGTCGGTCAACACGAACATTTCGGCAGCAATCGCCCTTCAAAATTTGGAATCGACCAACCGGTCGCTAGGAGAAACCCAGAATCGGATCAGCACCGGTTTGCGCATTGCCAGCGCGAAGGACAACGCGGCCGTTTACGCCATCGCCCAGAACGAGCGGGCCGATGTGGGCGCCTTGGACGCCATCAAGCAAAGCATTCAGCGCGCGATCAGCGTGACCGACATTGCTTTGGCTGCCGGTGAAACGGTATCGGACCTTTTGGTTCAATTGAAAGAAACAGCCGTCGCGGCGAACGATCCCTCGCTGGACACTTTCTCACGCCAAGCATTGAACGAAGATTTCCAGGCGTTGATCCGTCAGATTCAAACGTCGGTTGACAATGCAACCTTTGACGGCGCGAACCTCATCGACAACTCCCTGACCCAGGGCCTGACGGTGCTGGCGGATTCGGATGCCTCCAATACGATCACTGTGAGCAGCGAGAACCTGTCAACCGGCGGACCTCTGCTCACCCTGTCGACCACTTCCAGTGTGCTTACCCTTACCCAGGCAGCGACTTCCTTGTCGCAGTTGAACGACAGTCTGGCGAATGTGAACTCTGCATTGGCGCGTTTGGGCAGTTCGGGCCGTGCACTGGAAACCCACCTGATTTTCGTCGGAAAGTTACAGGACACTCTGGTCGGCGGGATCGGCAATTTGGTCGATGCGGACCTTGCGGAAGAAAGCGCGAACTTGCAGGCCTTACAGGTCAAACAACAGTTGGGCGCGCAGGCATTGTCGATCGCCAATCAGTCACCGCAGATCGTCCTCTCGCTCTTCCGATAGGATGGAATGGCAGTTACATGATGGAAGGGGCCGCAGCGCGGCCCTTTTTCATTTAGGCGGTGAGCACTTGAGTCAGGGTGCCGACCACATGGTCGATGTCTTCTTCATCCATTCCGACGAACAATGGCAGGCTCAGACAGGAAGCGTAGTAGCTGACGGCGCCGGGCCAAATATCGGCGGCGGGTTTACTGTCGGCCGGCGGCTGATAATAGGGATGCATGAAGAGGGGGATGTAGTGAACCTGAGTGCCGATATTGGCCTCGCGTAATTGCTTCATGATGTCGGCACGGGAACGGCCCAATGCCTCAAAGTCTATTTGCACCACATATAAGTGCCACGCATTTTCGGAATACCCGGTACGCGTCAGCGGTTTGATAACGGCATGATGGGGGGCGAGCCGCTCGGCATAGAGATCGGCCAGCATGCGCCGCTCGCTGATAAAGAAATCGAGCTTTTCAAGCTGGCTGAGACCAAGCGCGCAATTGAGGTCGCTGGCGCGATAATTCAGGCCAAGCGCCTGCATTTCGTAATACCAGGGGTTGGGACCGACATCCGCATCCAGTCCTTGGTCTTTGTTTTCCCAAAGATGCGGGTTCCGTTCGACCCCGTGGCTGCGAAACTTTTTGAGACCGAGCGCCACGCGCTCCGAGTTGGTTGTTACCGCTCCGCCTTCGCCCATCGCGACAGCCTTGACCGGGTGAAAAGAGAACACTGACAGCTCGTCGATCGGTCCATCGGCAATCGGCTTAAGGCGGTTGCCGTTTCGCAACTCTGCCCCGAGGGCATGGCACGCATCGTGAAGAAGGGCGGCCTGCTGTTGGATCGCCACATCCCTTAGGCCGGACAGATCTTCACATTGACCGCCGAAATGAACATTGAAAACCGCGTCGACCGGGCGCTTGCAGCATCGGGTCGCGCGGTCCATCGCAGCTTCCAGCGTGCGCGGCGACATCAAGCCCGTATCCGGCTCTACATCGGCGATGACGACGTTGGCGCCCACCAGACGGGCCGCATTCGCCGTGGCCACAAAAGTGTTCGCGGGCACAATGACCGTCGACATACGGCCCAAGCCAAGATGCAGGGCTGCCAGGTGCAGACCGGCCGTGCCGCTGGAGCAAGAAACGGCGAAGCGGGCGCCTGTCTTCTCCGCAAGCTTTTTTTCGAACTCGTCTGTGGTTGGGCCGGTTGTCAGCCAATCGCCGCGTAAAACGTCCGATACGGCGCGAATGTCATCTTCGTCGATGTACTGACGATTATAAGAAAGAAAACGGTGTGATTGCTTTAGCTTGGCGTGAAGCATCGGGACAACATTTCCTGAAGGCCGCGCGCATCAAGGCGCTCGACATTGGTGTGGCTCGCATACTCAAACCCTTCCGGAACTTCTGACGCCCCATTGTTTAAGTAGGGGGCCGCAGAAAACCCCGAAAATGACGGTAAAATAGCGTAACGATCTTCCAACTCGACGGTCATCCGGCTGTCGTCCTGAGGCACCATGACCTCGTGGAGTTTTTCACCCGGACGAATGCCGACAATTTTGTGTGGCAGATTGGGCGCAATCGTCCGCGCCAGATCCACGGTGCGCATGCTGGGGATCTTGGGAACGAAAATCTCGCCGCCGCGCATCATAGCCATGGATGAGAGAACGAAGTTCACCCCTTGATCCAGAGTGATCCAGAAACGGGTCATCCGCTCGTCGGTGATGGGCAGGAATTCGGCTTTTTCTTCCACCAAACGCTGGAAGAGCGGCATGACGCTGCCGCGCGATCCGACCACATTGCCATATCTGACCACGGAAAACTTCGTGCCCTCGGACCCGCTGAGATTGTTGGCGGCGACGAAAATCTTGTCCGAGGCTAGTTTGCTGGCACCGTACAGATTAACCGGGTTTGCTGCTTTGTCCGTCGACAAGGCAATCACTGCACGGACATTGCGCCGAATGGCGGCGTTGGCGATGTTTTCGGCGCCGACCACATTGGTATTGATGCATTCGAACGGATTGTATTCGGCGATGGGCACCTGTTTCATGGCCGCCGCGTGGATGACATAGTCCACATCGCGCATGGCCATTTCCAAACGGTCGCGATTTCGAACGTCGCCGATGAAGTAGCGCATAAAGCCGTATTTCTCGACGGGGAACTGCTGCGCCATTTCATACTGTTTCAGCTCATCGCGCGAGAAGACGATGACTTTCCGCGGCTTGTAACTGTCGATCACCGTGCGGACAAAATGTTTGCCGAACGACCCCGTACCGCCGGTCACAAGGATGACGCGGTCGTTCAAATCCATCCATGGGCTTGAAAAATCGCGCGCTTGAAACGGTTGTAGAGTTACGTTGTCCGTTTTCCGGCGCCGCGGATGAGACTTTTTCTGAGATGATACAGCTACGCTTGATTTCGACATTGCCTCAGTCAGGCCGTTAGTTTCCCACGGCCTCACCATGCTGGAATATGCTTAACAAATGAGAAATCCGCGACCGCATGAATGGTCGGAATGTGCCTTTTCTGAACGCCCGCTTAACCTTTCGGAAAGGTCTTGTGGCGATTTACCCGGAAATGGTGAAGGACAGTTCCGGCCCGAAAATCGCGTGCTGACCCGACCGGCGCGTTTCGTCAAACTCCAGCGCGGTGAGGGACAAACGGCAAAACGTTTTGTCTCCGACAGGCTTGTGTGTCACCAAACCGGCAACGGTGGATTTGCCGTGGTCGGCGGAAAGACGAACACGTTGATCTTTGTCTCCGATGTCGATCCACTCTTCGGTCATGCCCACCGCGCAATTTGCCGACACCTGGAGAGAAATCGGCGCACCGTGGTCCACCACCTTACCTTTGAGGGCGAATTCCTCCCAGTCGGGTCCGCCGTTATGTGTGCGGTAGGTCAGTTCGTCCGTATTGAACGCTTCCGGATTGAGCGTAATGCCGCCGATGCGAAGGCAGGCCGTCTTGTCGATTTGCCAGCCGAAAGAAGTGTTGAAGTGTACGCTGCGCAGCGAATTCGAGACCGTAATGACTTTGCGGATCGGGCCCAGCCGGGTTTCGATCATTGCCGATAGACGGACATCGCCGTTTTTCGGATCGATTTCCACGTGCGGCTGAACGCGTTCCAAATCGGTCACTTTGGCCTCGCCGGGCACTTCAAACACGCTTAAGCCGCTGTACCAATCGGCACCAAGGCGTATGTCATCGAAATAGCCATGGGGCAGGGTGCGGCACACCGGCGGGCGGTTGTGGGATTCAGCTCCGCCGAACCACAAGTTTTCGATTGCCAAGCCGCGACGTTTGCTGAACTCGACACGCACCGCCGACGTGGTGACCCGGACGGTCTTTTCGTCTTCCGACACGATGGGAACGAATGCGGTCTCACCGGTTTGCTCCGGCCGCGCTTCGACTTCCGTTTTCGAGTGACAGACATGCTGCGACAAGCGATTCTGGAAATCGCTCCATCGTTTCGGCGTGATATGGGTGCGGAAATCGCTGCTCCACAGGTAGCAGAGTTCGCGCCAATCTTCCTGCGTGGCCGAACGGTCCGATCTGAGCTTTTTGTAGATGCGCCAGCAGGCGGCGTTAATCTTCGAGTCGTCTCGCCCGGTTACCGCCCAGCGGGTGATATTGTATTTTTGCTGCTTTTTCACCGGCACGGGATATTCGGGCGTTTCAAGTCTGAGCGGTTCGGCAGCGGTGTAGGTGTAGGTGCGGGACAGCACGTCGCGCGGCAGGCTCAATGCAACGTTCGGGTTTTTGGCCAGTTCGCCATAGGCCTCGCGCAACCGTTCCCACTCGCTATGGTCTCCCAGATCGGCTTCCGTGGCTAGGCGGCCAGGGCGGAAGTCGAATATTTCAACGTCGTTTCCGTAAAGAGCCAGGCAACGTTCTTCTTCGCCGATTTGTGCACTGACAAAGTCCAGATAGTCGCTGAGCGGCAACTCGTTATGTGCCAGGCGCTGCAGCTTTTGAAATGCGATGGTGTTGGTCCACAGCAGATTGATTTCCGATCCATCCACGCCGACGGCCCGCTGCGGCGCGAAGCGATAGCTTTTCGGCCATTCCGCATGGAACGACGCCACATTGTCGTAATCCATGATGATGGTGTCATAGCCGCTTTCCAGGTAGATGGGGACGATCCCGCAAGAATAGGCCTGTTCGTTCACGAGTGCCGTGGTCGGCCGTGTGCCGAGCAACCGCTGATAAACCTCGTGACCGAATGAAAGATTGGCGCGGGAGATATCGGCAGGAACCAAAGGGCCGATGAGCTGGCTATAGCCGGACCCGATGAGTTCCACCACACCCCGGTCGATCAAGGATTTGAGCCGGGCAATCCAAGAGGGATCGATGCGATGAATTTCTTCAAGCGTGTATCCGCTGGCTTCAAGTCCGATAGGAACGTCCAAATCGTCCGCCAATCGGAGCAGGGGCCAATAGCATTTTTCGACCAATTGCGGTCGCTTGTCTTCGTCGATGGACGAAAAACAGATATTGAGATGGAAGACGGAGTACGCAAATAAGGAACGCATGGTCATTGAGCAGATACCGATAGAACCGTTTTCTGATTTGGGGTGGCAGGTCGTGCCGTGGCGTCGATCGGCTCGACGATGATGTCGAGCGAATCGATGGCCGCCTGGGCCCGTGCGGCCGCTTCCGCACGATCTGAACCAGTGGCGATAACCATGGCGACGCGTGCCGTCGTATTTTCCGTATTCTGAACGACGTCGCCTGTCTGAGCGGAAATCATCAGCTCTTCGATGCCGTCCATACCGCGAACGAAATCTGTGTTCCCGATCTTGGCAATACGGCCGGGCGGGACGAATTTGTAACGCTGCGCGATGGGGGTCTGACGCTTCGGCACAAGGTCATGCGGATTCACCGTCTCTCCAAGCGCAAGTTTGATGACGTTGCCGACGAAGTCGACGCCCGTATTGAGTGGGATTTCCAGCGTGCAGAAATAGCCACCGCTTAAACGCGCGGCCAGTTCGATGACATAGGGTTCGCCGTTGTGAACAACGATGTCGCCTTTCACATTGCCGTTGACGATCCCCAAGCTCGCGGCGGCTTTTTCGACAAGCGCGCAGATTTCTTCTTGTTGATTGGCCGGCAAATGACTTGGAAGATCGCCGCCATTTTCGATGAAAAACGGCGCAAAGCGATCCAAGTACTCGTAGTTTCGGTCCGAAAACCCCGGCGTATAGGCTTTGCCGTCCAGGACGATCGATTCCGTCGAGATCTGCGGGCCGCTCAGATACTCTTCGACGATCACGCGGTCGGTGGGGGATTCCTTTTGGGCGCGTGCAAAAGCTTTCGCCAAGTCTGAGCTTGCGTCAATTCGTTGAACGCCGCGGCTTCCGCGGCTGTCGGCGGGTTTGATCACCAGTTGACCGGCGTGCTGGCACATCACCTTTTTCAGATCGGAGAGGTCGGCCACCGGCTGAAACCACGGGGCGGGGACGCCGTCTTTCGAGAATTGCTGCTTCATGGCCAGCTTGTCGGCCGCAAGCGCGGCGGAGCGTTCCGATATGCCCGGCAAGCCGAGCGATTTGGCCACCGCCGCGACCGTTCGCGGAACGTCTGCGCCAAGGCACATCACGCCATCGATCCGACGGACATTGTTGTGATAGTGGGTCGCGACTGCGACAGTTTCTTCCACATCGTAGGTCGAGGCGATCAGAGCATCGTCGGCCACTTTGAAACCCGGCGCCTCAGGGTTCATGTCCGACACCACCACATGCAGACCGCGCGCTTTCGCGAGCGCAATGCCATGGACGGCTTCGATACCGCCGCAAACGATGAGAAGAGTCTTTTGGGGCATTAGAAGTAAAGCCCTCCGTTCACATTCAGCGTTTGGGCCGTCACGTAGCTCGATTGGTCACTTGCCAGGAAGATCGCCGCATCGGCGACCTCGTTGGCGGATCCCATCCGTTTCATGACGATTGCCTCGGCGGCCTTCGAGACCACGCCGGATTGCATGGCGGCTTCCGCCATGTCGGATTCGATCAACCCCGCGGCCAGTGTATTGCACCGAATGCCGTTGGGTGCACCGAACCGGGCGATGACTTGAGATAGTGAGATCAGCCCCGCTTTACTGGCGGCGTAGTGTGCCGTGCGCGGACCGCCATATTGTCCGCTTACGGAGCCGATATTGATGATGCTGCTACAATCGGACCGCCTGAGATAGGGAAGCGCTTCCTGAGCGCAAATGAAGGGGCCTTTGAGATTAACCCCCATGATCAGGTCCCAATCGTCGTCGCTGATCTCGTCGAAATCGGTCGGTTTATTGATGCCGGCATTGTTGACCAAGACATCCAACCCATCGAGCGCCTTGTTGGCTGAAACAATCGCCTCGCGGATGGAATTCCGCTCGGGAATTACCATCGGAATGGCGGCCGACTTACGCCCCAACGCCGCAATGTCTTCGGCAATAATGGCGGCCATGTCGGATTTGGTATGGTAGGTGACGGCCACATCGGCGCCGGCTTCCGCCATCCGCAAAGCGATGGCACGGCCGATGCCACGGCTGCCGCCGGTAACAAGCACTTTCCGGTTTGTCAGCAGATCCGGCATGACGAGATCTCCCTAGCGCTGTGATTTGCGCGCGATGGCGCGTTTGGCGGCTGCGGCAATGAATGGAGCTGTCAAGCCGTAATGCTCGGCCAGCTCAGCCGGTTCACCGGATTCGCCGAAGCGGTCTTGAACGCCGATAAATTCGATCGGACACGGAACAGTTTGACTTAGGGATTCGGCAACGGCCGATCCAAGCCCGCCATGGATGTTATGATCTTCGCAGGTCACAAAACATCCGGTCTCCAGGGCGGCGGTTTGCAGTGCTGCCGTGTCGACGGGTTTGATCGTTGCCATGTTCAAGACGCGCGCGTTGATCCCTTCCGCCTTCAGCAGGTCCGCTGCCTCGCACGCACGGGCGACTTCGACACCGCAGGCGACCAATGTGACATCCCGGCCGTCGCGCAGCGTGCTGGCCCGTCCGATTTCGAAGGTATGGTTTTCGTCGACGATGCGTTCGGATGGGCTGCGGCCGGTCCGCATGTAAACCGGCCCGTCATACTGAAGCACTGCTTCCGTGGCGAGTTGCATTTCGTACGGGTCAGCTGGGGAGATGACCGTCATTCCGGGAATGGCGCGGAACGCCGCAATATCTTCCAGGCATTGCGCGGAGCCCCCGTCAGGGCCCACATCGAGTCCTGGGTGGCTGGCCACGATTTTGACGTTGCGGTTTGCATATCCGATGGACAGCCTGGCTTGTTCTACGGCCCGCAAACAGAAAACGGCAAATGTCGTAACCACGGGGATGAGCCCGGTCGCCGCCATGCCGCCGGCAACCGACATCATGTTTTGTTCGGCGATGCCGAACTGGAAAAAGCGATCGGGGTGGCTGGCGCGGAAATGATGCACGCCGGTGCCGCCTGCAATATCTGCGTCCAGCACGACCACATTGGGATAGCCGTCCGCCAACGATGACAGAGCTTTGCCGAATGCTTCGCGGAGCGAGTCTCCGGACGTACCGATCAGTTGAGGCGCAGAACTTTCCGCTGCGTCGGCTTTCAGTGCGCTAATTGATGATGCCATCGATCCAATCCTGAGCTGTTGCGTTGTCCAGGGATAAGTCTTGAAGGGCTTTGGAAATGTCTTCTTGAGAAAGCTTGACGCTGCCGTGCCACGGGGCGTTGTCTTCCATGTAAGACACGCCTTTCCCCTTGACCGTGTGGGCGATGATGACCGTCGGCCGGCCCCCGGTGTTGCGTGCGGTGTCGAGCGCACCCTTGATCGCTTCAAGATCGTGCCCGTCAATTTCAAGGGCATGCCAACCAAATGCGCGCCAACGGACAGCCAGCGGTTCAAGCGCCATAATTTTTTCGTTTAGATCGTCGCTTTGCAGTTTGTTGTAGTCGACGATCGCACACAGATTATCGACGCCGTGATGGCTTGCAGACATGGCCGCTTCCCAAACCTGGCCTTCCTGAAGCTCACCGTCGCCCAACAGCGCATAGACGCGGTCTGCTTGCTTTTGGTGCCGTAGCCCCAACGCCATCCCGACGGCAGCCGAAAACCCTTGACCCAACGATCCGGTACTGGTTTCGGCCAAGGGCATGTCGATCACATGCGGATGACCTTGAAGGGGGCTGCCCAGTTTCCGCAGTGTGGTCACGCTTTGCGGTGCAATCAGTCCAAGTGCCGCCCATGTGGCATACAGCGCGGGACAGGCATGTCCTTTCGACAGAACGAAGCGATCACGCGCGTCGCTTGCATCCGCGCGCGAGGGCAGGGTGAGTTCCCAGCCGTACAGAGTTGCCAGAATGTCCACACAGGAAAGCGAGCCGCCCGGATGTCCGGACTCTGCATGAAAAATCGAGGCAACCGTGAGCTGCCGGATGCGGTTGGCAAGCTCGATTAGAGACTTGTCGCCACGGACAGGTCGCTCTGCAAATTCGCCGTGAAGCGTTTCAGAGACGTCTCGGTGATCCATTGGATGTCCTTGTCTTTCAATTCAACAGGGTTTTCTTTCGCCAGAACCGTGTCGCGCGCGATGGTGTCCAACAGGTCTGCCCCGGAAATGGAGGTGGCGGCGATGGTGTTCTGAATGTCGTCCGTTACCCCCACATGATCGAAAATGTCGGACCAGAAACCGCACAGGGTTTCGATGGTGACCGGTCCGAATTCGGGCATCACGGATTGGGTGACAATATCGAGCTGCGTGACGCGGTCCTGGATTTCCGACGCGTAGGACCGCAACACATGGGAGAAGAAAACGAACAGAGAGGCCGGGTGTGCCAAGTCTACTTGTGCGGCGAGCGACTCTCCCAGCGTGTGCACCATGCCGGTGCGCACATTCGATATGGCCATGCCGCCCAAGCTTGCCGATTGCTGCAGGGCCAGAATGTCTTCCAGGGTAAGGCTGTTGTTCTGCAGGCGGTGAACGCCCTTCAGCACTTGGGGCATGCCGTTCAAGCAGAGGGCATCGTTAAACGGAGACCGCTCGTGCCGGCAAACGAAGGTTTCCCACAAATGCACAAAGGTATCGAAGGCGCCCAGGGCCAAGGTGGAGGCGGGGGCATTGGCCAAGAAATACGGGTCCAGAACCGCCAATTCCGGCACGCAAGACCAAGAGCGGATGGATATCTTCTGTCCGCTGTCCTTATCGGCCATGATGAAAAACCGGCTGGTCTCGGACCCGGACCCGGCGGTGGTGGGAACGGCGATCAAATGGGGTGCGCCGACCACGGAACTCTCGTCGCGTATCCGCAGTTTGCCATGGCGCAAGTAAGCGCAAATTGCCTTTGCGGTATCGATGGTGCTACCGCCGCCAATGGCGACGATCCACGCAGCGTCTTTCGGCGCCTCGACAGCGGCCGACAGCAATGTGGCTTCGTCCGGTTCTCCGGAAACCGTGATGCGTCGCACCGGATGGAGGTCGTCGATAAGCGGGTCGGCCGCGAACAGCGTGTCTGCGACGACAATGATGGGGCCGTTGCCGCGGACCAATTCCGGAATTTTATTCCGTGTGCCCGCACCCGACATGATGCGCCCGGGGGAGAAGAAGTTCTTTTCCGTTGGTGTGTTGAAAGCGTTCTCAAGCATGGCTCGTGGAAAGTCCCTTTACTGCCGGGCGGTACAGAAGAATTCGCATTCATAGGGGGCCGCCGGATGGTGGCCGACAAAAATGCGGTAGCTCGGTTCGATCTGCCGGATGAGCTGAGGCAGCTCCCATAAATGCTCGGCTTTGTGATAGCCGGCGATGGCGAGATCTGGCTTGTCGCGCTGAAGCACCTGAGCGGCACCGCGCAAGGCTTCCGGTTCGAAGCCTTCAATGTCGATCTTCAGGTAATCGATTTGGGCCTCCGACCCATTAACGATTCCATCAATGCTCTCGATCGCCACCTCTTCCGTCTGCCCGCTGTGTTTATCGTGGGCCAGCGTGGCGCGCGGGTCCTCCGTGTCGGAAACAATTTCAATCGCCATGGTGGCGCGCTGTTCGCCGACGCCGATCTTGAGGGGCGTCACTTTTGTGCCGAGCTGCTCCTTTGCAATCCATTGTGCCAGGGAGTCGTAATTGCTGCTCACCGGTTCAATGGCGATGATTTCGCAATCCCGGTCCAGGCGCTCCAGGAAACTGCGCGCCGTGTCGCCATTGAACGCACCGCAATCGATAATGCGGTCGCCCTTGCGTGGCCCGACGACGGCATGGCCGTTGCTGGCAGCCGGTTTGTAATCGTAGAAGCCTTTTAGGCATGGGTTACGCTGGAGCGTTCGTGGATCCATGGTCCATCGAAAGGCAATCAGGTTTTCGATGTAGCGGCGGGATTCTGCATCGGCGACGCGGTCCATCAGCCATTGAACGTCTTGCGTATGCCCCTCGACGGCCGCCTGACCGAAATGGTTCTGGAACATGTCCGAGATGTAAGGAAAAATCTGAGCGAGAGGGATTTTTAAATCCGAAATCAGTTGATCGGCAATTTCGACCTGATAGGCGCTGGCAATGACGATGGCCGTCTGATCATCCAACATTGCAGGCAATCGCGCCGGATCGTAGACGGTACGCCCACGGAATAACGTACCGTGTTTGACGGAGGCGTTGTCAGCAAAGCCGACGATTTCTTTACCCTGCGCCCCGAGGAAGCTTTCAATGTCGATGGCACCGGCCGATGCGCCGAACAGATAGAATTTGTCGAATTTCAAAAGGTCGCTGACGCTGCGCGCCGGTCCTAATGTACTGGTGTCGATTGTCATGGGTCAGACCTTCTTGCCGATGACGATGGCTTCGCGCCCAAGGCCCAGCTTGGAAAAGGTTTCATAGAGCGCACGGCGCAGATTACCTTGGCCCGCTTGCTCTAGCGTCATATCGAAGAGCTTGCGCTTTGTGTGGCAGGCGCGACCCAGCGTTTCATCGCCCACATAGCGGTCGCCCATGAGCAGAAAGAGTTCCATGGGGAAACTGGTGGTTTGCCGGATCACCTCGAATCCGTTTGTTTGGATCAGCCCGGTCAGCGTGTCGAAGTTGAAATAGTTGAGGTGATGGCTGGGCACGACCCACCAGGGGGCAAGCCCGGCATTCTCGCGCAGGACTTCCTGCAGCGGATTGTAGTCATTGGGAACGCAGACGCAGATTAAACCGTTATCTGCCAACAGGTCCGCAGCGGTGGACATCAGTTCGCGGGGGTTGGGCACGTGTTCCAGCATATTGTTCATGTGGACGACATCATAGGTGCCCAGGTCGGCTGCGGACTCGGGGCCAAAGAACGTTTGCGTCACGGCAAGTCCGAGATCGCGTGTGTGTTGTGCGGCTTGTGCTGAGGGTTCGACGCCGTGAACGTCCCATGCGCGGTCGGCAGCATATTTCAGGAAAAGGCCGGGGCCGGAACCCACATCGAGAAGCTTGCGCCGCCCCGGTGGGAGTTGGCTCTCAAATATGTCGAGGCGGTCCTTAAAAGCCAATGTCGACCACTCATAGTCTTCGGAGGCATGCGTCAGATAAGTGGGTTTTTCGTCGCGGTAATACTCGGTGGCATAGGTTTCCTGCAGGGACTCGATGCTGGGCAGGGGGATTACATGGCGAAATCCGCAGACGGAACAGTCGATGATCTCGCGCCCAGCAACGACGTCTACCACCGGTCCGGCGTGGCCCTGCCATTCCGTAAACAGATTATTACCATATGCTTGAATCGGCATGTCTCACTCATGCGTTTTCCGATTATTAGGGTTATCACGCCTAACGGCCGGTTAACGGTCCGCTGATAAGTTGAGGCAGTTCGTTAAACGCTTGAAAAGAGGTTGGGGTCACATGACACCCGTTCGTTTCATCGCCGAGGTCAGCAGCAATCACGCACAAGACCTCGGGCGCTGTTTGGAATTCGTCGATGCGGCGGCGGATTGCGGTTGCGATGCCGTCAAGTTTCAGCTGTTTAAGGTTTCGGAAATGTTTGCGCCCGAGATCCTGCGCAAAAGCGAAAAGCACCGGGCGCGTGAAGCGTGGGAGCTGCCGGAGGCGTTCTTGCCGCATATCGCGGAACGCTGCGAACGGCGTGGCATCGAATTTTCCTGTACCCCTTTTTCATTGGAGGCGGTGGACGCGCTGCTTCCCTACGTCTCGTTCTATAAGATCGCATCGTACGAACTTCTGTGGACAGACCTTCTGAAGAAAGTGGCGCATACGGGAAAGCCGGTCATTCTATCGACCGGGATGGCCACATTGGATGAAATTTCGCATGCGGTGGATACGCTGAAGGAAAGCGGCGCACGCGACATTGTTTTACTCCATTGCGTGTCGGCTTATCCGACTCCCGTGGCCGAAGCCAACTTGTCGGCCATCGACACCATCCGGAAAAAGGCCGGATGCCCCGTTGGCTGGTCCGATCATACGGTGTCGCCCGCCGTGATCTATCGGGCCGTGCATCGCTGGCAGGCGCCGGTTATTGAGTTCCATTTGGATCTCGACGCGTCCGGTGCCGAGTACGGTGCGGGGCATTGCTGGTTGCCCGAGCAGATCGGTTTGGTGATTTCCGACATGCGTGATGGCTTCGCGGCCGATGGGGCCGGGGAGAAAACCCCCACACCCAGCGAATCCGAAGATCGTGAATGGCGGGCAGACCCAAGCGACGGGTTGCGGCCACTGAAACATGTGCGCACGGGCTGGGCGGAGGCGTCCTAATGGCGAATGGAACGCTTGCGATTGTCCAGGCACGCATGGGGTCCACGCGGCTGCCCGGGAAAGTCTTGCGGCCGATCGCCGGTCAAGCACTGCTGTGGCATGTGCTCTACCGTCTAAGGTCGTGCCGCCGGGTGGACCAGAT